>QCDO01000001.1 GCA_003278735.1 Prochlorococcus sp. AG-355-J09
TATGGCTTTACTAGTAAAAAAATTTGGCGGTACTTCTGTCGGTGATATTAAAAAAATTAAAAATATTGCAAGTAGCATTTGTCAAAGTAAAGAAGCAGGGAATGAAATTGTCGTAGTTGTCTCTGCGATGGGGCAAACTACAGATGATTTAAATTGTTTAGCGGAATCAATTAGTAAAAATCCTAATCGAAGAGAATTGGATATGCTTCTCTCTACTGGAGAGCAAGTAACCATAGCTCTTCTTTCAATGGCATTAAATGAATACGGAATACCTGCAATTTCAATGACTGGTAGCCAGGTTGGAATTATTACTGAATCAATTCATGGGAAAGCGAGAATTCTGGATATTAAAACAGAAAGGATCCAAAATTATTTAAATCAGGGTTTTGTAGTTGTCGTGGCTGGATTTCAAGGAACAACATTAAGCCATACGGGTTCAATGGAAATTACAACTTTGGGTAGAGGTGGTTCAGATACTTCCGCAGTAGCTTTATCAACAGCTTTAGGAGCTGAGACTTGCGAAATTTATACAGACGTTCCAGGGGTTCTTACTACTGATCCAAGGATTGTTCCTAATGCAAAACTCTTAGATGAAATTAGCTGCGAGGAAATGCTTGAACTTGCTAGCGTCGGTGCTTCAGTTCTGCATCCAAGAGCAGTAGAAATTGCTCGCAATTATGGAATTAAATTGTGTGTCAAATCAAGCCAAAGTGACTCCAGTGGGACTCTCCTAGAAAGTCAAATCCAACCTCTCCCCCTAAAAAGAGGAAGCTTAGAATTAACAAAAACTGTCAATAGTCTTGAAGTATTAGAAAACCAAGCAGTATTCAGTCTCTCAAATATTCCTGATAGGCCTGGGATTGCTGCGCAAATATTTGAAAAACTTTCAGAAGCAAGTATTAACGTAGATTTAATAATACAAGCGACAAATGATGGAAATAAAAACGATATTACATTTACTGTTGGTGAATTAGAAGTAAAAAAGACTGCAGAACAATGTGAACTTATAACTAGTCAATTAGGGGGAGAATTTAACTTAAAAACCAACATGACTAAATTAAGTATTCAAGGAGCAGGCATTATGGGCAGACCTAGTGTTTCAGCTGATTTATTTGATACTTTATCTCAAGCGAATATAAATGTTAGGTTAATAGCTACTAGTGAAATTAAAGTCAGCTGTGTAATTGAAATAAATAATATACCAAAAGCTATTAGATTCGTTGCTGAGAAATTTAAGTTATCCGATACACAAATTTTTGTTAATCCAATCAATGAAAAACAAGATCAACCTGAAGTAAGAGGAATTGCATTAGATAAAAACCAAGTTCAGGTAAGCTTTAGAAAACTACCTGATCGTCCAGGTGTAGCAGCATCGATATGTTTAGCATTAGCTGAAAATAATTTGCTTATCGATACTATTGTTCAGTCTGAAAGAATTTCCTCTTTAAAAACTAAGGATATTAGTCTTACAATGAATAAACAAGATAGAGAAAAAGCTAACTTAGTTTTTGAGGCCTTAACAAAAAAATTACCCGGATCATACATTGAAGATGGCCCTGCAATAGCAAAAGTAAGTACTGTAGGAGCGGGAATGGCATTTAAGGTTGGGACGGCTGGAAAAATATTTAGAGCATTAGCTGACCAAAATATCAATATTGAAATGATTGCCACGAGTGAAATTAGGACTTCATGTATTGTCTTAGAAAAAGATTGTGACAAAGCAGTTAATGCGATTCATAGTCATTTCGAATTAGAAAAATAAGTTCTTTTTAATTATTTCTTGCCAATTTTTGTCTTAATTTTTTGATTCTATCCCTCAAATTTGCTGCTTCTTCAAAATTTAACTCTTTTGCAGCATCTTTCATTTTAATTTCTAACTTTTCTATTAAGTCAGGCAATTCTTCGAGCAAACATTGATTATCCATGGAACTGAGAATGGCGTCAGTTTTGTTATTAACTATATTTATTAAATCTTTAGATAAACCACCAGCATCTAGTTTTCTGGAAAGTTCTAGAAATGATAATATTGAATTTTCTATTTTTTTGCCTGCAGGTTTTGGAGTAATACCATTGACTTGGTTATATTTTTTTTGAATAGTTCTTCTTCTTTCAGTTTCAGATATTGCTCTTTTCATTGAATCTGTGAAGTTATCTGCATAAAGCAAGGCAACACCTTCAACATGTCTTGCAGCTCTTCCTATTGTTTGAATCAATGACCTTTCTGCCCTCAGAAAACCTTCTTTATCAGCATCTAAAATGGCGACTAAAGATACTTCAGGGAGATCTAGTCCCTCTCTTAATAAATTAACTCCTACCAAAACATCATATTCGCCCAGTCTAAGGTCTTGAATAATTTCAATTCTTTCAATTGAATGAATTTCGGAATGCAAATATCTAACTCTTACTTTATTTTCAGATAAAAAATCAGTTAGATCTTCAGCCATTCTCTTTGTAAGTGTTGTCACAAGCACTCTTTGATTCTTTTCAGCTCGAATTCTTATTTCAGATAACAGATCTTCTATTTGGCCTTCACTAGGTCTTACATCAATTACAGGATCTAATACTCCAGTTGGTCTTATAACTTGCTCAATAAATTCACCATCACATTGATCTAATTCCCATTGACCGGGGGTTGCACTTATAAATAATGTCTGTTTTGATTTTTCCCAAAACTCTTCACATTTTAAAGGTCTATTATCTGCAGCACTTGGCAATCTAAAACCATGATCTATTAAAACTTTTTTTCTAGATTGATCACCATTGTACATCGCATGAAGTTGAGGACATGTTACGTGACTCTCATCAACTACCAACAACCAATCTTTGGGAAAGTAATCTATTAAGCATTCTGGCGGTGAACCTTCCTCTCTACCTGATAAATGACGGGCATAATTCTCAACTCCATTACAATAACCAACCTCTTTAAGCATTTCTAAATCATATTTTGTACGTTGTTCTAGACGTTGAGCCTCTAATAATTTTCCTTCGTATGTAAATTTATCGAGTTGAGTTTTTAATTCACTTCTGATTGCACTTATTGCACTCTCAAGTCTTTCTTTTGGAGTCACAAAATGCTTCGCTGGGTAAACGCTAACTTGTTGCAAACTTTCAAGTATTTCTCCTGTAGTTGGGTCAACATATCTAATAGCCTCGACTTCATCACCAAATAACTCAATTCTTATTAATCTATCTTCATAAGCTGGACCGATTTCAAAAACATCACCTTTAATTCTGAATCTACCTCGAGTAATTTCAATATCATTTCTAGTATATTGATTTTCAACGAGAGATCTCAAAGAAGAACGTAGATTTATTGATTTTCCCACTTCAAATTTAACTGCAGCTTTTAAATACTCACTCGGTATACCAAGACCATAAATACAACTTATTGAGGCTACAACAATTACATCTTTTCTTTCAAATAATGAGCGTGTTGCAGAATGCCTAAGCATATCTATTTCTTCATTAATTGAAGCAGTTTTGGCTATGTAAGTATCACTTACAGGTACATAAGCTTCAGGTTGATAATAATCGTAGTAAGAAATGAAGTACTCAACAGCATTTTTTGGAAAAAATTCCCTTAATTCATTACATAGTTGTGCAGCCAACGTTTTGTTATGGGCTAAAACAAGTGCTGGTCTTCCTGTTTGTTGAATAACATTGGCAATGGTAAATGTTTTGCCAGTTCCGGTAGCTCCTAAAAGAGTCTGAAACTGTTTACCATTATTTACGCCTTTAACTAATTTTTTAATAGCTTCTGGTTGATCTCCATTTGGTTCGTAAGGAGCTTGAAGTTTATAGTTGTTCATCAAGCTAGTAGCTAAAGGTTGTTGCTATACTAAGAGATTTTTTCTCCAATTATTGAATTTTTCAAAGATTCTTTTAAGCCCCTTACAACCGCAATCATTGATATTAAATCATCTAATTTATTAACCACAGATCCAACGCCAACTGCTGAGGCTCCAGAGTATATTGCTAGTGGACAAGTTACTTGGCTTAATCCAGAGGCACTCATAATTGGTATATTCAGAGATTGTTTCTTAAATTCTTGATGAATAGCATAGGTAGCTGCAAGAGTTGGTATTGATTTTTCAAAAAAACCTTGAATTCCTGGAGAGTAAGGTGTAGAACTTGTACCACCTTCTGTTTGAATAATATCAACGCCTTCTTCCACTAGCTTTACAGCAAGATCAACTTGTTTATCAATAGGCATAGTATGAGGAACAGTTACTGATAAAGGAAAATTAGGCAATAAATCCCTCGTCTCTTTTGTAATGTTTAAAACTTTTCTATCTGAAAAATGAATGCCTTTTTCATAAAAAGTATCGTAATTTCCTATTTCAATTAATGATGCTCCTGCTTTTACACAATCTTGAAAAGATCGAGGCACTACTGAACTAACACAAACGGGTAGTGTTGAATTCTTAAGTGCTAAATCAACGAGTTCAGGTTTGCAAGCAATATCGACAAGATCTGCACCTCCTAATGAAGCAGCCTCAACAATTATTTTCACAGACTGAACATCGAAATTATTCAATCCAGAAATAACTTTGAGTAAGGATTTGCTTCTTAACTCTTCTTTGATTTTTTGTGGCAAAAGATTAATCAGACTCATTTACTTAATGAATTTATTACCCGATTGTGACATTGTTTTAGTAAAACAGTGCATTTTTTAAAAAATATTATCTGAGCAACACAAAATGACTGATAAAAAATTAAGTCAGAAAAATTGGTCATCATGGCATCATCAGCTTCATAAGGAGATTCTTACCAAAAAAATATTAATTCCAAAAGGATCCAATATTTTAATAAGTGTTTCGGGGGGTCAAGACTCAATGGCCTTATTAACCCTAATTAATGATCTAAAAAAACTACATAATTGGTCTATTAGTGTTTGGCATGGTGATCATCAGTGGCACGAAAAATCATCACTATATGCTCTTGAATTAAAAGATTATTGCGAAGATAAAAATATTTCATTCTCTTTTGATCAAGCAAATAAAGAAAGTATTTCTTCAGAAGAAAAAGCACGAGAATGGAGATATAAAAAATTATGTGAAAGAGCCAAAACTTTATTAAATAAAAACCAGCAAAAACATAATATTTATTTGTTAACTGGTCACACGAGTAGTGATAATGCAGAAACATTTATCCTCAATTTATCTAGAGGAAGCAATTTTGGAGGTCTGAGTAATATTGAGAGTAAAAGATTAATAGAAAATCAAATTTATTTAATAAGACCAATATTAATTTTCAGCAGGAAAGATACAAAACAATTTTGCAATGATATGAATATCCCAGTCTGGGAAGATCCTACAAATTCAGATCTTAAATTAAAAAGAAATTTAGTAAGAAAAAAAATTATTCCTACCTTAGAAGTTATCTATCCTGGTTGTTCTGAAAGGATAAATAATTTTTCCCAAAAAATGAGCAAATACAATAATGAACGTAATGATCTTAGTGAACTAGCGTATTTATATTGTAAAGATATTAAAGGTATCGATAGGAATCTCCTAAATCGTATGTGTATTGAAGCGAGGTGCACAATTTTAAATAGATTTTTAAAAGAAATAGCTGCAAAGCAATGTAGTTCTAAAAATCTGACAAAATTAGCAACTTCAATTTATGAAAAAAATAAAGGTCAAATTAATCTGCAAGAGTTTTTAAAAATTGTTTGGGATAAAAACTATATCAATTTTGAAAAAAGTTAAGATGTTACAGCAGATCTTCTTCTTCTTGTTCTACCTTCAAATGAATCTTCTATAGCAGTCTCAGCGGATGGATTCTGTGAAACTTTTGGACTTTTTTGGTTATTTTGTTGGTTATTTGAACTATTAGGATGATTATTGTTAGATTTCTTATGGAAATTATTATTATTTCTATTTCTATGGGAGAAATTTTGCTCTTCGGTAATCTTTGGAATATAAGCACGAGTTCCACTTGGAGCAGGTTGAACTAAACACAAAATAAGTGGTTCAACTTGTAATTCTCTTCTCATTCTTCTCGATAAACCATTTTCAATTTCTCTTTGTACACCTATCCAATCTACCTCAAAATTATTGGGCCCAGTTTGTCTGGATAATTGTTTCCATCTATTTTCTAAGACCCAGCTTATTTCTCGTTCTGTCCACATAGACATTTTTCTTGGCTCTGCAGTAGTAACAACTCCTCTTAAATTAACTCTAGGAGGCGCAACCATCTTCCCATCTGTACTAATAGGAGCTAAAACAGTCACTACACCATCCCCAGCTAATTGCTGCCTTTCCTTTAATACTCGAGCATCTACTATCCCATTTCGTGAGTTATCAAGCAGTTCAACACCAGCTTTTACAGGATCACCCTTTTGAATAGAATTAGGTGTTAATTCAACTACATCTCCATTTTCAATAATTAAGATATTGTCCTTTGGAACCCCCATAGTTTGTGCACTCTTCCCATGACAAACAAGCATTCTATGTTCTCCATGAACAGGAACAAAAAACTTAGGTTTTGCAAGTGCCAACATTAACTTTTGATCTTCTTGAAAACCATGACCAGAAACATGAATATTCTCACCCTTTCCATAAACAACCTTTGCTCCGAGTTTCATTAATCTATCTATTGTATTAACAACGGAAATAGTATTACCAGGAATTGGGCTGGCTGAAAATATTACAGTGTCAGTAGTCTTAAGACGAACATGCTGATGTTCACCACGAGAGATTCTGCTTAACGCTGCTAGGGGTTCTCCTTGACTACCAGTCATTAATAATAAGGTCTCCCTATCTGGTAAATCTCTAATTTGCTTGATAGGAACAAACAAATCATCTGGGCATTTCATATAACCAATATCTCTTGCCTTAGCAATAACATTTATCATCGATCTACCTAACAAACCGACCTTTCTTCCATGTTTCATGGCCAATTCTAAGATCATTGTCACTCTATGCACAGAACTAGCAAAAGTGGTAAGGATAACTCGTTCTTTTGCCTCTGCAATATGTTTTTCTAAAGAGGGATAGATAGTCTTCTCAGAAGGACAAAAACCTGGAAGTTCGGCATTAGTAGAATCACTGAACATACATAAAACACCCTTTTCTCCGTAATGCACCATTCTTTCAATATCAAATTGCTCTCCATCTACAGGCATATGATCAAACTTAAAATCTCCAGTGAAAATAATTGTGCCAACAGGTGTTGTAACTGCTAAAGAAAAGCTATCGCAAATAGAGTGGGTATTTCGAATAAATTCAACAGAAAAATGTTGTCCTACTTTTACAACATCTCTTGGATTTACTGTCTGTATAGTTGTTCTATCAGATACCCCTGCTTCCTCCATTTTTCCTCTAAGCATTGACATTGCCAGTCTTGGGCCATAAATAATGGGAATATTAAAATGCTTTAGATGATGAGAAATACCTCCAATGTGATCTTCATGCCCGTGAGTGACAATCATCCCTTTTATTCTTCTTTGATTTTCTTTTAAAAAAGTAGTATCAGGCATAACAACGTTTACGCCATGCATACCATCAGATGGGAAAGCAAGGCCAGCATCAACCAGCATTAATTCATCACCATATTCAAAAACGCAAGTGTTTTTTCCTATTTCATGTAGTCCTCCGAGAGGTATTACTCGTAGAGCTGGCGTATTACTTTTAGATCTAGATGAATCATGAGAAGATCTATTGATAGTTGAATTTGTACTTGATTGCATAATTTTGAAATTTATGGAGGCCTACTTGTAATCAAATAAGGTTTATTTAAATTTAATTATCAAGTTAAATATAATCCCTTTTATAAGGAATTCAGGATAAAAGATAGTTGCTTTTTCATGTCATTGGTTAAAGGTGACAAAGGACTTCTAGGATTACCTACATCCCATCCCGATAGCTCCAAAGCAGCCTTAATTGGGATAGGATTAGTAGTCATAAAGAGTGCTTTGAAAAGAGGCTGAAGTTTTTCATGAATAGCAAGAGCGTTGGAAACCTTTCCACTTTGAAAAGAATGAATCATCTCTTTCAATTGCAATCCAACTAAATGACTTGCAACACTTACTACTCCTACAGCACCTACAGATAACATTGGAAGCAACAATGAATCGTCGCCACTATATACAGATAGTTCGGAGCCACAAATAGCTCTTAGTTCTGTTACTTCTTCTATTCTACCGCTTGCAGCTTTAATACTGAGAATATTTGAGAAATCCATAAGTTTCTTCACAGTATCAGGTAATAAATTGCATCCAGTCCTGCCAGGAATGTTATAGAGCATAAGAGGTAAATCCTTTGCAGATTCAGCAATAGAGCTGAAATGTTTATAGAGACCTTCTTGAGGCGGCTTATTGTAATAAGGAACAACTACCAAAGCACCGTCGGCACCAGAGTCGTAAGCTTTTTTTGTAGCTTCCACAGCTTCGCTTGTACAATTGCTACCAGTGCCAACTATTACTTTACAGCTTGCATCCAAAGATCCTTTTACCGCAATAAATAAATCATGCTGTTCCGCCCATGAAAGAGTCGGAGATTCTCCAGTAGTGCCGCACAACACAATTCCATCGGAACCGTTCTCAAAAAGATAATTAGAAAGTTTTATTGCTAGTTCATAATCTACATCTCCATTATCAGTGAATGGAGTAACCATTGCAGTCAATATTCTTCCAAATAGTGGATTATTACATTCAGTTTTGTCTGTAATCATTTTTTTGGAATTAATAACTCAGCTATTTGAACAGCATTCAGAGCTGCTCCTTTTCTTATTTGATCTCCACATAACCATAATTCTAATCCATGAGACTGACTTATATCAGTTCTTAGCCTGCCAACAGCAACATTATCCCTTCCCATAACATCATTTGGCATAGGAAATCTATTATTTTTGTAATCCTCAATAACTTCAATTCCAGGAGATTTTTTTAATTCTTCAAGAGCATCTTTGGGCTCAACTACATCGGCAAATTCAATATTGATCGATTCAGAATGTGCTCTCAGTACTGGGACTCGAACACATGTAGCAGAGAGCTTTAAATCAGCAATATTTAATATTTTCCTTGTCTCATTAACCATTTTCATCTCTTCTTCGCAGTAATTATTTGAAAGCATAGGGGAATTATGTAAAAACAAATTAAAAGCAAGGGAATATGGCAAAACTTCACTTTTTTGAGGATTTCCTTGAAGATATCGTTCAGTTAAAAGTTTTAGTTCCTCCATCGCCAGTTGGCCTGCACCACTGACAGATTGATATGTTGAGACAATAACTCTTTGAATAGTCGAAAGTTTGTTTAATGGAGCTAAAACTAATGTCAACAAAATGGTAGTGCAGTTTGGATTCGCTATTACCCCATCATGATTAAGTACGTCACTAGCATTAACTTCTGGGACTATAAGAGGAACGTTCTTATCTAATCTGAAAGCACTTGAATTATCTATCAGTAAAGCATTTTGATCAATAATGGTAGACAACCATTTTTTTGAAATACTTCCGCCAGCTGAAGCAAAAACTAAATCAAGATTTTTAAATTCTTCCTTAGTAGTTTTTTTTGTAACTAATTCTTCATCCTTCCAAATAATTTTTTTTCCTTCTGACCGCTCTGATGAAAGCAAGATCAATTCTGAAATTGGGAAATCACGTTGTTCAAGAATTTTTAGTAACTCAGATCCCACAGCACCTGAAGAACCTAAAACAGCAACTTTTAATGGCCTATTAGGCAAATACGGAGATTGTCTCACACTTTAAAATGATTTTTATAAATAGATTGACTATTTTTTTTACTTTATCAAAAAATTAACTTTCAAGGAAATCACATAATGTGAAATAATTAAGATTCGGCTCATAGTAATAACTTAGAAAAACATGGCTAAAGATGCACTAATAGTCAAAACAACTCCTCTGCCTCAAAGTAGAATTTCATTCGAATTAGAAATACCATCTGAGACATGCAAAACGTGTGTAAATGAAACAATCAGTTCTATCAGTCGTTCGGCTAAAATTCCGGGATTTAGACTTGGTAAGATTCCTAAACAAGTCTTAATCCAAAGAATTGGCATCACACAATTACATGCTTCTGCTCTAGAAAAAATTATTGATAAATCATGGCAAGAAGCGTTAAAAATAAAATCTATAGAGCCACTAAGTGAGCCAGAATTGGTAGATGGATTTGAATCTTTACTTGCAAAGTTTAGTCCTGAAAAATCACTTAAGGTTACCCTTCAAACTGATGTTGCCCCAGAATTAAAACTTAAAAAATCCAAAGGACTAAGTGTTGAAATATCAAAGACAAAGTTTGATCCTAAGTCAATAGATGAAGCGCTAGAAAAATCTAGAAATCAGTTTGCAAACATTATTCCAGTTACCAATAGAGCAGCAAAATTAGGAGATATTGCTGTAGTTAGTTTCAAAGGAAAATATAAAGATTCTGGTAAAGAGATTGATGGTGGATCAAGTGAATCAATGGATCTTGAGTTAGAAAAAAACAAAATGATTCCCGGTTTCGTTGAGGGAATCGTAAAGATGAAAATTGGTGATACTAAAACACTTAACCTTAAATTTCCTGATGATTATTCTCATGAGGATTCAAGAGACAAAGAAGCAATTTTTGAAGTAAATCTTAAGGATCTTAAGGAAAAAGAATTGCCTGAACTTAATGACGATTTTGCAAAACAGTCTGGCAACAAAGAATCATTAAAAGAGTTAAAGAAAGATATTGAAAAGCAACTTAGAGACAATTTTGAAAAAACTCAAAAAGATATCAAAATTGAAGCTTTATTAGATGCCTTAACAAACGAATTGGTTGCTGAAATACCAAAATCTATGATTGATATAGAAGTGAGGAATAATATTGAACAAACCGCTCAAAGATTTGCTCAACAAGGTCTTGATGTAAAGTCTACTTTCACTCCGGAATTAGTTAAGTCATTAGCAGAGTCCACAAGGCCTCAAGCTGAAAAAAATGTTCAAAGAAATTTAGCTTTGAAAGCATTAGCTGAAACAGAAAACATAAAAGTCGAGAAAGATGAAATTGATTTAAAAATGAAAGATTATGAAGATGCAATCTATCAATCTTCAAAACAAATAGATATTAAAAGATTAACAGAAGTAGTAAGTAACGATCTACTCAAAGAAAAATTAATAATTTGGCTTGAAGAAAATTCTGAAGTAAAAGAAAAAACTGCAAAAACTTCTAAAGCTTCCAAAACCTCCAAAACAACAAAAGCCACAAAAACTCCAAAAACTCAAAATAAAAAAGAAAAAAAATAATTTATGAAATTTCCTACTAATTAAACAAAAACCCCTTAAATTATTTATAAGACGAAAACTAATTTGTGAACTCAGAAAAAAAACATTTAATCCAAAGCTCAATAAGTTCTTACGAAAGTAATAATAAAACTATTGCTGCTGTTCCTACTGTTGTAGAACAATCAGGTAGAGGAGAAAGAGCTTTTGATATTTATTCAAGACTACTGAGGGAGAGAATAATTTTTTTAGGTACTGGAATTAATGATCAAGTATCTGATTCACTTGTTGCACAATTATTATTTCTTGAAGCGGAAGATCCCGAAAAAGACATCCAAATATATATAAATTCTCCTGGAGGCTCAGTAACTGCAGGAATGGCAATATACGATACTATGCAGCAAATATCCCCTGATGTAGTGACAATATGCTTTGGAGTAGCAGCAAGTATGGGGGCATTTCTACTTTCTGGAGGAGCAAAGGGGAAAAGATTGGCTTTACCTAATTCTAGGATTATGATTCATCAACCTCTGGGAGGTGCACAAGGTCAAGCAGTAGAGATTGAAATACAAGCTAAAGAAATACTTTTTCTCAAGAAAACATTAAATTCGCTTTTAGCAGAACATACTGGTCAACCTTTAGAAAAAATTAATGAAGATACAGAAAGAGATTACTTTTTATCTCCCTCAGAAGCAGTCGAATATGGATTAATTGATAAAGTTATCAAAAAGTGACAAGGAATACTGATTTTTTAAGAATATGATGACGAATCGATATTTATAAGCAATCCTAGTGAATAGGGAATATTTAACACCTTTCACTTTTAAAACTTATAATCGATGGCTAAATTCGACGCCCATCTTAAATGTTCATTTTGCGGTAAATCACAAGACCAAGTAAGAAAGCTTATCGCTGGTCCTGGGGTTTATATTTGTGATGAGTGCATAGATCTTTGTAATGAAATTCTGGATGAAGAATTACTTGATAATCAAGCAAACACAAACCACTCTCCGCAAGTAAAAAAGAAATTACCAACTGATAATCCAAAAAAATCTGTTCCTTTAGAATTAACCTCAATTCCTAAGCCATTAGAAATTAAAAGTTTTCTAGATAATCAAGTTGTTGGACAAGAATCTGCAAAAAAAATATTATCAGTAGCCGTATACAATCACTACAAGCGATTAGCTTGGAAATTTAAAGAAGATAGTAAAAATAACAATTCAATCGATTCACAAGCAACTAAATTACAAAAATCAAATATTTTACTCATAGGCCCTACTGGAAGTGGAAAAACATTATTGGCGCAGACTTTAGCAGAGTTTTTGGATGTTCCTTTTGCAGTAGCTGATGCAACAACTTTGACAGAAGCTGGATATGTTGGGGAGGATGTTGAAAACATACTTTTAAGACTTCTACAGAAATCAGAAATGAATGTAGAACTAGCTCAAAAAGGAATTATTTATATTGATGAAATAGATAAAATTGCAAGAAAAAGTGAGAATCCTTCAATTACTAGAGATGTCTCTGGTGAAGGAGTACAGCAAGCATTATTAAAAATGCTTGAAGGAACAATTGCCAATGTGCCACCACAAGGGGGAAGAAAACATCCTTATCATGACTGCATCCAAATTGATACAAGTCAAATATTATTTATTTGCGGCGGAGCTTTTATAGGTTTAGAAGATATCGTTCAAAAGCGTATGGGTAAACATTCTATAGGATTTACCACGAATACAGATCAAAACAAAGTTGATACAAAAAAAATAGTAGACTCAAGAGATTCCTTGAAAAATTTAGAATTAGATGACTTAGTGAAATATGGCCTAATTCCAGAATTTATTGGAAGAATTCCGGTTTGTGCTGTATTAGATCGTCTCACTAAAGAAACTTTAGAATCAATTTTGACTCAACCAAGAGATGCATTAGTAAAGCAATTCAAAACTTTGCTAAGTATGGATAATGTTGAATTATCATTTGAGCCTGATTCTGTTGAAGCGATAGCAAATGAAGCATATAAAAGAAAAACAGGTGCCAGAGCATTAAGATCAATAATTGAAGAGCTAATGCTAGACATAATGTATACTTTGCCTTCTGAAGAAAATGTAAAAGAATTCACAATTACAAAAAAAATGGTAGATACTTTGTTCTCATCTAAAATTGTTAAACTACCTTCAGGATCAAAAAGAATCATTAAAGAGTCTGCATAAAATTAAAGTTTAATTTTTTTAATTGAATCCCGAATTTTTCTAAATTAATGAAAAATAAATGCCAAATATACATAAGCCTTTTCATCAAAAATATAGACCAAACAACTTAGATGAACTGGTTGGACAAAAATTTATATCCATTACACTCAAACAAGCACTATTAACAAAAAAAATTGTTCCTGCATATCTTTTTAATGGTCCAAGAGGGACTGGAAAAACATCAAGTGCAAGAATATTTGCAAAATCTCTAAATTGCCAGGCATTCGACCAACCTACGATAACTCCTTGTTGTAAATGTGACTTATGTAGACAAATTACAGATGGGAGCGCTCTAGATATTATCGAGATTGATGCAGCATCAAATACAGGAGTAGAAAATATAAGAGAAATTATAGAAAGAGCGAGATTTGCACCTACTCAAGCGAGATGGAAAGTATATGTTATTGATGAATGTCATATGCTTTCAACGGCAGCTTCAAATGCTTTACTAAAAACTATTGAAGAACCGCCCTCAAGAGTTGTATTTATTCTTGCGACGACAAATCCTGAGAGAGTATTAAATACAATAAAAAGTAGATGCCAAAAGTTTGATTTTAGAAGAATAAGCCCAAGTGATATTTTTCAACATTTATCAGAAATCGCCGAAAACGAATCCATTGAGTATGAAGTGCAGGCCTTAAAAATGATTGCAAAAAGATCTAATGGAGGTATGAGAGATGCACAAAGCCTCCTTGAACAATTGAATCTTTTACCAGAAGGAATAACAGTTAACAATATCCAAAACCTCCTAGGAGAAGTATCTGAAAGTGAATTGACAAATCTGATTAAATCATTAGTTGAGAATAATCCTGAGTCATTAATTATCACCTGCAACAAACTATATGATGCAGGAAACGAACCTCTTCAAATAATTATCGGATTATTAAATATTACAAGAGATCTACTATTACACACTGCAAATAATAAATATTCAGATCTTTATTATACGTCTGATGAATTTCAAGATGAATTGAATAAAATCTCAAAAACAATAAATAAATCAACAATAATCAATTGGCACAATAATCTAAGAAATATTGAATATCAAATCAAATCAAGTGATAATCCAAGGCTTTGGTTTGAAATACATTTAACTGGGCTTCTAGGTAATCAAGAGATAAATAGTTTTAAAAATAAGCAAGAAAGTAAAAATAATACGACTGAAGAGAATCTTGAAATTAGAAAAAACATTGGAATTATTAATAAAGAAAATATTTCTAATGAAAGTCAAAAACCAAGTATCAAAAATGAGATAGCTCGTGATGAATTGATCGAAAAAAAAGACAAAAAATTAGAGAAATTTGCAGTTCTTGAAAAAGAAAGTATTGAAAATATTTCTGACAATAACCAAAAAAATCCTGGATCAAATAATTTAAAAGATAAATGGGAATTAATTCTTTCTAAAGTAGAGTTACCATCAACAAGAATGTTACTTTCACAACAAGCCGAACTTGAAAGTTTTGATTCGGAGAAAATAACAATTGCATTATCTCCAAACTGGGAAAATATGATTAAAAGCAGAAAAGTTATAATTGAAAATACTGTAAAAAAGATATTTGGAGATGGAATAATACTTAATTTCTCAACCAAAAATTTAAATAAAAGTAACCCAACAAATACTCAAGAAATGACCCAAAATGAAGTAAATAATTTTCGACCACTAAAAAAAATAGAACCAAAAACTAATTCATCACCGAAAATATCTAATGAGGAGACTTATGATGATAGCTCAAAAAACTTAGCAAATTTTTTTAATGGAGAAATTATAGACCTTGATGAATAAATTAAACTCCAGTATGAAGAGTCTTTCGCCAGAGTATCTTTTTGGGAAAAATAGACATCTTTATAGTTACCCAAGGGATTACTAAAAACCAATGTGATAAATAAAAAACCGATACAAATACCATCAAAAAATTGCTTTTTTGCAATACGGGTACTTCACTTTTACAAGAAGAACCGTACCAAAAAGCAATTCCAGATAACATAAAAGCTGTAAATGAAATAGGCCAGTAAATTGGTGAATCTAAAGAAGCAATACTGAAAACTAAATCAAAAATAGAAATGATTGGTAATGCATATTGCAAGATGAAAAAGTAAGTTAAATCAAATTTCTGCAAATAATCAATTTTTTTAGTAAATAATTGATCTCCATAATCGAAGAATCTTTGCAACCCCCCCTCTGCCCATCTTTGCCTTTGCGCTAATAAAGCATTTAAATTCTCAACTGCCTCCTCCATGACTGGAGGATCCCATAAGATTCCAATTCTAGATTTTGATAATAATAATCTTAAACTCAAATCAAGATCATCTGTAACTGTATCTTCATTAAAAGAACCACATGCTAATAATGTTTCTTTCTTAATTAATTGACCATTTCCCCTTAATTCGGAAACTCCAGCAACTGATAATCTTCCATATTGAAAGATTGCATCCATAGCCATCTCCATTGACTGACAGGAAGTTAAAAAATTCTTACTTACATTTGTTACTGATTTTCTTAGTTGAACTGCAGACCAATCACCCTCTTCTACAAAACTAAATAACCTTATCAAAGAATCTTGTTTTAATTCAGCATCAGCATCCAATACTAATAACCATTCACCATGGGTAAATTTCAAGGCATAATTCAAAGCTCCTGACTTTCCTCCTCCTGCATTTGGAGAACGACTTATGACTTTTAGCTTGTCATATTGTTTAGATAATCGATCTAAAATTAAAGGTGTCTTATCAGAACTACCATCATCGATTATGTAAATATTTAATTTATTTGTTGGATAATCTAAACTAAATAATCTTTCCACTAATCTTGATATGACATTTTCTTCATCTCTAGCTGCGACTAAAATATCAAGCACAGGTAAATCTTTATTGCTAATTCTTCTACTTACAGAATTTAAAACGTTGTTCCTTTTGAAATTTCTAGAAATAACTATTAAACCGTAAAAAATAATCACAAAAGAAAGAGTCAACAATATGTAAAAGAAATTTTCGATATTGTTAGCATGAGGAATAAAAGCTACTGAAAAACAAGTACTAAGAAATATAAACGACTTCAATCTTCGATTTTTATAAAAACCCTTACTCATAAAAATTGTTAATTACTTAACTTCCATTGAGACAATATCTCAAATTTTTTTAGTTTTGCATTTCGATAGTAATGATTCAATATTTGTTCATAAGAGAATCCTAATTTAGCCATTTCAATTGCTCCTGACTGAGATAAACCTACACCATGACCGAAGCCCCCTCCTCTCAAAAGCCATAAATCATCATTTAATTTATTAATAGTAAACAAATTACTAGGTATAAAATTTAATACCCGTCGAATATCATCTTTAACAAGAACAATAGATTTATTACCCTTGTCCGTTTGTATTTCCAATTTTGTCACTCTGCCACTAGACCCACGTTCAATAGAATTTAAATCCAAAACATCTTCATTAATATTTATAAGTTTGTTTTTAATTAACTTTTCCTTAATTTCAAGATTAGAAATTTTCTTATTCCATCGAAAAAGAGAATGATTACTCCCATAAAATTGTTCTTTATCAAAATCTAAAAAATTATTTAAATAAGATTCATTTGTAATTGGAAGTTTAAAAATTTTACTTAATGATTTAGAACCATCAATAATTGAATTGAAATAAGAATAATCTTGAATTTGCCAAGACTCACCTGCAGTAGCAGATACTCCACCATTAGAACCATGGTAAAAAGCATTTATTGGTTGATTTTCATGAGTGAGAATTAAATTTGAAGTTTCGTCTATGGCTTTTTGTACGTTTTTATATGAAATCTCAGAAGGCTTATAAACTTGGCATTGAGTGCTTATACATAAATGATATTTATCCATATTAAATCTATCAGAATTAAATATGCCCCAAGTTCTTGCAATAACTGCTTGAGCCTTGAGTGCTTCTAAAGGAGAATTCGGTCCAATTTCATATGGCAAAACACCTGCCAAATAGTCATCAAATTCAATTTTTTGAACTAAGGTCCAAGTTCCATATAAATCCTTTATTAAATAAAAATTTTTGCCAAAATTAACACCATTTATTTTTATTTTCTCTTCAGAATAAATATATATAGGACCTTCAAGTTTTATACCACTGTAGTCATTTCTAAGAACAGGAGTAATTTGAAAATTTTTTATTTTTCTGAAAATTTTATTTTTTAATTCAAACTCTGGCAGATCATCTTGAAATGGAATCCATACTTCCCAATTTTTAGGGTAGGCAACAGTCGTCTCAAATCCTTTATCTCTTAATTTCTCTGATTGTTTTTTTGCCGATTCATAGCTAGCAAAAGGACCAAAAACAATTCTTGCAATTGTTTTTGGATTTTTGACGGGAATATCCGCCCAGGTAATATTTATCTGTTTTGATTTATGTTTAATACCGTTGGACGATATTAAGTTTAAAAAACCTTTATTAGTTGTAAAGTTTATATTCTTTTTCTCCGAAAAACTATCATTCTCTCCGCCTAAATATTGCTTTAAACCAATTAAAAATTTTCCTTTTTTAATTTCATTATTGAGTTCAACCTTTAGCAATTCTTCTCCTTTTGCATTTGAAATAAATTTAGTGTTTATTATTAAAAGAGAAATGCAGCCTAAAAATAAGTTTAAAAAGGCAAATTTAAGTTTCATAAATTAGAACTTTCCTTATCAATTAAAAACTTTAATTTGCACCAATGCGTATAAAGGTTTAGATTATCCTAATTAAACACATTTGACTTAAATGTCTAAACTAAAAACTCGTAAATCAGCTGCCAAAAGATTTAAAGCTACTGCGACAGGTAAATTCATGAGAAGAAGAGCTTTCCATAATCATTTACTTGATCATAAAAGCTCAAAATTAAAAAGACATCTATCAACAAAAGCCGTAGTTGATGAAAGAGATGCTGATAATGTAAGATTAATGATTCCATACGCATAAATCTTTAACCAATTTTTATTAGATATTCATGGCACGAGTAAAAAGAGGCAACATAGCCAGAAAAAGAAGAAACAAAATCTTAAATCTTGCAAAAGGTTTTAGAGGCGGCAACAAAAATCTTTTCAGAACCGCAAATCAAAGAGTGATGAAAGCTCTTTGTAATGCTTATAGGGATAGAAGAAGAAGAAAAAGAGATTTTAGAAGACTTTGGATCTCTAGAATTAACGCTTCTGCGAGGATAAATGGAACAAACTATAGCAAGTTAATAAATGGGATGAAAAATTCAGAAATTATCATCAACAGAAAAATGCTTGCTCAATTAGCCTTAAATGATCCTAAGTGTTTTGAAAAAATTGTTTCTTCCGTTAGTCAGTAGAAAACAGAATATAATCTAGAAAAGTAATTATAAATAATGGAAATATCTTCCTTTCAATCTTATTTAATAATACTTTTTGTTGTATTAATAATAATTTCTATTTTTGTATTCAGACAATTTATAAAAACAAGAAGTGAAGAATTAAATTTAGTAAAATTCGAGCAGAAAGGTTTAGATTCTCTCTCTCAAGCTGCAGAATTATATGAATTTGGGTCTATTCAGATAAAAAAAAGATTATATTCTGAAGCTACTAAAACTTTTTTAAAAGCAATTGAAAATTATGAAAATGAACCTGATGAAGCCAAAGCGATAATCAATAATGCTTTAGGATTTTCCTATGCTGCTCAAAATGAATTTAAGAAAGCAATTAAACACTATAAATCTGCAATAAAATCACTTCCAGAATATCCGATAGCCCTAAATAACCTGGCATCAGCACAACAGCGTTTACTTGAGTACGACTTGGCATATGAAACTTATCAAAAGGTTTTGATGATAGATCCAAAAAACAAAACAGCAATTAAAAAAAGTAAGGAGTTAGAAAAAAGAAACAATTATGAACCTTATAGAGGTATTAAAGATAAGGGATTCTAAATATGGAAAATTTTTCTTCTTTATTAATTGGTGGAAAACAATTTTCAAGTAGATTAATGGTTGGTACTGGCAAATACAAATCTACTCAAGATATGGTGGAAAGTTTGTCAAATGCTGAAACGGAAATTATAACTGTCGCTATTAGAAGAATTAAAAATGATCAGACCGGAGAAAATTTACTCGAAAAGATCAACTGGGAAAAATACTGGATGCTTCCTAATACAGCTGGTTGTGTTAATTCCGATGAGGCCGTCAGAATAGCAATTTTAGGTAGAGAACTTGCAAAATTATCTGGTCAAGAAGAAAATAATTTTGTGAAGTTAGAAGTTATTCCTGACAAAAAGTATTTGCTACCAGATCCAATAGAAACTCTTAAAGCAGCAGAAATTTTAATAAAAAAGGGTTTCGCTGTACTACCTTATATAAATGCAGATCCTATTCTTGCAAAAAGACTAGAAGAAATAGGTTGTGCAACTGTAATGCCATTGGGCTCTCCCATAGGCTCCGGGCAAGGTTTGTTAAATTTATCAAATATAAGGATTATTATTGAGAATGCAAAAGTGCCAGTAATAATTGACGCAGGAATTGGGGTGCCTAGTGAAGCTTCTCAAGCCATGGAAATTGGAGCTGATGGTGTTTTAATCAATAGTGCAATAGCACAAGCTGCTAATCCTCCTCTAATGGCTCAAGCGATAAATTATAGTGTGAAAGCTGGCAGGCAAGCTTTTCTGGCAGGAAGAATTAAAAAACAAGACTTTGCAGTAGCAAGTTCTCCGGAAAAAAATATATCTAATTAATTCTCTAAATTGAGAAAAGTTTAAAAAGAAAGTAAAAATTTATTATTTGCTTTTATTCATCGTATTAAGAAAGAAGATTTGAAACTATTTACAATGTTTTTTCGCAAAGTGGAAGCACGCTGTAGTAATTTAATAAATATATTATGAATCTTTTAATTCTGGAGTTCTGAGTGAAAGTTATTGTTCTAGGTGGAGATGGTTTTTGCGGTTGGCCTTGTGCGGTGAATTTAGCAGAGCAAAAGCATGATGTAATTATTGTCGACAATTTAAGTCGTAGAAAAAATTGATATTGATCTAGAGGTAGAATCTTTAACTCCAATTTCTTCCATAACAGAACGACTTTCTGCATGGGAAGAGACTGGAGGCAAGCCTATGAGATTTCTTAACATGGATATCTCTAAGCAATATCAAAAATTACTCAATTTGCTCATTGATGAAAAACCAGATTCCGTGATCCATTTTGCAGAACAAAGAGCAGCACCATACTCGATGAAATCCAGTTTCACCAAAAGATATACAGTGGATAATAATGTTAATGGCACCCACAACCTACTTGCTGCGATAGTAGAGAGTAATTTAGATATTCATGTTGTTCATTTAGGAACAATGGGAGTTTACGGATATGGATCACATAGAGGTGCAACAATTCCAGAAGGTTATCTAAAAGTTGAAGTTCCACAACCTGATGGAAGCCGCTTTGAAGAAGAAATATTACACCCTGCAAGCCCAGGTAGTGTCTACCATATGACTAAAACTTTAGATCAATTATTATTTCTTTACTACAACAAAAATGATCTTGTAAGGATCACCGATCTACATCAAGGCATTGTTTGGGGAACAAATACAGAAGCAACTTTAAAAGATCCTAGATTAACAAACCGATTTGACTATGACGGAGATTATGGAACTGTTTTAAACAGATTTCTAATGCAAGCTGCAATTGGATATCCATTAAGTGTTCATGGGACAGGAGGGCAAACAAGAGCATTTATACATATAAAAGACTCTGTAAAGTGCGTACAACTTGCTCTTGAAAATCCTCCAAAATCTGGAGAACGAGTCAAAATCTTTAATCAAATGACTGAGAGTCATCAAGTTGGAGAACTAGCTAAAAAAGTTGCTTCTCTTACTGGAGCTGATATCAATTATTTACCAAATCCAAGGAATGAAGCAGTAGAAAATGATCTAATTGTTGATAATAAATGCTTTATAGAATTAGGTTTAAACCCAACTACTCTTGATAATGGCTTATTAGAAGAAGTTGTTGAAGTTGCTAAAAAATACTCCAATAGATGTGATCTTAATCGCATACCTTGTGTTTCATCCTGGACAAAAAAACAAGCTGAGGCTATAAAGACTAATTAAAATTTGTGAAAAAGTTACCTTAAGAAAGTGAAAATTGCATTGTTTACTGAAACTTTTTTACCTAAAGTTGACGGCATAGTCACAAGACTGACTAAAACAATTGAATTTTTAATAAAAAATGGTGATGAAGTCATAATTTTTTGTCCAGAGGGGTGTCCAGAATCATATATGGGAGCAACTGTAGTGGGAGTTGCTGCAATGCCATTACCCTTATACCCAGAGTTGAAGCTTGGTTTGCCAGGTCCTGCAGTCTCAGAAAAGTTAGAAAAATTTAACCCAGATTTGATACATGTTGTTAATCCAGCTGTACTTGGCTTAGGTGGCATATGGTTGGCGAAAACTAATAATATTCCTTTAATTGCTAGCTACCATACTCATCTTCCGAAATATCTGGAACATTACGGTATGGGTATGCTAGAGCCACTTTTGTGGGAATTACTTAAAGCAGCTCATAATCAAGCCTTGTTAAATTTGTGTACTTCTACCGCTATGGTCAATGAATTACAAGATAAAGGTATTCAAAGAACTGCTCTTTGGCAAAGAGGAGTAGATACTTACAGTTTCAGACCAGATTTAAGAAGTGAGAAAATGAGAGATAAATTATTTGGAGAATATAAAGATGCTAATTATTTATTGATTTATGTAGGAAGATTATCAGCAGAAAAACAAATTGAGAGAATTAAACCAGTCTTAGAAAGTATCCCTAATGCTTGTCTAGCGCTTGTAGGTGACGGACCGTATAGAAACCAACTTGAAAAAATCTTCGAAAATACCAAGACTAATTTCATAGGATATTTATCTGGTGATGAACTTGCTAGCGCCTATGCCTCTGGAGATATATTTTTATTTCCCTCTAGTACAGAAACACTTGGTTTGGTTTTACTAGAAGCAATGGCCGCAGGATGTCCAGTTATCGGAGCCAATAAGGGGGGGATTCCAGATATAATTAGCGATGGGATTAATGGTTGTTTATATGATCCAGATGAAAAAGATAATGGGGTACAAAGTTTGATTGAAGCAACAAAAAAAATTCTAGAGAATGAAGATAAAAGAGAAATAATGAGAAAAGAGGCACGAAAAGAAGCAGAAAAATGGAATTGGAATCAAGCAACGTTACAACTGCAAAATTATTATTCAGATACGCTCAAAGAAATAGATTAAATTTGATCTAAATTTTATGCTACGTGTGGGGGCGTAGGATTACTATATGAACTTAAAGGAAGTATTAGAGTAGCTATATTTTGATTCTTTTCAGGCCTTTTTTTCTTTGAGAATTTTTTACCAAAAGGTACTCTTATGACATTAGTCCCCTCTATGGAACAAATATTTGAGTTATCTCCAGAAAAATTATTTACAAAATTTGGTAAGTTGACGTTTTTAATTGGCAATTGCTTAACGTTACCAGATTTAAAATCCTTGGTCATAGCTTCAAATACCCCAAAAAATTTGATGCTCGAATATTTTAATAAAAAAATTTAAAAAATTTCTATAAGAAAATATTAAATTTTTATTCACATTGATAATAACTAAATAAATAAAGGGATGCTAGTCCTTTAAGCACATTTTTTTTCTTCTAAAGTCTCATCTTGATTTATATTGCAAGAACAAATTAAATTTCGATCGCCATATGCATTATTGATCCTAGAAACTGAAGACCAAAACTTAATAGTTGTTGGAGTTTTATAAGGGAAAGAAGCCTTTTCTTTTGAATAAGGATATTGCCAATTATCAGCAATTAACTCTTTCATCGTATGGGGAGCATTGATTATTACATTATTATTTTTTAATTCATGATTATTTTCTATTTCACTGATTTCTTCTCCAATCAATAGCATAGCCTCACAAAATCTATCTACTTCTGCCAAACTTTCACTTTCAGTAGGCTCAATCATTATGGTTTCTGGAACAGGCCAACTAATAGTTGGGGCATGAAAACTATAATCAATTAATCGTTTAGCTAAATCATTGACACTCAATCCTGTTTTGGATTTTAAATCTCTAAAATCTAAAATACATTCATGTGCGACAAAATTATTTTTTCCTTTATAGAGAATCTTGAATTTATGTTTTAAGGAATGCGCAATATAATTTGCAGATAAAATTGCCTGCGAAGTTGCTTTCCTTAAACCACTAAGACCTGCCATTTTTATATACATCCAACTTATTGGAAGAATACTTGCACTCCCATGCTTAGCAGAAGATACAAAATTAAAACTATTAGATAAATTATTATCCATTAAAGAATGAGTAGGAAGGTATGGGCTTAAAGTTTCTGATGCAGCAACTGGACCTACTCCTGGACCACCACCTCCATGTGGAATGCAGAATGTTTTATGTAAATTCAAATGACAAACATCAACACCATAGTTTCCAGGTTTGCATAATCCAACCTGAGCGTTCAAATTTGCTCCATCTAAATAGACAAATCCTCCCACAGAATGAATTAAATCACATATCTTTCTGATTTGTAATTCAAAAACTCCATGAGTAGAGGGATAAGTCAACATAAGAGCCCCTATTTGGTTATCAAATTTCTTGACCTTGATTGACAAATCTTGATAATCAATATTTCCTTCGTCATCACATTCAACAGTTAACACGTCAAAACCTGCCATAACTGCACTAGCAGGATTTGTTCCATGAGCACTTTTTGGAATTAAACATTTTTTTCTTAACAGTTCGCCTTTTGATTCAAAATAAGAATTGATTGCCAATAAACCTGCAAACTCTCCTTGAGAGCCTGCATTTGGTTGAAAAGAAACTGATTTTAAACCAACAATCTCACTTATCCATTTTTCTAGGTCAGATATAATTTTTGAATAGCCTCTAGTTTGATCTGGTGGGGAAAAAGGATGCATGGAAGATAAATTAGCCCAAGAGACTGGATTTAACTCTGCTGCAGAATTTAACTTCATGGTACAGCTTCCCAATGGCATCATCCCATCTACCAACGAAAAATCTTTTTCTGCAAGTCGAAATATATATCTCATTAATTCAGTTTCACTTTGATAATTTGTAAATATATCTTGCTGCATCCAAGCACTGGATCTCAAAGCTAAACTTTCAAGATGAAATTCTTTATCAAATTTTATATGCTCTAAATCTTTTGCTTTTTCTATAAGGTTTGCTATGAGAGTCAAAATATCTTTTATTTCTTTTTCATTACTAAGCTCATCTAAAGAGATCCCAAAGCCAGTTGAATTTTCAATAGTTGATCCCAACGGCAAAATTCTTAAGTTATAGCCATTTTTTAAAGCTTCATTATGAATCCTCTGGGAGTGCTCAGAATAAACATCAACACTATCAAATCTAATCCCATCAGGAATATCAAAACCTAAAGCAGCTAAACTTGATTCTAAATTTATTCTCAACTCTACTAATCTCTTAGCAATTTGCGTTAATCCAGAGGGTCCATGATAAATAGCATAAAAAGAAGAAATTATGGCTAACAAAGATTGAGCAGTACAAATATTACTAGTGGCCTTTTCCCTTCTAATATGTTGCTCTCTTGTTTGCAATGCTAGTCTTAGAGACTTTTCTCCATTTTTAGATAAAGTTTGCCCAACAATTCTTCCGGGTACCAGCCTTTTATATTTTTCGCTACAAGCAAAATATGCTGCATGGGGGCCACCAAAACCCATTGGAACACCAAATCTTTGCATACTTCCCACTGCTACATCAACACCAAATTCAGAAATTGGTTTAATCAAAACTTGTGCTAGTGGATCAATACATGCCGTAACAATAATTTCTGATCTATGTGCTTGGGATATTAAAAATGTGGGATCATATAATTCCCCATTTTTGCCAGGTAATTGCAACAACATTCCAAAAACATCATCATGATTAGAAAGGTTGCTTTGAGTAAAGCGTTTTAAGGATATTCCCAAAGGTTTTGCTCTGGTTTGTAGAACATTAAAAGTATGATCAAAAACATTTGATTCCACTAAGTACACTTTTGAAGATTTATTTTTTCTTGCGGAAAAACTCATGGCCATTGCTTCTGCAGCAGCAGTACCCTCATCCAACAAAGATGCATTGGCGACAGGGAATCCTGTTAGTTCACAAACAATAGTCTGAAAATTAAATAGAGCTTCTAATCTTCCTTGTGCAATTTCTGCTTGATATGGAGTATAAGACGTGTACCATCTTGGATTTTCAAAAACATGTCTTTGGATTACTTTAGGCATGTGATTGGCATAATAACCAAGGCCTATAAGTGATCTAATTTTAGTATTTTTATTCGCAATCTCTTCTAATTCATTTAAAGCCTCAATTTCTGAACAACCTTGGGGCAATATTTCTGAAGATTTATCTTTAATCTGAATATCTTCAGGAATAACTTGATTTATAAATTGATCAATATTATTAAAACCAAGCTTGTTCAGCATAATTTTTTCATCATTATCTCCTAACCCAAGATGCCTATCTATAAACAAATCAGACCCAAATTTGGATGTCATATTAAAATATTTTTCTTTAAAATAGCTCTTTTTAAAAAGTTTGCCTTATTTTGGTACAACCTTTGATTGATATTCCTCAGAAGTCATCAAATCAGCAATTGATGCTTTTGATTCTGGTTTCAAAATGACTAACCAACCGTCTCCAATCGAATCATTCTGTAAAAGCTCAGGGTTCTCAATAACACTTTCATTTACAGATACTATTTCCCCTGAAAAAGGCAGATAGACTTCCTCAACGGCCTTAACAGATTCTATTGTTCCAAAAGTCTCGCCTTTCTCTAAAGTCGCTCCTTCATCAGCTAATTCAACAAAAACAATATCTCCTAATTGATCTATAGCGAATTCACTAACTCCAATTTTTAATAATCCATTTTCTTCCAAGACATATTCATGAGTATCAGCATAGTTGAGGTTGTCTGGAAACTTATAAGACATGATTAAGTGGATAAAGGAAGTAGAGAATCCTTTGAAATTAATTTTTCCTCTAATAGTTCAGATAATAATCGAATTAATGCAATTTTGATGTGAGCTATGTGAGAACCACCTTGAATAAAAATATTGTAAGGATCTCTTAGAGGAGCATCAGCAGAAAATTCACTTGTACTACCTTCAATAAAGGTGCCTCCTGCCATTAATAATTTTGAATCATATCCATCCATTGATGATGGAACAACATTCAGAAAAGAATCTACTGGTGAAGAATTTTGAAAAGATTGACAAACTTTTTGTACCAAATCAGAATTATTCAATCTTACTGACTGAATAACATCAGATCTATAAGTTGCTGGCTCTGGTAAAACCTTAAATCCCAAATTTTTAAAGACTGCTGCAACCATATCAGCCCCTTTTAGTGATTCGTGAACAATTTGTGGTGCTAAAAACAAACCCTGCAAAATTAATCTTCCTAGTCCAAAATTTATTCCTGCAGAAGAGCCAATGCCTGGTGAGGTTAATCTAGAACATGCCATCTCAACCAACTCTGCATCTCCTGCAACGTACCCACCAGTAGGAACTATTGTTCCTCCCAAATTTTTAATTAATGATCCAGCAATTATATTTGCCCCTTTAGAAATTGGTTCACTATCTTCAACAAGCTCCCCGTAACAGTTATCAACAAAACATATACAGTTAGGATCAAGAGAATGAATAAGACTACAAATTTTCTCTATCTGATGATTCGTAAGAGACTTTCTCCAACTATATCCACAACTTTTTTGTATGAATACTAATTTGAATGAATTTTCTTTAAAAAACTGAACAATATTTTCTTCAAAAGAATCATTATTCTCGCAGATATTTACTTGCTTATATTCAATTTCAAAATCTTTAAGTGATCCTTTTCCTCCTCCCCTTATTCCTATGACTTCTTCCAAAGTATCATATGGTTGTCCTGTGAGAGATAACATTACATCTCCAGGTCGAAGAATTCCAAATAAGACCGAACTTATTGCATGGGTTCCACTTACAAATTGCATCCTCACAGCAGCCTTTTCAGCAAGAAAAAATCTTGCAAAAACCGCGTCAATCTTTTCTCTAGATATATCATCGTGACCACTACCTGAAGATTGATTGAAATGACTAGTGGAAACTTTTTCTTCCTTAAAAATTGTCAAAATATTTTCTAATTTCTGGAAAACCTGATTGGACCTTTCTTGGAAAACTTTACTTAAACTCTCTTCGACAGAAAAAACAACGTTTTCAGCCAGTTTTAAGTTATTGTCAAGAGTCATTTATTATGAAAATTAATGTTATTTTTCAGAAGCTAAATTTCTTAATTCTGCAAGGAAAGCATTAGGTCCCCTGCCCTGAAAATAAGAAAGTTTTTTTGAAGCCTCATATAAATCAAGAAGTTCTCCATCTAATTCTTCTGCCGTATAATCTCTAATTCCTGCAATTACCTCAGCAAAACGTTCTCTACGGGCAGATTTATTGACAGCATAGGCTTCCATCACCTGCATTTTACATGATCTCCAAGCCTTATTCTGACAAAAATGTACTGAAAGAGCATCACTTAAAGCAGAAGCTTCTTCATCTTCTATGTACCAGTCGAAAGATGAAGGTAGAGGTTTTAATCCTGAAAATATCTCGAATAACTCCCCGGCCGATAATGGTTTACCAGAATCATTTTTTAGGGGTACTGCTGACTCTTCCAAAGATTTCCATAGCTCTGGGTAATCACTATCAAAACGATCCCTGATTTTTTCTATACCTTGATCAAGAATCGTATTAACTTGAGCCAAAGCAAGAAAAACTTCAGGACCTGGGGAAGATAACTTACCGTTCCTAAGATTAGAAATTTGCGAATTATGAACTTTACCTAAATCAAGAACTTCAGAAAGTAATGGCAATACTCTGTGAGACCATCCATTTCTTTCATGCCAGAGGTGTATCAAATGAGCCATAGCCCTTCGACCTCTAGATAATTTATCGCGATATCCGAGACTCACAAATAATTAAACTTATCAATAGTATAGTATGATAATATTACATATCGGTAATTTTGAAAATAGTATTTCAATATCATGAATTCAGTAATTTTCCAAAAAACAGCAAAATTAAAAAAACCTGTTCCAGCTGAAAAAGTTGTAGAACTCTCAGAAAAATTACTGGAACCTTCCAGGCATTCAAAAAGATATCCTCCAAGGCTACATAAAACGTGGGGAACAATAGTTTTTATGGTTACAATACATATTCTTTCTCTTGTAGCTATACAACCAAAATTTTGGAGTCTCCCTACAGTCACTTCATTGTTATTTTTTTACTGGGTAACTGCTTGTTTAGGAGTCACCCTTGGATATCACAGATTGTTATCACACAGATCGTTCGTTGTACCAATATGGTTAGAAAGATTTTTTGCTACTTGTGGAGCCATAAGTTGCCAGCATGGGCCAATTGATTGGGTAGGTTTACATAGGCATCACCACTCTTTTTCAGATACTGAAGTAGATCATCACAATAGCAAAAAAGGGTTTTGGTGGAGTCATATGGGTTGGATGTTTAAAGACGTAGAAGCACTAAAAGCTGTTCCCAAACTAAGTGCAGATTTAATCAAGGATCCATACTATAGATTTTTAAATAAATATTTTTTATTCTTACAAATTCCTATTGGACTTTCTTTGTACGCAATAGGTCAAAAATTAGGAGTTGGAGGCTGGGCTCTAGTCCTTTGGGGAATTCCATTAAGGCTTGTGGTTGTTTATCACATAACTTGGCTAGTCAACTCCGCGACGCATTGTTGGGGTAAAGCACCATTTGAAAGTGGTGATTCATCTAAAAACAATGCTTGGGTTGCTGCATTAACTTTTGGAGAAGGTTGGCATAATAATCATCATGCATTTCCCAATTCGGCAAAACAAGGATTATTTAGAGGTCAGATAGATATAACATGGGAACATATTAAGATTCTTGCGAAATTTGGTCTTGCAAAAAAAGTAAAGTTACCCTCTAGGTCTTATTATTAACTATATTGTTTAATATTTTCATGGCTAAAAGAGTACAAGTCGCATTAACTGAATCAATCGCATCACTTGGTAAAGAGGGAGATCTAGTTGAAGTAGCACCTGGATACGCAAGAAATTTTCTATTACCTTATGGCAAGGCAATGAATGTAACACCAGCAGTCCTTAAACAAATTGAAAGGAAGAAAGAAAAAGAAAAAATCGCTGCTGATAAAATAAAGCAAGAAGCTTTAGATTTCCAAACTGCATTATCTACAATAGGTAGGTTCACTATTAAAAAACAGGTTGGAGAAGATGGAGTTCTTTTTGGAACGGTTACCAATGGGGATGTTGCCGAAGCAATAGAAGCGGCAACTAAAAAAGAAATTGATAGAAGAAACATTACTGTTCCTGATATTCATAATTTAGGTTCCTTTACTGCAAAAATAAAATTACATACAGAAGTAAATGCAGAAATAAATATTGAAGTAACAAGTTGATCAATTTGTTGCATTATTTTGAAAAGTAGCCAGAGTATATATCTAAGCAATTAAAGATATGGTTTCCGTACCTTTTCCAAATAATGGGCAAAATAAAAATTTTAAAAAGGATTTTAGTAGTGAAAATTCTGGATTAGTTCCTCCTCAAAACGTTCAAGCAGAGGAAGCTGTTCTTGGTGGCATACTTCTTGATCCAGACGCGATCGGAAGAATTGCAGACTTAATTAAACCTGAAGCTTTTTATATAAATGCCCATCAAGAGATTTATAGAACAGCATTAATGTTGCATACCCAGGGTAAACCAACTGATTTAACTTCAATGAGTGCTTGGTTAGCAGATAATGGATCACTAGAAAAAATTGGAGGAAACAGCAAACTGGTAGAACTAGTTGAAAATGTTTCCTCTACAGCTTCAATAGAACAAGTTGCTAATTTAATTAACGACAAATTTATGAGAAGGCAACTTATCAGATCTGGAAATGAAGTGGTTCAACTAGGTTTTGATCAAACTCAAGATACTAATGAAGTTCTAGATAAAGCAGAGCAAAAAATATTTGAAATCAGTCAAGAAAAACCTTCAAAAGGTCTGACTCAAGCAGCTGAAATCCTTACAAGTACTTTCAACGAAATAGAGTCAAGATCATTAGGTACTTCAGTAGCTGGAATTCCTGTCAATTTCTACGATCTTGATGCGATGACTCAAGGTTTTCAAAGAAGTGATTTGATAATTGTTGCCGGAAGACCTTCAATGGGGAAAACTTCAATGGTTCTTAATCTGGCAAAAAATGTTGCACAATCTCAAGATTTACCTGTGTGTGTATTTAGCCTTGAAATGAGTAAAGAACAGTTGACATATAGATTACTCTCTATGGAAGTTGGAATCGAGAGTGGCAGGCTAAGAACAGGAAGATTACAACAAGATGAATGGCCGTTACTCGGAGAAGGTATCAATTCACTAGGTCAATTACCAATATTTATAGATGACAAGCCTAACTTAAGTGTTTTAGAGATGAGATCTCTGTGCAGAAGATTAATAGCTGAACAAAAAAAAGAACTTGGATTAATTGTGATTGATTACCTGCAGTTGATGGAAGGATCAACCCCTGATAATAGAGTGCAAGAACTTTCACGAATAACAAGAGGTCTTAAAAGCATGGCTAGAGAATTAAAAGTACCAGTAGTTGCTTTATCTCAGCTTAGTAGGGGGGTAGAGTCTAGAACAAATAAAAGACCAATGTTAAGCGATCTAAGAGAATCAGGATCTATTGAACAAGACGCAGATTTAGTATTAATGATTTACAGAGATGAATACTATAATCCAGAGACTGAAGATAGAGGAATTACAGAAATCATTGTCACTAAACATAGAAATGGACCCGTAGGAACTGTTAAATTATTATTTGAACCTCAATTTACGAGATTTAGGAATTTAGCTAATTAAATCAATCCTAAAATGCAAGATCATAACTCAATAAATGAATCTTTTGATGTCATCGTTATTGGTGGAGGACATGCAGGATGTGAAGCCGCTATAACAACAGCAAAATTAGGATTTTCTACAGCCTTATTTACAATCAATTTAGATAGGATTGCTTGGCAACCTTGCAACCCTGCTGTTGGCGGCCCGGCAAAAAGTCAGTTGGTACATGAAGTTGATGCATTAGGTGGAATTATTGGTAAATTAGCTGATGAGACAGCTATACAAAAAAGAATATTAAATGCAAGTAGAGGTCCAGCTGTTTGGGCATTAAGAGCTCAGACAGATAAAAGAGAATACTCAAAAAAGATGATTGAAATACTACAAAATACAGATAATTTATCATTAAAAGAAGCAATGATTACCGAACTAGATATCGGAAAAACTGAAGAAATTGGATTAAATTCAAAAAAAATCGTAAAAAAAAGAATAAAGGGTGTAAGGACCTTCTTTGGTAGTTATTATTCAGCAAAATCAGTTATCATTACAGCTGGTACATTTTTAGAAGGAAGAATATGGATAGGAAATAAATCAATGTCAGCTGGTAGATCGGGCGAACAAGCAGCAAAAGGTCTGACTCAAAATTTACACGAAATTGGTATCAAAACAGAACGTTTAAAAACAGGAACTCCAGCAAGAGTTGATAAAAGAAGTATCATTTTTGATGAATTAGATATTCAGCCAAGTACTGCAGCAGATAAATATTTTTCGTTTGATCCAGATATCAAAAATAATATGACCCAAGTTAGTTGTCATATCACAAGAACAACTACCAAAACACATCAACTAATTCGAGACAATTTACATTTAACTCCTATTTACGGCGGTTTTATTGATAGTAAGGGGCCAAGGTATTGTCCATCGATTGAAGATAAAATCGTTAAATTTGCAGATAAAGAATCACATCAAATTTTCTTAGAACCAGAAGGAATTAATACCCCTGAAATATATGTTCAAGGATTCTCTACGGGTTTACCTGAAAATATTCAATTAAAACTTCTAAGAACCTTACCTGGATTAAATGAATGTAAAATGTTGCGACCAGCTTATGCTGTCGAGTATGACTATATACCTGCAACACAACTCCAAACATCACTCGAAACGAAAGAAATTGAATATTTATTTAGCGCTGGACAAATTAATGGAACTACTGGTTATGAAGAAGCAGCAGCACAAGGATTAGTAGCCGGAGTCAATGCGACAAGAAAACTAAACAAAAAAGATCCAATAATCTTCAATAGAGAAAGCAGCTATATAGGAACAATGATCAATGATTTAATTACCAAAGATCTCAAAGAACCATATAGAGTTCTTACTAGTAGAAGTGAATACAGGCTGACCCTTAGAGGAGATAATGCAGATAGGCGATTAACCCCATTAGGTTATGAAATAGGGCTAATTGATGAGAAAAGATGGTCTGTCTATCAAGAAAAAATGAAACTCCTTGAAGAAGAGAAATTAAGATTAAACAACACTCGTTTAAAAAACACGGATGAAATATCAAAAAAACTAGAATCAGCCACGGGATTAAAAATCAAAGGCTCAACAACTTTGAAAGAACTCTTAAAAAGACCAAACTTTCATTATTCAGATTTAATTAAATATAATTTGATTGAAAAAAATATAGCTTCTTCTATACAAGAAGGTGTTGAAATAGATATTAAATACGAGGGTTATCTTAAAAGACAAAAAAATAACATTGAACAAATAAATCGTCAAAGCTGTAAATCTCTGCCTCAAGAAATAAATTATGAAAAGATAGATACATTATCTTTAGAAGCTAGAGAAAATTTGAATAAGATAAAGCCAAAAAATTTTGGTGATGCTTCAAAAATTCCTGGGGTTAGCAAAGCTGATTTAACTGCTTTACTTGTTTGGCTAAAAATAAGAGAGATAAAAAAAGATAAGGCAAATATTTTCGCTGAAAAAAAGTTATCATCTTAAAAGCACTTCGTCAGAGCACTGATTAATAAACTTTTTAACTCTCCAAAAATTTTATGGGAAGAAAAAGCCTCTAATTTTTTAGTGAAGAATTCACTACCAAAAATATCTGGTCCATGGAAATTAATGCTGCTTGGGGATGGAAGTCCAACTAGACATCTGCAGCTTTTAACTAATCAAGAGACAAAAATTAAATTAATTTCAATGCAATTAGATCCTTTATCCACTCAAGAAGGGCCTACAGAATTGAATCAGTTAAATGGCCCTTTAATTAGAAGACAAGTATGGATCAAAAGCAATAATAAAAACCTAGCTTGGGCAGAAAGTTGGTGGAATGCAGATCAAGTGAGTGAAAATTTAAAAGCCAAAGAAGAGCCAATTTGGAAGAATTTGACACAAGATAGATCAGAATTATTTAGAGAAGTTGATCGTATTTCACTAGTCAATGCAAAATGGTTAGAAGATCAATTTTGCTTTAAAGGTCCATTCTGGTCAAGAAATTACAGATTTTTTCGAGATAAAAAACCCTTAACAATCATAAGGGAAGTTTTCAATCCAAATTTAGAAACTTTATTGGGTTATTCAGGAATTAAAGAATTTACTAAACTATACTCTTCTTCTTCTTCTTGATCTGGGAAGATTTCTTGATTTTGATTGAACTTGTTGGATTGATTGATCTCTAGAAGTATTATTCTCATTTTCTGAAGCTCTTTGCCATCTTTCAACTTTGAAATCCATTTCATCTGGCCAATCTTCTTCCTTACTCTCTTTCAAATAAGGTAATTTTTTTTGCTCAGTTGTCTGTAAATTTTTTGGTTGCCTTAAAGATATTGCTTCTAAAGGTCTTTTTGAATGCTTTGTAGTAGATTCATAAGAATTTGATTCTCTGGAAAATGTCTTAATATCGCTTTGATCATCGTAAAAGTTCTCATCATTCCAATCATCATTTTCTTCATCAAAAAATAAATCCACTTTTTCAGATACCCATCTTCCTACTTTTTTAACACTTTTACTTGTTATTCCTTGAAAATCTGAGTTCCTTCTTTTACCTGGCCTAGCACCAGATACTCCATCAACGAATTGTCTTCCAGTTTCAAAAATTTTATCAACTTGTTTATCAACAATATTTCTATCAAAACTATTTCTAAGATTTCTAGTTCTCCTTGAATCCATAAATTATTGTTCTTTTTAAAATATAAACTACATTAAAAAAATAAATAATTCCAAAAATAGAAACAAAAAAACGTTAAATTATTTCTAATCAAACAAAATTAAACACTTTTTATTCCATGATCCATTAAAGAAATTTACACAACATTTTTTGCAGGCTATATTCTTTATTCTTTTTCTATAAAAAAATTTCTCACCACAATGTTGACAAGTTCCTATATATTTTAATTCTCTCCTTTCTATAGGAAATGAGTGCCTTACAGCAATTTGAAAATTCTTCTCTTTTGAATTAATTTCATGCATCTTTTCTAGGAAATTTGGACCATGTATCTCATTTTTCTTTAATATCCTATCTACCCATGCATGAATCATTTCATGACATAAAGTACTGTTTATTTCACTAGTGGATAATGTACTCAAGATAGGTTTCGATAAGATAATTTCAGAATCTATAAGACCATTAATACGTTTTCTTTTATAAAAACCAGCAGTAGTTTTTAATCTATTATCACTCCATCTAACTTTTACTAAAGGATGATTATTAACCGTTAAAGAATTTTCAAAATATTGGCTATTAAATCTATGAAATAAGGGTAAAAGAGGAATTACGGGCATTATGGATTAAATTTAGTATTATTTTGACAAAAAAGCCATCAAAAATGATTTCTTTTCTTAAAGTAAGAAAAAACGCAAATTGACATGGATGCAACACTAGTTAAAGATATCGGAATTAAAGCATTATTAGTTGGCGGTGCTATACTAGTTTCTTTTTGGACTTTTAATGCAGTCAAATTAGTTATAAGCGCCAGAGGAATTAATCCATTAGTAAGAAAGTTTTTCGATCAAATAGCTGCAGGCAGAATTGATGCAGCTTATGGTTTGACTACAAAAACTTATAAAACTCATGTAAAACGACAAGATTTTCTTAAATTTTTAGCTAGTTTAAACCTCAATAAATATAGAAATTTAAAATCAGGAAGACCTAGAGTCCAAGAAGACCAAATCATAATAACTTTGAATTTAAAATCAGAAAACAAACAAGATGAGCTCCCATTAGACTTTACTTTTTCAAAAACTGACAATGATTGGAAAATAGACAGAATATCTAAAGTAAATTAATAATTTCTTGTGAGGTAAAAGAATTGTTTAAAGAAGAAATAATACATCAATTAGAATTAAACCCAAGTAGATTAGAAAAAGAAAAAATCATCTCAAAAGCAATGGAAGATGATCTAGATGATTTTTTTGAAGGTATACGCATGGCACTTGATCCGTTGGTAACTTTTGGTGTAAAAATTGTCCCTGAGAAAGAAACTGAAAAAAGTCAAAATTTTTTATGGGAAGATTTTAGAAAATTAGCTAATAAGCTTATTCAACGAGAACTTACTGGTCATGCTGCTCGCGATGCAATTCTTTCAGCTATGGAATCTGCAACAAAAGAAGAGTGGAATGGATTTTATAGACGAGTTTTAATTAAAGATCTTAGATGTGGTGTATCTGAAAAAACAATCAACAAAATAGCAAAGAAATTTCCTAAATATGCTATTCCTATTTTTTCTTGTCCATTAGCTCATGACAGTGCAAATCATGAAAAAAAAATGATAGGAAAAAAGCAAATTGAAATCAAATTAGATGGTGTGCGTGTCTTAACTATTATTAGACAAAATAAAGTAGAAATGTTTTCTCGTAATGGGAAACAATTCCATAATTTTGGTCATATTATCTCAGAGATAGAAAACGCCTTAAAAGAAGACCCAGTACCTTATGACTTAGTACTCGATGGTGAAGTGATGAGCGCTAACTTTCAAGATTTAATGAAACAGGTACATAGAAAAGATGGCAAACAAACCAAAGACGCAGTTCTCCACCTATTTGATTTATGTCCACTTGAAAACTTTAAAAAAGGGAGATGGAACACTAGTCAAACAAAAAGAAGTTTATTAGTAAAAGAATGGGTGGCAAAACATTCTATGCTTCTAAAACATATACAAACACTTGAATGGGAAAATGTAGATCTCGATACTATTGAAGGACAAAAAAGATTTGTAGAGCTGAATAAATATGCTGTAGACGGTGGATATGAAGGAGTAATGATTAAAGATCCTGATGCTATGTATGAATGTAAAAGAACACACAGTTGGTTAAAAGCAAAACCTTTCATTGAAGTCACTTTAAAAGTTGTATCGGTTGAGGAAGGTACAGGTCGCAACAAAGGACGACTGGGAGCAATCCTGGTAGAAGGAGAAGATGATGGGTATGAATACAGTCTTAGTTGCGGAAGCGGATTTAGTGATATCCAACGTGAAGAATATTGGTCAAAACGTAATCATCTCGTTGGTCAACTTGTAGAAATCAGAGCTGATGCTAAAACTAAATCCAAGGATGCAGTGGCTTTTAGTCTTAGGTTTCCTAGATTTAAATGCTTTAGAGGATTTAAAGATGGAGAAAAGGTTTAAATTTTAAAAATAATATTCAACAAAGTAGTCAAAGAAAAATGTGGTTTTTAAATAAAAAAAATAAAAATCTTGGCTATAAAATATAAGAATAATTATCAGGACTTTTTGAAAGACTTATGACGAAGAAAACAGTTTTCAACTTCATAAAAACACCTTGTGGACAAGCAAAATATATCGAATTAGAAGCCAACAAAACCCTACTAGGTAAATTTAGGCTTTTGTGGTTTATCTTAATTGCATCTATTAGAGATTGGAATATTAAAGAGTAAATTCTTAGGATTTTTCAAAATATTCCCTGGAATATTTAGCTGAGAAATATACAACTAAAAAAGTTGAAATAATGCCAACGATAGTCATATATAAGTTATTTGGTGATTGGACATTTTTTAGCTCCCGAATATTTTTTGCCAAACTACCTATTGAACAATAAAGAAAAGTTCCTGGAATTATTCCAAGAAGACCAATAGCGAAATCTCGAAATTTAACATTATTCAAACCATAAAAATAATTAAGAATACTGAAGGGAAATATCGGAGATAATCTTGCTAAAAAAATTAATTTAAGTCCGCCTTTTTCTACTACTTTTTCCATAACACTTAATTTTGGATAACGACTAAAAAGATTTTTTAGCTTTTTTGCAAAAAAACTTTTTGATACAAAAAAAGCAACTGATGCTCCTAAGGAAGCGGAGAAAAAAACGATGATTGATCCTAAATATGAGCCATATAAAAAACCTGATAATAAAGATAACCAAGAAGCTGGGAGTATTAATAAAACAATTAAAATATAAATGCAAACAAACGAAAATATCCCAATTCCAGTATTAAAAAAAAAAGATAAATTATAAATATTTTCAAGAAATATATTCATTCTCAATTCAAAAGTTCAAGTTTTTTAGTAATTCTCTCCATTTGTACCGAACCCTCATTTAATTTAAATCTACATTCATCAACAATATCTTTTGGAGCCTTATCCACGAAATTTTTATTAGATAATCTCTTATTTAAATTATCTAACTCAATAGTCACTTTTTTTAAATCCTTGTTTAACCTTTCCTTTAATGCATCTATATTTACAAAATCCTGAAAAGGTAAGTAAACCTCCAAATCACTAATTATCCCAGAAAAAGATTTAGCAAACTCTTTTTTATCAACAGCATTAGGTTTAAAAATAAATAATTCAGAAGATTTAGTTAAGGTTTGAATATCATCAACTAAAATTTTTAGAAAATCAATCAATTCATCATTATCTGAAATCAAGTAAACAGGAACTTTTTCTAATGGCTTGAGGCCTAATTCAGCTCTCAAATTTCTAATCAATCTAATAATTTCAAAGAGTTGTTGAAAGGAATTATCAAGCTTATTATCAACAAATTTATTTTCTTGGGTTGGCCATTTTTGAAGAGATAATAATTCTTTATCTGATTTAAGTTGAAGTACATGCCAAAGTTCTTCAGTAATGTGCGGCATAAAAGGATGAATCATCACCAAAATATCATTGAGCACCTTTATTAAAACCTTTTCAGATATTTGTCTATTATTAGTCTCTTTATTATTAAACCTTTGTTTAGCAAATTCTACATACCAGTCACAAAAATCATTCCACGTAAATTCATATAGAAGTTTCGCAGATTCTCCCAATTTATATTCTTTCAACAAATCAGCGACTTTTATATTTACTTGATTCAATTTCGATAAAATCCACTTATCACATAACTCTAAAGAAGTTTCATCACTCTCATTAAGCGAATAATTATTATTAGAAGTTTTATTAATTAACACAAATTTAGTTGCATTCCATAATTTATTCGCAAAATTTCTTGAAGCTTCAACAGTTGAAGATGTATCTTTTTTCCTATCAAAATCAAGCCGGATATCTTGTCCAGCGCCTGCAACTTCTCGAATTAAAGCAAATCGTAAAGCATCAGAACCATATTTATCAATTAATAGTATTGGATCAATACCATTACCTGAACTTTTACTCATTTTTTTATTATTTTCATCTCGAACGAGACCATGAATATAAACATCCTTAAAAGGAATATTATTTGTAAAAGTATTCCCCATCATTGTCATTCTTGCCACCCAGAAGAAAATAATATCGAAACCAGTAACAAGAACATTATTTGGATACCATTTTTTAAAATCCGGATCATTTGTATTTGGCCAACCAAGGGTTGAGAAAGGCCATAAACCACTTGAAAACCATGTATCCAAAACATCCTTATCACGAACCAATTTAATATTTAATCCAAATTTTTTATTAGCTTCGATTAAGGCATCTTGTTCATTTCTTGCAACGATATATGGAGTATTTTGTTCTATTGAGTCTTGATATTCATCTAAAACATACCATGCTGGTATTTGGTGTCCCCACCACAATTGACGACTGATACACCAATCATTAATATTCTCCAACCAATCCTTATAAACTTTCTCCCAGCGTGGCGGAATAAACGATGGTTTTTTAGAACCAATTTCATTAAGACATCCTTGTGATATATCATCCATTTTCAAAAACCATTGTGTTGACAATAAAGGTTCAATTGGAACCTTACCTCTATCAGAAAAAGGAACAGTATGTTTATAATCCTCTATCTTTGTCAAAAGGCCTAAATTATCCAATTCTTTGATAATTTTCTTTCTAGCCTCATATCTATTTAAATTTTGAAAAATACCTGCATTAATATTTAAAGTTCCATCTTTGTTCATTACATTAATCTGTTTTAAATTATGCCTTTTTCCTATGGCAAAATCATTTGGATCATGGGCTGGAGTAACCTTTACACAACCTGTACCAAAATCTTTATCAACATGTGAATCAGCGATAATAGGTATTTCTCTATCAACGAAAGGGACTTTTACTTTGTCACCAATAAATTCTTTATATCTATCATCATCAGGATTAACTGCAACAGCAGTATCACCCAATAGAGTTTCTGGTCTTGTTGTTGCAACTTCTAAGTACTTATCTAACTGTTCACCACTTGCCGAAATTAAAGGGTATTTAAAATGCCATAAATGACCATTTACTTCTTGCATTTCAACTTCAAGATCACTTACGGCAGATTGAGATTCAGGACACCAATTAACCAAATATTCGCCTCTATAAATTAAATTCTTTTTATAGAGAATATTAAAAGCCTCAATAACTGCTTCATTCAATTTTTGATCTAGAGTAAATCTTTCTCTAGTCCAGTCAACTGAATATCCTATCCTTTTTAATTGAGAAACTATTCTTCCACCACTTTGTTCTTTCCAGCTCCATGCTCTTGTAAGAAATTCATCTCTTCCAATATCCTCGCTTGTTTTGCCTTCACTTTTTAATTGTTTTTCAAGAATAGTTTGAACGGCTATTGAAGCATGATCAGTTCCTGGTAAGCACAAAACATTTTTACCTAAAAGTCTTTGAAAACGTACTACAACATCTATCAAAGCCGTATTAAATGCATGCCCCATATGCAAAGATCCAGTTACATTTGGTGGCGGAATAACAACACAAAAAGGCTCCCCAGCATCCTCAGGGTTAGGACTAAACGCCTTTAGACTTTCCCATTTTTCTTGCCACTTTTTCTCTATTTCAAAAGGTGAATAATTCGCTAAAGATAATTGATCATTCATCTCTGTCATGTCCAAATTTTATTTCAATAAACTTTTTATTTATTTTATCTTGAGAGCAGCCAATTAATGAAAATAATATTAGTTTGCAAAAAAAGAAACATACATTCTACAAAAGTTTGAAGCCAGAACCGCAAGAACAACGTTTTGCATTTTTTGGTGTTGAAATAAGAAATCCACCACCGCTCAAATCACCGTAATAATCTAATTTTAAATCTTTAAGTAAATTAAACTTTTTTACATCCGCATATAAAGTTACTCCTTCAGTTCTTGAAATAGGGGATCCATTAAATGTACCCGGCCTTAATTTAATATGCATCCATCCTTCGGAACAATTTTTATCCTCTACCAAATCAATCGACATTTCTCCTGGAGAACCTCCAAAAGAAGCTTGCCTAGATAGTTCTGAAGCAGCGCTTTGACTGATTGAAAGATTGACGATCTCAGTCATTAGAAAAATAATAAATGGGCGATCCAGGGTTCGAACCAGGGACATCCTGCTTGTAAGGCAGGCGCTCTACCGCTGAGCTAATCGCCCTATAATAAATCATTCTAATAGATGAAGTTGAAATATTTATACTAAGTATTTAAATATTTCATGATTGAGGCAAAATTAAATAAATAAAATATATCCTATGTCCTCAAACGATAGACATAACGTACAAAAAAATTCCGATTTAGAGACTTTAGAAAACTTTAAAATTTTAATATCTAATATCAAATCATTAAAAGATAAAACTTGGGGATGCCCTTGGCAGAAAATACAGTCTCATAAATCGTTGATCCCATTTTTACATGAAGAAAGTAATGAATTTATAGATGCGATATATGAAAAAAAGGCGGATAACATATGTGAAGAGTTAGGAGATCTTTTATTACAAGTAATGCTTCATGCTGAAATCGGTTACGAAAAAAAAGAATTTGAACTAAATGATGTTATAAAAAATCTAAACAAGAAAATTATTAATAGACATCCATATATTTTTAAAAAAAAAGAAAAAGTATCTCTAGAAAAATCGCAACAGATTTGGGAAAACATTAAAAATTCAGAAGAAGAAACACCTCATATGGAATCATCAATTAGTAAAAATTTAAATTGGAAAATCAAAAATTTACCATCAATGGTTGGAACAGATAAAATCACAAATGTTGTTAAAGAATATGGTTTTAAATGGGAGAGTACCGATCAGATTTTTGAAAAGTTAGAAGAAGAGATTAATGAATTAAAGGAAGCAATTAAAAGCAATAATGATTCAGAAATAAAAAATGAATTTGGGGATATTTACTTTACCCTTCTGAATCTCTCAAACTTTTTAAAAATAAATCCTGAATCAGCTCTGCAAAAAACCAATAAAAAATTTTTAGACAGATTTTCAATCATTGAACATCATGCAGGCGATAATATAAAAAAACAAACTCCTAAAGACTTTCAACGGCTTTGGCAAATAGCCAAACGAAAACTTAAAAGAAAAAATTCTTAAAAAGCAAATGACTAATATTTCAACATGGATAGATGAATATCATAAAGGCTCAAGATTCGGTCTAAATGGAGATGTTTTAATTAAACAAAAATCACAATATCAAGAAATTATTGTTATCGAAAATGAATACTATGGCAGAGCTTTAATGCTTGATGGTTGTTGGATGACATCACTAAAAGACGAGAAATATTATCATGAGTGTCTTGTGCATCCAGCATTAAGTAGCATTGACGAAAAATCTAATGTACTAATTATTGGTGGAGGAGACGGCGGTACAGCAAGAGAATGCGTTAAATATTCTCAAATATCGAAAATTGATCTAGTAGAAATTGACGAGGAGGTAATCAAAATATCTAAAAAATTTTTAAAAGAAATTGGAGGCGAAGCATGGAATGACAAAAGATTAGAAATACATGTTGATGATGGTGTTAAATGGGTAAAAAAAACAAGAGATAATTTTTACGACGTTATTTTTATAGATTGTTCAGATCCCTCAGAATTTTCAAATTTATTATTTTCAGATTCTTTTTATAAAGAATGTAAAAGAATACTTACACCAAAGGGGATATTAGCAACGCAAAGCGAATCTCCTGAATCCTTCAAAAATATTCACATAAATATTTTGAAAACCCTAAAAAATATATTTAAAGTTTCTGAAACTATGTATTCCTTTGTGCCTATATATCCAAGCGGGATTTGGAGTTGGACATTCGCTTCTTCAGAAGATCTAAATTTATCAAAGCAAAATTGTGATGAAGTCCTAAAAATAGAAAAAGGATGTGAAATTTGGAATTTAAATTTTCAAAATGCAGCATTCAAAATGATGCCAAATAAAATTGTAAAAGAACTAAATTAATAAGATGACAAAAAATTTATTTGATAACGAAAATTCAATTTATATGGGAGCAAAAAGAAGTCCCGAGAATTGCTCAATTGGTATATTTGGAGTTAATTATGATGGGACATGTTCGTTTAAACCAGGAGCAAGATTTGGTCCAGAAGCAATAAGACAAGTCAGTTCTTGTTTAGAAACATATTGTCCAAAAATAAAAAAAGACTTAGAGGATATTATTTATGTTGATTTTGGATCAATACTAATTGATAAAAATGACTCAAAGTCCGTTATTGAATCAGTTAAATCAGCAACAAATTATTTAATTAATAAACGTCTTAGTCCTATTATGCTTGGAGGCGAACACTCTATTACAAGAGGTGCTATTGAAGCATTAGTAAAAAAATATCCAGATTTGATATTGGTTCAACTTGATGCTCATGCAGATTTAAGAGAATCATATATAGGAAATGAACATAGTCATGCTTGTACCATGAAAAGATGCTTAGAAGTGCTACCTGAAAAGAAAATTTTACAAGTAGGAATTAGAAGTGGGACTAAGGAGGAATTTGAAATTATGCATAACAACAACCAATTAGTTAACTTTTGTCCAGGCGGAAATGCACATGAGTTAAAACAAGCTCTTCTACCATTCGCTAAGTCTCCAATCTATTTAACAATAGATTTAGATTGGTTTGATCCCAGTTTATTAGCAGGGACGGGCACTCCAGAACCAGGCGGATTTTTTTGGAATGATTTTGAAGAAATACTGAAAACTTTAAAAGACTTTAGAATTGTGGCTTCAGACATTGTGGAATTATCTCCAGAAATTGATAAAAGCGGAGTAAGTAGCATAGTTGCAGCCAAAGTACTTAGAAGCTTAATTTTGTCATTAGAAAATATGCAATAAAAAATTTCTAAACTACAGTGTAAAAATACTAAATACAAACTAAATATTTCATGGATTTGATAAAAAGTCCTCTTTATTCAAAATATGTTGAAGCCAATGCAAAATTAGTGGATTTTGCAGGTTGGGAAATGCCCATATCATTTTCAGGATTAATTAAAGAGCATGAATCAGTTAGATCATCAGCAGGATTATTTGATATTTCTCACATGGGGGTGATTTCTATCAAGGGAATCAATCCAAAGGATTATCTTCAAAAACTTTTTCCTACAAATTTATATTCCTTTTCTGAAGGTCAAGGGCTTTATACAGTAATGCTCAATGATAAAGGAGGAATAATAGATGACTTAATAATTTATGACCTTGGTATACAAGAAAATGACATATCAGAATTATTATTAATAGTTAATGCAAGTAGATATGAAGAAGATTTTCAGTGGATAAAAAATAATTTAAATAAATATGAAATTTCGATAACAAACTTTAAAAAAGACAAAGTACTTTTAGCACTACAGGGAAAAAACTCATTCGATTTATTTGAAGAATGGATTGAATCTTCGATCTCACATATCCCTAACTTTGGATGCGAATATAAAATTTTTGAACATATTTCGCCTAAAGAAAAAATTTTCTTTTCAAAGACAGGATATACAGGGGAAAATGGTCTAGAAATACTTTTATCTAAAAAAGCAGCAATTAATTTATGGGATTTCTCAATTTCCAAAAATGTTGCACCTTGTGGTTTAGGAGCTAGAGATACTCTGAGACTTGAAGCAGGCATGCATCTTTATGGTCAAGATATAAATGAAGAAACTTCTCCATATGAAGCAGGGTTAGGCTGGCTAGTAAATCTAGAAAATAATCATGAATTCTTTGGAAGAAGATTTCTTGAAGAACAGTCAAGATTAGGTATTCAAAAAAAGTTAGTTGGTCTCTCTATAGAGGGTAAAGCAATAGGAAGAAAAGGTTGCTCAGTTCTTAAAGGTGAAGAAAATATTGGGACTATAACAAGCGGCAGTTGGTCTCCAACTAAACAACAAGCTATAGCTTTTGCTTACATCAATACTTCGCATGCCTTAATAAATAATGAAGTTCAAATATTAATAAGAGGCAAAAAATTCAAAGGGGTTATAACAAAAAGAGCGTTTTATAAAAAAAATTATTAACTAAATTTACCCTTAAAGAATTATTATAAGTTATTGATAAATAAATCATACTTAGATGAGAAACAAAATTTGCGAAGAACTCAATAATTCAGATATTGGTAAATTAGTTAATTTATGCGGATGGGTAGATAGAAGAAGAGATCATGGTGGTGTAATTTTTATTGATTTAAGAGACCATAGTGGATTCCTACAAATAACAATTAACCCCGATGATGGTGCAGATCTATTTAAACAGGCAGAAACTCTAAGAAATGAAACAGTAATAATGGTTAGCGGAATTATTAACGAAAGGCCAAAAGATTCAATAAATAAAAATTTAAGTACTGGAGAGTTAGAGCTTAAAGTTAAAGATTTGCAAATTCTCAACCAAATTAAAAAAAACCTACCTTTTCCAGTATCTATCCATGATTATGAAAATACAAAAGAGGAACTCAGATTAAAATATAGATACCTTGATTTAAGAAGAGGCAAATTACTAGAAAATTTAAAAACAAGACATAAAATTATTAAAGTTGCTAGAGAATTTCTTGATAATTTTGGATTTACAGAAGTAGAGACTCCATTACTTACAAAATCAACTCCAGAAGGCGCTCGCGATTTTCTTGTTCCTGCTCGTCTTTCGAATGGAGAATTTTTTGCTCTACCGCAATCCCCACAACTATTTAAACAACTTTTAATGGTGGGAGGCTTAGATAAGTATTATCAAATCGCAAAATGTTTCCGTGATGAAGACTTAAGGGCAGATAGACAGCCAGAGTTTACGCAATTAGATATTGAAATGAGCTTTATTAGTGAAGAAGAAATAATCTCTTTTAATGAAAGTCTTATAAAAAAAATATGGAAAGAAGTATTAAATATTGATTTTGATAATGCTTTTCCAAGAATGTCATGGCAAGCAGCAATGGATAATTACGGCACTGATAGACCAGATACAAGATATCAAATGTTATTAAAAGATTTAGGAGAGGTATTAGGTGATATTGGCTTTAATATTTTCACCAAGGCAATTAAGTCTGGAGGTTCTATAAAATCCATAACAGTCAAAGGAGGTAATTTAAGTATTAGCAACGTAAGAATTAAACCCGGAGGTGATATCTTCCAAGTAGCTCAAGATGCAGGAGCTGGTGGTTTGGCCTTTATAAGGGTCAAAGGAGATGAGCTTGAGACTATTGGGGCAATTAAAAATAATCTAAATAAAGACCATATAGCCGATATTTTGAGAATCACCGAAGCTAAAGATGGAGACTTAATTCTCTTGGGTGCTGGAGATAAACAAATTGTCAACCAGTCATTAGATAGAGTGAGACAATACATTGCAAAAGACTTAAATCTCATAGATAAAAGTAAATGGAATTTCTTATGGGTAACTGATTTCCCGATGTTTGAGAGAAATGAAGAGGAAAATAGATATGAAGCTTTACATCATCCTTTTTGTTCTCCAAAAAATATAAAATCTAAAGTTCCTGAAAACTTGCAAAAAGAAATAGAGGACTCTACAGCAAATGCTTATGACTTAGTTCTTAATGGCTTGGAATTAGGAGGTGGCTCTTTGCGTATTCATGAAGCAAACTTGCAAAGAGAGGTTTTGAAAACGGTAGGACTTACTACTAAAGAGATTAATGAAAAATTTGGATTTTTAATAGAAGCCTTAGAAATGGGTGCTCCTCCTCATGGTGGAATAGCGTTTGGATTAGATCGTATTACCATGCTGATCATAGGTGCAGATTCAATTAGAGAAACAATTGCGTTTCCAAAAAATCAACAAGCAAAATGTCTTCTCACAAATGCCCCTTCAAATGTCTCAGAATCACAATTAAAAGAATTAGATATTGAAATAACAATTGATGAATAAGAATATATATGGATGTACTAAAAGTTTTTTGTTTAAATAAAATATAAGGAGGAAGTGCTTAATTAAAAATATTCAATGTCAAAATTTGTTTTTGTCACCGGAGGAGTAGTTTCTAGCATTGGTAAAGGAATTGTAGCTGCAAGCCTAGGCAGATTATTAAAGTCTAGAGGATATAGTGTTTCAATATTAAAACTAGATCCGTATCTAAATGTTGATCCAGGCACAATGAGCCCTTTTCAACATGGAGAAGTATTTGTAACCGAAGATGGGGCTGAAACCGATCTAGATTTAGGTCACTATGAAAGATTTACTGATACAGCAATGACTAGGTTGAATAGTGTAACAACGGGATCTATTTATCAAGCAGTTATTAATAAAGAAAGAAGAGGTAATTATAATGGTGGGACTGTGCAAGTAATACCTCATATAACGGGAGAAATTAGAGAAAGGATTCATAGAGTAGCCGCTAACAGTAATGCAGATATTATTATTACTGAAATTGGTGGAACAGTTGGTGATATTGAATCTCTTCCTTTTTTAGAGGCAATAAGAGAATTCAAAAATGATGTCAATAGGAACGATGTTGCATACATACACGTAACATTACTTCCTTACATCAAAACATCTGGCGAAATAAAAACTAAACCAACACAACATTCAGTGAAAGAATTAAGATCAATTGGAATTCAGCCAGATTTACTTGTATGCCGAAGTGATAAATCTATCAATGAAGCTCTTAAAAAAAAGCTGAGTGGTTTTTGCGGTGTAAGTATCAACTCAGTAATTGAAGCTTTAGACGCAGACAGTATTTATTCTGTACCTCTTTCTTTAAAAAAAGAAGGTTTATGCAAAGAAACCCTCAAGTATTTAGACCTTGAAGATAAAAAATGTGATTTGAAAAATTGGGAACAACTAATACACAACCTAAGAAATCCTGGAGATCCAATAAAAGTTGCCCTTGTAGGCAAATATATTGAACTTGGAGATGCATATTTATCCGTTGTTGAAGCTTTAAGACATGCATGCATTGAACAAAAGGCTTTATTAGATTTACATTGGGTAAGTGCTGAAATGATAGAAAAAAATTCAGCAGAAACTTACTTAAATGAAGTTCATGCAATTGTCGTACCCGGGGGATTTGGCAATAGAGGAGTCAATGGAAAAATTTCGGCTATAAAATTCGCAAGAGAAAATAAAATTCCTTTTTTAGGTTTGTGCCTTGGTATGCAATGTGCAGTTATAGAATGGGCCAGAAATGTAGCTAAACTTCCAGATGCATCTAGTTCAGAACTAGACCCAAACACTCCAAATCCAGTGATACATTTATTACCAGAACAAGAAGATGTAGTTGATTTAGGTGGGACAATGAGACTTGGAGTTTATCCATGTAGATTGACAAAAAATACAACTGGAAAAAACTTATATGATGAGGATGTTATTTATGAGAGACATCGACATAGATACGAATTTAATAATTACTACAAACAAAGTTTTTTAGATTCTGGATACAAAATTAGTGGCACATCACCAGATGGCAGATTAGTTGAGTTAATTGAGTTAGAAAATCATCCATACTTCTTAGCATGTCAATATCATCCTGAGTTTTTATCACGACCTGGCAAACCTCATCCTTTATTTAAAGGATTAATAAAAGCCTCTCAAGATAAGTTAACTCAATCAAATTAATATTCTTTATTTTTTTGAATGAAAATGACAAATTTTTTACCCTTAGTCGAACAATTTCATTCATTACAAGGTGAAGGTTATCACGCTGGAAAAAGTGCTTTTTTTGTCAGATTAGCCGGATGTAAAGTTGGATGTTCGTGGTGCGATACCAAAAATTCATGGGACGAAAAAAAACATCCTTCTATATCAATTGAAAAAATAATAGATCGCATAAAAATTGCTAGAAAAAAAGGAGCATCTTTTTGCGTTATTACAGGTGGAGAACCTTTACAACATAACTTGGATAATTTTTGCAAAGCCATAAAAAAAATGACGATGGGAGAAGAACAAAAGCCAATGAAGATTCATATTGAGACAAGTGGAGTTAATTCGATATCAGGAAGCTATGACTGGATTACTTTATCTCCTAAAAGACACTCACCTCCAAAAAATTATTTTTTAAAAAACTGTAATGAAATCAAAATAATCATAAATGAAATAGAAGATGTTGAATTTGCTATTCAAATAAAAAATGAAACTTTAAAACAATATCAACTCTCTAAAAGCGAAGATGACTTAAAAAAAGAAGATAAAATTTTTTATTTACAGCCAGCATGGAATAATGCAAATGGTTTCTCTCTTGCTATTGATTTCGTAAAACATAACCCCGATTGGAAATTGAGCCTTCAAACTCACAAATACTTAAAAATCAATTGAAATCATATGACTTTTAAAAATAAATCGATAGTAGTTTTATTATCTGGAGGTTTAGATTCTTCTACAGTTACTGGTATCGCCAAAAAATCCGAAGCTAAAATTTTTGGCCTTTCATTTGACTACGGTCAACGCCATAAGAAAGAATTAAATTCTGCATCAATAATTGCAGAACACTTTGATATCGAAGAATTTAAAATAATTAAGCTTGACTTATCTTTATGGGGAGGGTCCTCATTAACTGATACCAAAAAAAATATTCCAATAGAAGGAGTACAAACTAATAAAATTCCTAATACTTATGTACCTGGGAGAAATACTATATTTATTTCCGTTGCACTAAGTTATGCCGAAGCAATAGATGCTGATTTTATAGGATTAGGAGTTAATGCACTAGATTATTCTGGTTATCCAGATTGCAGACCTGACTACATTAAAAAATTTCAAGAATTAGCAGATTTAGCCAATAAAAGAGGAAGAGAAAATAATCCAATAAAACTTTGGACACCACTATTAGATTTAAATAAAGAGGAAATTATTAAATTAGCTTTTGATAATCATGTCCCTTTAGATAAAACATGGAGTTGTTATTCGGGTAATTCAAAACCATGCGGTAAGTGTGATAGCTGCAGAATTAGAAATGCCGCTTATGAAAAATGGCTTAATAACAATAATAAAAAATGAAAATAAAAAAAATAATTCTAGAAAAATGGATAGATCCAGCATTAATTACGCATCATCTAACAAAAAAATTCGGAAATAAAGGATTAGCTTGGCTAGACAGTGATGGCAAAGAAAATGGGGAATGGTCAATAATAGGAATTAAACCTAAAAAAATAATTCAATCAAGAAATATCAATAACTTAGACGAAACTAATAATCCATTTAACAACTTAAAAAATATTGAAAAAGGATTTTGGATCGGATGGTTAAGTTATGAAGCTGGAGTATTCATAGAACCCAAAAACCCATGGCGAAAATCTAATATGGCAACTTTATGGATTGCATCATATGATCCAATCATTAAATGTAATCTAATAAAAAAAGAAATAATTATCGAAGGCACAAACTCATCTGAACTGATGAACTATAAAAACATAATCAATAATATTAAAAATATTGAAGAAGAAATTATTAAAACAAATTTGAATTTTGATTTTTCAAAAATCAATTTGGACGAAATGGCTGAAAAATTTCAGAAAAATATTCTAAAATTAAAAAAATTAATTTCCTTAGGGGATATATTTCAAGCAAACCTAACAACTAAATGCGAAATTGAATCTTCCAAACACTATAATCCTCTAGATATTTATTTGAAAATAAGAAGGAAATTAAGAGCTCCCTTTGGAGGAATAATAATAAATAATGATAATTATAAAGAGGCTGTATTATCTACCTCGCCAGAAAGATTTATAAAAATAGATAATAAAAATTTTGTAGAATCAAGACCAATCAAAGGAACTAGATCCAGAGATAAGGATTTAAATCAAGATGCACTTAATGCTATCGATTTAATAACCAACGAAAAAGATAGAGCAGAAAATATTATGATTGTTGACCTAATAAGAAATGATTTAAGTAAAGTTTGCGAAACAGGAAGTATTCTGGTGCCAGAAATATTAAAGCTTGAAAGTTTCTTAAAAGTTCATCATCTAACTTCAGTAATCAGAGGCAAATTAAAAAAAGAGAAAAACTGGATTGATTTACTTAAAGCTTGTTGGCCTGGGGGCTCTATAACTGGAGCACCTAAATTAAGATCATGCCAGAGACTTTTTGAATTAGAAGAATATGAACGTGGACCATACTGTGGCTCATTTTTAAAGCTTGACTGGAATGGAGAGTTTGACAGCAATATACTAATAAGATCATTTTTAATTAAAGACAAAAAAATCAATATATATGCTGGTTGCGGAATAGTTATTGACTCAAACCCTGAAGAGGAAACTAATGAACTAAAGTGGAAACTTTTACCGTTAATTGATTCACTCAAATGATTGAAACATTAGGCTGGCACAAGGATCAATGGTTGGATATTGATAGAATATTTATTGCTGCTAATAATAGAGGATTAAAATTTGCTGATGGTATATTTGAGACCATTTTGATAAAAGAAAACAAACCTATTCTTTTTGATGAACATCTGAAAAGGTTAGAAAAAAGTAGCAAGATTTTAAATTTTAATCTCAAAATAAATAAATTAACTTTGAGACAACTTATTGAAGATGGAATTAAAAAGTTATCGCTTAAAAATGATCAATTTGCTTCAGTAAGAATAAACTATAGTCGAGGAACTAATGAAGGTCGAACCCTAACAATTGATAACACTTCAGAGACAAAAGATTTGGATAATATATGGCTTGAGTTCTATAGAATCAAACCAAACTTTAATCCAATAAGCGTTTCCATTAGTCAAACAGAAAAAATAAATGAATTCAGTCTTATAAGTAAATGCAAAACATTTTCATATAATCAGGCAATACAAGTTTTGACAGAAGCTAATGAAAAATCATTTGATGATTCTATCCTTTTGAATACGTCAGGTGAACTTTGTTGTGGAAGTACATTTAATCTTCTAATTAAACGAAATAATCAATGGATAACTCCTAGAAAAGAGAGCGGCTGTTTAGAGGGGATTATGATTTCTAAAGCTTTAAAATTGAAAATTGTAAAAGAAGAATTAATTCCTCCAAAATTTCAAAATGATGACATAATAATTGCAATTAATAGCTTATCTTGCAGACAAATTAATCAAGTTAATGATTTAAAGCTTAAACCTAAATTCAATCCAATTTATTTTTGGGATTTATTATATAGTTGAACTTTATTAATATCTGGCAAATAGACATCAGAAACTTTAGTAATATTGTTATTAACTTTAAATTCAACAATTTTTCCAATAATGATAATTGATGGAGCTAAAAATTCTTTATCTTTGATTTTAGCTGGAAGATTATCTAATTTCTCAATCAAACATTTTTGATTTTTTAAAGTAGCTTCTTGAATCACAGCGCATTTAGTATTCTTATCTAAACCACCTAAAATTAATTCTTCTACAATATATTCAATATTTTTTATACCCATAAAAATTACTAAACTATCTGATGATTTAGCTAAATCTCTCCAATTCACTGTCTTTTTTTCCTTATCTACACGCTCATGTCCAGTGACGAAAGTTACGGAACTAGCAGCATCTCTATGGGTTAATGGAATACCAAAATATGTGGGGGCAGCTATCCCAGAAGTAATACCAGGAACGATTTCAACTGAAATTCCATTTTTTTCTAAAATCGATACCTCTTCACCACCTCTAGAAAAAACAAATGGATCTCCCCCTTTAAGCCTTACGACATTTTTGCCTTCTTTTGCCAATTTCAAAATAAGATCATTAGTTTCAGCCTGAGGTACAGAACACTTCCCAGCTCTTTTGCCTACATGGAAAATTTCTGTATTTTTTCCTGCCTCTTTTGTTATTTCATCCGGGATTAAAGCATCATGAACTAATGCATCACAGTTTTTTATTAGACGTAAAGCTTTAAGAGTTAAAAGCTCAGGGTCACCAGGACCTGCTCCAACTAAATAAACAATGCCGGGCACAATAATCTCCATTAACAAGTATGGTAGTAAAAGTTAATCGCAATGAAGGTAAATATTGTGAAAGAAAGTTTATTAAAACCAAATAAAAAATTTACTCTCCTTAGTGCGTTTATCACTCTTCTAAATGATCGTTTAAGTGAAAGTATATTGTTACCCATATTACCCTCTTTTGTTTTACTTTTTGACTCTAAAGCAAGTACATATGGTTTATTATCATGCACTTACCAATTAGCTCAATTTACAGCTTCTCCTTTTATAGGACTTATGAGTGATAGATATGGAAGAAGACCTGTCACTCTTTTTTGTATTACTGGTTCAGTAATAGGAATATCAATATTATCTTTTACAGTTCTTTTTAATTGGTCAAATTCAATAGCCACTATCCCGTTATTTTTATTATTTTTAGCGAGACTTATTGACGGTTTAAGTGGAGGGACTGCAGCTACTGCAACAACAATTCTTGCAGATATTTCAAGCCCTGAAAAAAGAGCAAAAACATTTGGTCTTATTGGTGTAGCTTTTGGCTTAAGTTTTTTCTTAGGTAATATTTTTGTTGTAATTTTTGCAAGAAATACAAATAATAATTTTATTATTCCAGTTTTGATAGCCTCAATCATTCCAATAATAAATTTTCTTCTTGTATTTTTTTACTTACCAGAAACCAAGCCTAATAGTTCAATTAATAAATCAAAAACTGCTTTAAAAAACCCTTTAAAAGCTTTATTTACAGTTTTCAAAGAAGAAAAGATTAAAAAATTATCATTAGCTTTCTTTATTTACTTTATTGCTTTTACTGGATTGACAAATATCCTTATATTTTTCCTCCAAGAATCTTTAAACTGGACGACCAAAGCATCAAGCGGAACTCTTGTTGTAGTAGGAATCATTGCGATTATCGTTCAAGGAGGATTAATTGGGCCTCTGGTTAAGCAATTTGGCGAAATGCGATTAACACTTATCGGATCAGGCTTTATTCTTGTGGCGTGTGCTCTTTTAATAACTGCTCCAAAAGAAAATGCGACAATTAATATTTATTCAGCTGTTTCATTTTTAGCTGTTGGGGCAGGATTAATTACACCCACGTTAAGAGCACTAATATCAAAGAAATTAGACGTTGATAAACAAGGCTCAATTCTAAGTAACCTTCAAGGTCTGCAAAGTCTTGGAGGGGTTTTAGGAATTGCAATGGCAGGAAGGGTTTATGATAGTTTCGGTCCTAAATCACCTTTTATAGCTGGTTCCGTTATCTTACTTTTCATGATATACCTTATTGCAGAGGGTAAAAATAATAATTCTTTTAACAATCAAAATTCAAAAGTATCTGAATGAAAAACCAGGTTGATGTTTTTATTAATAGAGAATTAAGTTGGATTGAATTCAATAAAAGAGTACTCCTAACTGGTATGGAAAAGGAGTACAAAATCCTAGATAAAGTAAAATTTTGTTCAATTTTTAGTAATAATCTAGATGAATTTTTTATGGTAAGGGTAGCTTCCTTAAAGGCTCAAGTTGAAGCAGGAATTACTAAAAAAAGTATTGATGGACTTACCCCTAAAGAGCAATTAACAAAAATAAATAAAGAAGTAAAGAATTTAACTATTCTTCAAGAAAACTATGTAAATAATGAATTAAAAAATGAATTAAAAGAAAAAGGTATAATTTTAAAAAAATATAAGCACCTAAGTGAAAATCAAAGGAATTGGTGTAATAACTTCTTTACAACATCTATTTTCCCTTTATTAACTCCATTAGTTGTTGATCCGGCACATCCATTTCCTTTTATAAGTAATTTAAGTCTAAATTTAGCAGCTTTAATAAAGGATGAGGAGGATTCTAAAAATCAGTTTGTCAGAGTAAAAATACCAACAAAAAATATACCCCGATTTATACGAATTCCCAATGAAATTAATCAACTTAGTGATGAAAGTTCTCACTGTTTCATAATTGTTGAAGATTTAATTGGGAATAATATAAATACTTTATTTAATGGAATGGAATGTATAAATTACTCTTTTTTTAGAGTGACAAGAGATGCAGATTTAGAATTAAAAGAACTTGAAGCTGATGATCTACTTTTAGCTGTTGAACAAAGTTTGCAAAAAAGAAGATTAGGTGGAGACGTAGTTAGATTAGAAGTGGAGTCAGATATGCCAGAAAATATTCTAAAGTTACTTATTGAAAGTATCTCAATACAGGAAGAATATATATACTTTTGCGAAAGTTTATTAGGCCTAGACGATTTAAATCAGCTTACAAAAATAGATAGAGAGGATTTAAAAGAAAATCTACTAATTGGAAAAACTCACCCAGAATTAAAACATTTAGATCTGCCTTCAAACAAAAACTCTAATTCTATTTTCAAGATACTTAGAAAAAAAAATATTCTGCTTCATCATCCCTATGACTTATTTAAAACTTCAGTTGAAGAATTTATAAACAGAGCAGCTGATGATCCACTTGTAATGGCTATAAAAATTACTTTATATCGAGTTTCCCAAGATTCCCCTATCATTGCAGCTTTAATGAGAGCTGCAGAGAATGGGAAAGAAGTAATGACTCTTGTTGAATTAAAAGCAAGATTTGATGAAGACAATAATATTCAATGGGCAAAACAACTTGAACAAGCTGGAATTCATGTTGTATATGGAATCATCGGATTTAAAACACATACAAAAATTGCCTTAATAGTAAGAAAAGAGAAAGGACGATTAAGGAATTATTTCCATATTGGAACAGGAAATTATAACTCTAATACTTCAAAGTTTTATACAGATTTAGGATTACTTTCAACTGATCCTGATATTGCATCAGATTTACTTGAGTTATTTAACTACTTATCTGGTTTTTCTAAACAAAAAAGTTATCAAAAGTTATTAGTTTCTCCCTCATCAATGAGGGAGAAATTTATATTTCTGATTAAGAGAGAAATTAAAAATGCAGAAGAAGGCAAAAAAGCCGAAATAATTGCAAAAATGAATTCTTTAGTAGACCCAGAAATAATTAAACTTCTTTATTTAGCTTCAAACAAAGGTGTAAAAATTCGCCTTATCGTAAGAGGTATTTGTTGCTTGTATCCCCAAAGAAAAAATTTAAGTGAAAATATTAAAGTTATAAGCATTATTGGCCATTTTCTTGAACACTCAAGAATTTTTTGGTTTTGTAATAACGGTGATAATGAGGTTTTTATTGGCAGTGCAGATTGGATGAGGAGAAATCTTGATAGAAGAATAGAAGCTGCTACTCCTATAGAGGATTACGATTTGAAATCTAAAATATACTCGCTCTTGCAAACCTACATTACAGATGATTACTTTTCTTGGATAATGGAGGAGGATGGTTCTTATTCGAAATATAAATTAGATTCATCGGATAATCGTTCGCAAATTGACCTCATAGAAAAACAAAATTAATATTGATTTTTACAACATTTAAAAAAATACTTAATATTTTAAATTTTTTTAATTTTTATAAAAGCATCTCATATCAATGGATTTCAAGAAATAAGCATTAAATGAAAAATTTTTGTCTTTAAAATTTCAACGTAAAAGTAGTTTTTATTTCAATTTCAGTGCTAGCTTTTTAAAAAATCCATTATTTAGGAGGCCAGGGTGATGGGGATCCCTCTGGAATCTGCGAAAAGCTCTTCAAAAAATAATTTTGATGAGCCAAGATTACCAAACACTGCGGGCAAGTCTCGCAAATCGAAATCCAGTCTTACGGCAAAACAAAGCCAAAAAAAATCTGGCAGACTTGCTTCAGATTCTATTGGCTATTACTTAAGTAGCATTGGAAGAGTACCTCTTTTGACTCCAGCAGAGGAAATAGAGTTAGCTCATCATGTTCAGAACATGAAAAAGTTGCTACAAATTCCTGAAAATGATAGAACCCAACGAAATCTTTATCAAATTAAGATTGGCAAAAGAGCAAGAGATAGAATGATGGCAGCTAATCTAAGGCTTGTTGTCTCGGTTGCAAAAAAATACCAAAATCAAGGGCTTGAATTATTAGATCTTGTCCAAGAAGGAGCTATTGGCCTTGAAAGAGCTGTAGATAAATTTGATCCTGCTATGGGATATAAATTTTCAACTTATGCTTACTGGTGGATTAGACAAGGAATGACGAGGGCAATTGATAACAGTGCTAGAACAATCCGTTTGCCTATTCACATAAGTGAAAAACTGTCCAAAATGAGAAGAGTCTCTAGAGAATTATCACATAAATTTGGCAGACAACCTACAAGATTGGAAATGGCAACTGAGATGGGAATTGATCAAAAAGATTTAGAAGATTTAATTTCTCAAAGTGCTCCTTGTGCCTCCCTAGATGCACATGCAAGAGGGGAAGAAGACAGAAGTACTCTTGGTGAACTCATACCTGATCCAAACTGTGAAGAGCCTATGGAGGGTATGGATAGAAATATTCAAAAAGAGCATTTAGGAACTTGGCTTTCTCAATTAAATGAAAGAGAGCAAAAAATCATGAAGCTCAGATTTGGGCTAGATGGTGAGGAACCATTAACACTCGCAGAAATAGGAAGACAAATTAATGTTTCACGAGAAAGAGTAAGGCAACTAGAAGCTAAAGCAATATTAAAGCTTCGAGTAATGACAACTCATCAAAAAGCAGCTTAACCAAATTGATAAAATTTACTGTAATTTTATTATATTTATTCTCAATTTTTTTAATATCAATAGTTTTTAAAAAATATAATGAAGATAGCAGAGAAATCGTCAGAAAAATAATACATATTGGAATAGGACCTTTAATACCAATTGCTCAATTTTTAAAAATTAATCAAAACTCCGCTCTAATTTTTACAGGAATTGTTTCATTAATGGTTTTCATCAATTACAAATATAAATTATTTCCAACAATTGAGGATGTTGAGAGAAAAAGTTATGGGACATTATTTTATTGTCTAAGTTTATTTACTTTGATTTATCTTTTCTGGGATAAAGATCCATATGCACTAATTAGTGGATTTTTCATAATGACTTTTGGTGATGGATTAGCTGGATTAATTGGAAAAAGCTTTAACTCAAAGAGTTGGATTTTTTTTAAACAAAAAAAGTCCTTATATGGAACCATAACAATGTTTTTAACAAGTTTGATAGTAGTTTGCTCAATAGGATACTCTCAACAAAATAGTCTAAGTTTAAATTATTTTATAATAGCTTTCATTGCGACTTTGCTCGAACAATTTAGTGTTCTAGGAATAGATAATTTCATTGTTCCAATCTCTTCAGCATTATTTTTTAATTTTTTAATAGCTAGCTAAGTGAATCGTATAAAATAGCGATTAATTCTTTTGTTGTTTCTATATCTATACATGCATCCGTAATGCTTCTGCCAAACTGGAGATCTTCTTTTTTTAAAAGTTTTTGATTTCCTTCCTTCAAATGACTTTCAAGCATAACTCCTAAAATATTTTTTTCACCATTACTAATTTGAGAAGCTACATTTTTTAGCACTTCCGACTGTTTTCGGAAATCTTTATTGGAATTTCCATGACTACAATCAATCATCACTTTATGGGGAAGATTACACTGCCTCAATTCTGCTGAAATTCTTTGTACATGATCACTTTCGAAATTTGGGCCTTTTGAACCACCCCTTAAAACTATATGTCCATCTGGATTTCCTGTAGTATTAACTATAGAAGCCATTCCATTTTCATTTACGCCTAAGAAGTGATGGGATTTTGAAGCTGACTGCATTGCATTAATTGCAGTAGTAAAAGAACCATCCGTTCCATTTTTAAAGCCTATAGGCATTGATAATCCTGAAGCCATTTCTCTATGAGTTTGACTTTCTGTAGTCCGCGCACCTATGGCTGTCCAACTTATTAAATCGGCAATGTATTGAGGAACAATTGGATCTAGTAATTCTGTAGCAGAAGGTATGCCACGAGTTGCTAAATATGAAAGCAAACTTCTTGCCCTTCTTAAACCAGTATTAATATCATAAGAATCATCTAGATGAGGATCATTTATCAATCCCTTCCAACCAATAGTTGTTCTTGGTTTTTCAAAATATACTCTCATAATTATTTCTAATTTATCTTTATAGATTTCTCGGAATTTTTGAATATATTTTGAATATTCTTTTGCCGCCTCAAGATCATGAATTGAACATGGACCCACAATGACTAAAAGCTTCTGATCATTATGATGCAAAATATTTTGTATCGATCTTCTTGTTTTAGATACTGTATTAGCAGAGTCGTGATCTAAAGGTATATCATTATGTAATCTGCTTGGAGGTATTAATGGACGTGTTTCAAGAACATGTAAATCTGATGTCTTTTCTAAAGCTGAATTATTTGATGATGTCGTCATTGATTAATTATGAAGTTTGAATATTTAAAAAAGCATTTATGAATACTCTCCTTTTCAATATTAAAAATAACAATAGATTAGGCATTAAACCTTACTAATGAAGAATTTGGAAACATTGCTAAAAGATTATGCAGATCATGTAGCTGAAAGAGCTGCCAAAGGTATACCTCCTTTACCTTTAAATGCTGAACAAACAAATTGTATTACAAAATTATTAGAACAAGATAGTACTTACGATTCATCTTATTTACTTGATTTACTAATAAATAGAGTACCCCCAGGAGTTGATGAGGCTGCTTACATAAAAGCAAGCTGGCTTACGGCTATTGTTAATTCCGAAAAATATTGCAAATCAATTAATCCTGAAAAAGCAATTGAAATATTAGGAACAATGATAGGGGGATATAATGTAAATTCTCTGGTTGAAATACTGAAAGGGGAAAATAGTTTACTTGCTAAAAAAGCGGCAGAAGTTTTAAAAAATATTATTCTTGTTTACGACTCAGCTAATGAAATCTATGAATTATCTCAAAATAATTTTTATGCAAAAGAGGTTGTAAATAGTTGGGCAAATGCAGAATGGTTCAAAAATAAAAAAGTTCTAGAAAAAGAGATTACTTGTTTAGTGTTTAAAGTTGACGGTGAAACAAATACAGACGACTTATCTCCAGCTGTACATGCAACAACACGCCCAGATATTCCAATGCACGCATTAGCTATGTTGGAATTCAAAAAACCTGATGGACTAAAGATTCTTGATAATTTAAAAAAACAAAATTTACCAATAGCATATGTTGGTGATGTTGTTGGGACAGGCAGTTCTAGAAAATCTGCTATCAATTCACTCATTTGGCATATAGGAGAAGATATTGCTTTTGTTCCAAACAAAAAAACAGGTGGAATAATAATTGGAAGCAAAATAGCCCCAATTTTCTTTAATACTGCACAAGATTCAGGAGCTTTACCAATAGAAGCTGACGTATCTCAAATGAAAACAGGAGATGTTATTAAAATATATCCTTATGCAGGCATTATTAAAAAAATTGAAAAAGATTCAAATACTGAAGAATTAATAAGCAAATTCGACTTGTATCCATCAACTCTTATTGATGAGATTCAAGCTGGCGGAAGAATCAATCTTATGATTGGAAGATCTCTTACAGACAAAATTAGAAATAAATTAGATTATCAACCTAGTGAAATATTTACCAGACCACAAAATCCAACCGAAAGTAATGCCGGCTTTACTCAAGCTCAAAAAATAGTAGGCAAAGCATGCGGATTACAGGGAGTAAGGCCAGGAATGACCTGTGAGCCAATTATGACTACAGTTGGTAGTCAAGATACTACTGGACCAATGACTAGAGATGAACTAAAAGAACTAGCTTGTTTAGGATTTACTGCAGATTTAGTGATGCAAAGTTTTTGTCATACAGCTGCATATCCTAAACCAGTAGATCTAGTTACCCATAAAGAATTACCTGATTTTATATCTCAAAGAGGTGGAGTAGCTCTTAAGCCTGGAGACGGCATAATTCATAGTTGGCTTAATAGAATGCTTCTCCCAGATACTGTTGGCACTGGCGGAGATAGTCATACTAGATTTCCTCTTGGCATTTCATTTCCTGGAGGCTCGGGCATTGTTGCCTTTGCCGCTGCAATAGGATCAATGCCATTAAATATGCCAGAATCTGTGCTGGTTAAATTTAAGGGAGAATTATTACCAGGAATCACTCTTAGAGATTTAGTAAATGCAATCCCTCTCTTCGCAATTAAAAAAGGACTCTTAACTGTTGAGAAAGCAAATAAGAAAAATATATTCAACGGTAAAATTATGGAAATTGAAGGATTACCAAACCTAAAACTTGAACAAGCTTTTGAACTTACTGATGCTACTGCAGAGCGCTCATGCGCTGGAAGTACCATACTCTTATCCCAAGAAACTGTACAAGAATACTTAAGAAGCAATATTTGCCTGCTAGAAAAAATGATTGAAAGCAATTATGAAGATTCAAAATCAATTTCAAGAAGAATAAATGATATGAAAAATTGGTTAAAAAAACCATCATTAATTCAACCAGATTCAAACGCTCAGTATGAAGAAATAATTGAAATTGATTTATCAAAAGTAACACAACCTATAGTTGCTTGCCCAAACGATCCAGATAATGTAAAAGAAATTACTGATGTTGCAAATACAAATATTGACGAAGTTTTTATAGGTTCTTGCATGACGAATATTGGCCATTACAGGGCAGCTGCGAAAGTTCTTGAAGGTATACAAAATTTAAAAGCTAAATTATGGATTTGTCCACCAACAAAAATGGATGAAGAAACTCTAAAAGCTGAAGGTTACTATAAAATTTTCGAAGATTGCGGTGCAAGGTTAGAGTTACCAGGCTGTTCTTTATGTATGGGAAATCAAGCCAGAGTAGATGAAGGTTCCGTAGTATTTTCTACCAGTACAAGAAATTTTGACAATAGACTTGGCAAGAATGCACAAGTCTTTTTAGGCAGCGCTGAATTAGCAGCAGTTTGTGCACTGCTTGGCAAAATACCTGAAGTTGAGGAATATCAGGATATTACTAAAAATAAAATTAATCCATATTCAGATGAACTTTATCGCTATCTTCAATTTGATGAAATACACGATTTCAGCTTGACAAAGTAATCATGGACTATGCCAAACTTTATAAAAGATAATATTCAAAAAACAAGTAATAATTCTTCTCGTAGCATCAAAAAATTATTAAAACAAAGATCTCTGGTCGTTGCATTTTCGCTCTTGTTAACAGGTTTAGGAGCCTCAATTACAAGCATATCTTTTAAAACTGGAATCTATTTTATTAATAATTGGAGATTAGCATTATTAGACCAATTCCCATCTATTGCGGTCTTACCTATTTTTGGAGCTCTAGGAGGAGCTTTTGCAGGATATTTGATCAAAAATATAGCACCTGCTGCAAAAGGTTCAGGAGTGAGTCAAATCATGGGTTTTTTAAGACATAAAAAAGTTCCAATGAATTTAAAAGTAGGCTTAGTAAAGCTAATATCAGGAATTATTGCTATTGGTAGTGGATTCCCTTTGGGTCCAGAAGGTCCATCCGTTCAAATGGGAGGATCTGTAGCTTGGCAAATGGCTAAGTGGCTCAAGGCTCCTACAGCTTTTAGAAGAGTAATAGTAGCTGCAGGGGGTGGTGCTGGCATAGCTGCAGTATTTAGCGCTCCATTAGGAGGGTTTGTCTATGCAATAGAAGAGTTATTAAACTCTGCAAGACCAGTAATACTGCTATTAGTAGTAATCACAACTTTCATTGCAGATTCATCTGCTGATATTATTCAAGCCTTAGGTTTAGATCCTAAAGCAGGAGGGTTTGATTTTAACCTCGGATTTTTGATACAAAAAGAATATGACCCATCAGTTTTTTTCTTACCTGAAGATTTTATTTACTTAGTTTTACTAGGAATAATTATTGGAATATTTGCAGAATTGTACAGCAGATATGTTTTGTTGATGCAAAATCTTGGGAAAAAGTGGTATAAAAATAAATTTGTTTTAAAAATGAGTATTTGTGGACTTATTTTAGGAAGCATCTACTCTTGCTTACCCAGTACATTTCATAATTTAGATGAATTACAGAAAATAATAGCTGAACAAAATACAAGTATTGGAATTGCTTTATTAGCAGTTTTAGTATTATTTATCACGACAGGCTTAGCTGCAGCATCTGGAGCTCCTGGAGGATTGTTCTATCCAATGCTTACTTTAGGTGGGTCAATCGGACTAATAATGGGGAGCTGGGTGGAAATTGCGACAGGACATGCACCAAGTACATACATTTTTGCAGGAATGGGAGCTTTCGTAGCAGGATGTTCGAGAACACCAATTACCGCAATGTTTTTAGCTTTCGCTTTAACAAAAAATTTATTAATAATGAAACCTGTGTTAATCAGCTGTATTGCCAGTTTCTTGATAGCAAGAGCTTTTAATGAAGAATCAATTTATGAAAGACAAATACAAATAGAATTAGAGGACTAAAAACTATCTTCAATCAAAAACAGCAGTTTTGCTGTTATAAACAAATACTTGATGATTCAGATGTAATCTAACTGCTCTTGCTAAAGCTATTCTTTCAATATCTCTTCCTTTTCTAATCAAATCGTCAACTTCATCCCTATGACTTACATTAACTGTGCATTGCTCAATTATCGGGCCTTCATCAAGATCTTCAGTAACATAGTGAGCTGTAGCACCAATTAATTTAACACCTCTCTTCCAAGCGCGATGATATGGTTGCCCGCCCTTAAATGCAGGTAAGAAAGAATGATGAATATTTATTATTGAAGAAAACTTTTTTAAAAAAGAGTCACTCAAAATTTGCATATATTTGGCTAATACAACGAGATCAATTTCATATTCTTTTAGTAAATGTAAAAATTGATCTTCAACAATAGATTTATCAGTTTTAAAGGTATCAATATAAACAAATTTTGCATTAAAGTCATTTGCAATATTTTCAAGATCAGAATGATTTGAAATTATTAACGGGACTTTCATTTTGAGTTCTCCATTTCTTACTCGCCAAAGTAAATCAATCAAACAATGATTTTGTTTACTCACGAAAATAGCAACATTTGGGATTTCATCTGAATAATTTACGTTAAATTTTCCATTTACTTTATTTGCAATTTTTTGAAATTCTTTATAAATTTCATCTCTATTAAAAAAGGCATTTTTACTATTCCATTCAATTCGACTAAGAAACAAACCGGCATCTTGATCTGTATGATGATCAGAATGTTTTATGTTTCCACCGTAATTTGAAATCCAACCTGTAAGTAAACTCACAAGGCCAGGACGATCGGGACAAACAATTTTGAATATAATTGAAGGATGTTCCAAAAAATCTTTAACTATTAAGTCAAATAAGCAAGTATATCTAATATATCAATGAAAAGCCTAAAAGAAAATTTTCAAAAAGCACACATAGTTATTATTGGATCAGGGATTATTGGAAAATTTAACGCCTTAGAATTATCAGAATTAGGTTTCAAGGTAACGATAATAGATCCAACTCAACGCCAAAATAGTAGCTATGCAGCCTTAGGCTTACTAATGGGTAATATGTATCAAAAAAGGAGAGGTAGAAGCTGGGATCTCAGGAAACAAAGCATTGAATTATGGCCACAATGGATTACATTCCTGCAAAAATATAATAGTGAATTAAATATCAACAAACCATTAATACAGCTAACTACTAATGAGGAAAAGTTTCAAAAATTAGAGAAATTTATTTATGAAAATAATGATCAAAATTTACGAATTTTAGAAAGAGACTCAATATTTATCAAGAATATAAATAAAGCCTTCCAAACAAAAAATATAAAAGGAATGATTTCCTTTAAAGATGGAAGAATAAATCCGTTTTATTTACTTCAAACATTAGATAAATATCTAAAACATAAAAAAATTAATTTTTCAGAAGGAGAAATAATAAAAATCAGAAAATCAAACAATGAATGGATTTCTACAAAAAGAAACAATGAAAATATCAAATCTGATATGGTTATTTTGTGCAATTCACTAAAAGCAATTGATTTAATAGATGGCATATCTCACAACATCACATTAAAACCTGTCTTGGGTCAAGCTATGGAAATTGATATAAATGATGCAGAAGTTGATTTATTATCGCTACCAAAACAATTCAATATAAATGGTAAAAACATAATTCCAAAATCCAAAAAAAAGCTAATAATTGGATCAACTGACGAATATAGTACTAAACCAGAAGAAAATACTTTTGAAAAACTTACAAATTTTCTCGATAAAAAACCAAATTGGCTAATGAAAGGGAAGATTTCTAAAAAATGGTACGGCATAAGATCAAGGCCAGATGGTGAGCCTTCACCGATAATGAAAAATCTTGAAGATGGACTAATTATATGTACAGGTTTCTATAAAAATGGGATTTTACTTGCTCCAGCTTGTTCTAAATGGGTTGCTAATGAAATTAAAAATTACTTTTCTTAATCTTTCGTTTCAGTAAAATCTGCATCAATTACATCATCTCCACCTTTTTCGTTTGAATCACTCTGATCGGGACCGCCTGCTGCGCCGGGTGATGGTGGCTGATTGCCAGGTTGCTGATAAACGGACGAACCAACTGCATACAGCTCTTGCTGAAGTTCTTCAAGAAGTTTTTTCATTGATTCAAAATCTTCTTTTGAAGTTGCCTCTTTTAAAGCATTACTTTTTTCTTCAACTTTGGACTTTGCTGCAGCATCAATTTTGTCTCCCAGCTCACCAAGTTGCTTTTCTGTCTGATAAACAAGTGTTTCAGCTTGATTTTTTAAATCGATTTTCTCTCTTTTTTCTTTATCTGCAGATGCATTTGATTCAGCATCTTTTACCATTTTTTCTACTTCATTATCAGAAAGAGTTGAAGCACCAGTAATAGAAATACTTTGCTCTTTACCACTTCCTTTATCTTTAGCCGTAACACTAAGAATTCCATTTGCATCGATATCAAATGTAACTTCAATTTGTGGAACACCTCTAGGTGCTGAAGGTATACCATCCAATCTGAAAGTTCCTAAACTTTTGTTATCAGAAGCCATTTCTCTTTCACCCTGCAATACGTGTATTTCTACATTTGTTTGTCCATCCACAGCAGTTGAATATGTTTCAGATTTCTTCGTAGGTACTGTAGTATTTCGATTAATCATTTTTGTCATTACTCCTCCTAAAGTCTCTACACCTAATGAAAGTGGAGTAACATCAAGTAATAAGATATCTTTAACCTCTCCTGCTAAAACGCCTCCCTGAATAGCAGCTCCAACAGCTACAACCTCATCAGGATTGACGGTTTGATTTGGTTCTTTACCAATTATTTTTTTAACTAAATCTAAAACAGCAGGAATTCTAGATGAACCTCCCACCATAACAACTTCATCAATTTCACTAGTAGAAATTTTTGCGTCACTGATAGCTCTCTCAACTGGGGTCTTACACCTATCAATTAAAGAAGCAGCTAATTCCTCGAACTTTGCTCTAGTGAGGTTCAAATCCAAATGTTTTGGTCCTTCAGGAGTCGCTGTAATGAAAGGTAGATTTATTTCACTTTGGGTAGCATTTGAGAGCTCTATTTTTGCTTTTTCTGCAGCTTCAGTCAATCTTTGCAATGCTTGCTTATCTTGTCTAAGATCAATTCCCTCATTTGATTTAAAGGTATTAGCTAAATGATCTACGATGCATCTATCAAAATCATCACCACCTAAATGTGTATCTCCAGATGTAGAAAGAACTTCAGTTACTCCATCACCAGCTTCAATAACTGAAACATCAAATGTTCCTCCCCCTAAATCAAAAACAAGAATTTTTTCATTTTCTTTATCCAAACCATATGCTAAAGCCGCAGCAGTTGGTTCATTAACAATTCTCAGGACTTCTAAACCTGCAATCTTTCCAGCATCTTTCGTAGCCTGTCTCTGAGAATCATTAAAGTAAGCTGGAACTGTAATTACAGCTTGTGTAACTTTGTCTCCAAGATATTTACCCGCATCATCTGCTAACTTTCTTAAAACTTGAGAACTCACCTCTTCAGGAGAAAACTGCTTATCCAAAATAGGACATTTTAATTTGACACTAGAACCAGATTTTTCAACAGAATAACTAACTTCTTTAGATTCTTCATTAACTTCATCAACTCTTCTACCAACAAAGCGTTTTGCAGAATAAAAAGTATTTTCAGGGTTCATCACAGCCTGTCTTTTTGCTATTTGTCCAACAAGCTGATCTTGATTTTTTGTATATGCAACAACTGATGGAGTAGTTCTGAAACCCTCAGCATTTGCTATTACAGTAGGTTTACCACCTTCCATTACAGCGACACAACTATTTGTTGTTCCTAAATCAATTCCTACAACCTTACCCATGGGTAAATTTTTAATATTTGCTATTCTCCATAATCGGTCATCGTCGTCATTATTGTTACTCAAATACGGGGTGTGGTTCCCGAACAGATCAGTTTTTTTAAGGAAAAAATTCTAAAAATGATTTCAAGTAAGACATCTTTTATTGCATTAATTGGTAATCCAGTAAGCCATTCTTTGTCACCAATTATGCAAAATGCTGCCCTTCAATATTTAGGGTTAGATTTAATCTATATTGCCATACCATGTAAAGATAAAGATCTAGAATTAGTTCTGAATTCTTTTAAGAAAATTAATTGCAAAGGTTTAAACATTACAATTCCACACAAAGAAAAAGTATTTAACCTTTGTAGTGAAATATCACCTATTGCTCACAAACTTAAAGCAATAAATACCCTGAAATTAAATTCCCAAAAAGAATGGAGTGCAACCAATACTGATGTAGAGGGTTTTATTTATCCATTAAAAAATTTAAACTTAGCGAAGAAAAAATCAATAATTCTTGGCTCAGGAGGCGCAGCAAGATCTGTTATTCAAGGTTTAATAAATTTAAATCTCTCAACAATTTCAGTAATATCACGTAACAAATCATCACTAAATGAACTAATAAAAAACTTTGATAATCAAATTCAACTGAAAGGTTTCTTAAATAATGATGATCAAGCTCAAATTTTAATTCAGGAAGCAGATTTAATTGTAAATACAACACCAGTAGGGATGAAAACAACTAAATATGAAAATAATTTTTTACCATATGGCGAAGCTTTTTGGAGATCTCTTAAATCAAAAACAATTGTTTATGATTTAATCTACAATCCTGCCCCAACTCCCTTATTAAAATTTAGCGCCAAAAAAGGATGCATGACTATAAATGGTTTGGAAATGCTTATTGCTCAAGGAATGAAATCAATATCATTTTGGACTAACGGTTTAGAAGTCCCTTTTCATGTAATGAATGACGCACTAAAAAAATATCTTTAAAAATAATCCTATATTTTAAGAAATTGCCTATGGTAATGTATCGTAAATAATGAACAGACGCTCATCACACCAATTCATGAGCCAAAGACCTTGTCTGAAACTATGAACGATCAACAATCTTATTACGAAACCATGTATATCCTCCGCCCAGACATTGCGGAAGATGAAGTTACTAATCACATTGATAAATACAATAAGCTTTTAGAAGAATTTGGCGGTACGATTCTTGATAGTCAAATGAGAGGCAAGAGAAGATTAGCCTATCAAATAGCAAAACATAGAGAAGGCATTTACGTACAACTAAGTCATCAAGGTGATGGGCAACATATTTTCAAAATTGAAAAAGCAATGAGACTTAGTGAAGATGTTATTAGATACATGACCGTTAAACAAGATGGTCCTTTACCAACCCCAAGACCTTCGAGCAAGAGCGCTCCTAAATCAGAGAAAGAAGATAGTCCAGATGCTGAAGTTGATTCTAAAGAAAAACAACCAATAGCTAGTGGAGATATTTCAACTTCGGGAAAAGATGATGCTGAAACTAAAGAAAATGCTGAATCTTAAATGTTAATCATTTGTTTTCGAATTTAACTCAGCCCATATTTTATTAGACATACCCCACATATAAATAAAACCCTCTGCTAAAGAATGATTAAAAATATCATCTTTGCTATAAGTTGCCAAATCTTCCCTGTAAAGTGAATTTTTTTCCGACATTCTCCCAATGACTATTGCGTTCCCCTTAAAAAGTCTAATCTTTACTCTTCCATTAACTGAAGTTTGAGTCGATGATATAAATGCATCTAAACTTTCTTTAAGAGGTCCAAACCAAAAACCTTGATAAACTAATTGACCCCATTTTTTTTCCACTATTCCTTTAAAATCAACAACATCGGGGTTTAATGTTATGCTCTCTAATTCTTTGTGAGCTTTGATTAAAAGTGAGAGACCAGGTGTTTCGTAAATCTCTCTACTTTTAATTCCTACTACTCTATCTTCAATCATATCTATTCTTCCAAAACCGTGAATACCTGCAAGATCATTAGCTTTTTGAATAATCTCTACTGGAGTTAAAAATTCATCATTAATTCCAACTGGAAACCCATTTTTAAAAACAATTTCTATATCATGATGGGAATCAGGTGCATTATCAATTGATGATGTCATCGAAAATATTTCCTCAGGTGCTTCTTGCATGGGATCTTCTAATATGCCTGCTTCAATACTCCTACCAAGTAAGTTAACGTCTATTGAATATGGCGATTTTTTTGATACTGGTGCAGGTATACCAAATTTTTCTCCATAAACTATTGCTTCCTCTCTACTCATATTCCACTCCCTTGCAGGAGTAATAATTTTTAAATCTGGACCTAAAGCATTAATTGCTAAATCAAACCGAACTTGATCATTCCCTTTACCAGTGCATCCATGAGCTACTGCATCAGCATTAATCTCTCTAGCAATATTCACGAGATTTTCGGCAATTAAAGGCCTAGCAAGGGCTGTTGATAAGGGATATTTATCTAGATATAATGCGTTTGCTCTAATGGCTGGAAAAGCGTATCTCTCAACAAAACTATTAACTAAATTACCAACAATAGATTTAGATGCACCAGAATTTAAAGCTTTTTGCCTAACAAATTCTAAATCATCGCCTTGTCCAAGATCTGCTACAAAAGTAACCACTTCTGAAATTCCATATTCATTCTTTAAATATGGAATACACACGCTCGTATCTACCCCACCAGAATACGCTAGTACAACTTTTTTTATCTGCTGCATCTATATTTGCTCCATAAATTAAAATTTTTGAGATAATTAAGAATTTGAAAACTTATTAAATAATAATATTATTGTAACTAAAAGAGCTGGACCAAAAACCAGTAACAAGAGAAGAAAGTTATTAATTATTAAATTATTGGGGTATAAGTATCCAATAAGCTTTAATAATCCAGACAGCAACAATGAAATTAGCCAGATAAACAAGTATTTTAAATTTGCTTTATCAAACAAAGTTTTTCGTGTGCATCATTATGTATTATCTTATATATAGAACATAGCCTTTAATGGATTCAAATAAATTAAAACTTAGATTGGACGACATTTCTGAAGTTAATCCAGCTTTAACTTGCTATCACAGAGATGATCCAGCTCCTGTGTTGCCATTAAGAGAGGAACCTGACCTTCTATCTTGGCTTGAAAGTACAGGTAGACTTGTTGCAGAAAAAGATGGAGATTCACAAGAGATTAGTACAATAGAAGAAGAAGAACTTTCAGCACTTATGGGAGAAAAAGAAGATTATAAAACTGAAGAAGATCCTTCATTAGAAGATGATTGGGAAGATTAAAAAGTTTAACTTTGAATCTTTATTTATATTAAATACTTTTGCTTTAATAGTTACCTCCTATTTTTTTAATAATTTTATTTTTACAGGAGTTTACATACTATCCTTCTTTATTTCTATTTTTACAACGAAAAATGGTCTAAAGATTATCAAAAAATTTAATTTACTTCAAAATATTAGGAATGAAGGCCCAGCTAATCACTTTAAAAAAAGTGATACTCCAACAATGGGTGGGATTTTTATGATAATCCCTTTTTTAATTTTACTTTTGATAATAACTATCAATTTAAGTTCTCTAAAATTATTTCTTTTATTCCTTACTATTTTTGGTTTCTTTATTATAGGATTTTTAGATGATTATTTAAGTATTAAAAGAAAAGAAAACACTGGTTTAAAAACAAATGAGAAATTTATCTTACAAAGTGCCATATCAATAATTTTTATATTGTTAGCCTATGAAAAAAATTTAATCAGTCCACTAATAACAGTTTCTGACTCCTGGGGAATAAATATGAATATTTTCATTTTGCCAATTTCTTTTTTAGTACTTGTGGGCACAAGTAATTCAGTAAACTTGACTGATGGACTAGATGGATTAGCAGCTGGATGCAGTGGGATTGTCTTTTATGGATTAGGAACAGAAATATTACTGAAAGAACAGCAAGAACTTTTTGTTTTTAGCATGTTATGTTTTTCGATGTGCGGCATATGCTTAGGATTTCTAAAGTATAATAAATATCCTGCAAAAATATTTATGGGCGACACAGGATCTCTAAGTATTGGAGCAATTCTGGGTTCTATAGCGTTATTAACCAATAGTGTTTTTACCTTATCTATTTTCTCAGGAATATTTATTATTGAATCGTTATCAGTAATGATTCAAGTAGGGTTTTTTAAAATTACAAAAAAATTATTTCATAGAGGTAAACGCATATTTTTAATGGCTCCACTACACCACCACTTTGAGATTAAAGGAATGAATGAACAAAAAATAGTTGAAAATTTTTGGAAAATCAACATTTTACTTGTAATTTTAGGTATAGTTTTAAAAATCAATCTTTGAAAAATTTGTTATGAATTTTTTTACATGGAAAGATAATGGATTAACAAGTGACTGCTCAAGTCTTGATGCAATGGCATCAAGATTTGAAGAAACTGCTAACTTAATGAAAAAACTTTCTAAGAAGGGCTTTAAACTAAAGAAAACTCAACATAATCAACTAATTCTTCACCCTGATCCTGAGGTTTTTGATCAATGGGGTTTTATAAGTGAGGAAGTACCTTTTAAACAACTTTGTTTAATTTCAGATGAAGAATAACTATTTGAAAATTCTTCAGTAAGTACTGATAAATAATTGCGTACATGAGTGTTCCAACTAAAGTGCCTGTTAACACCCTCGATTCCATTTCTGCTCCATAATTTCCACTGATTATTATTTGATATTCCTTTTTCAAGAATAAGTTTCAACTCATTAATATCAGTAACATCTACTAGAAGTCCATTTTCACATTTTGAACGAATTTCTTTTGGTCCTCCATCATTTGTTGATATTATTGGCAATCCACATGAAGAAGCTTCAAGAAGAGTTAAGCCAAAAGGCTCCGTTAAAGCTGGATTTACGAATACACCACCTCTACTAGCAGCCCACCTATATAAAGCAGGAATCTGACTTGGAAGATGTTTTTTTGGATAAGCTACCTTTCCATACAAATTATATTTATCAATTATTTCAAAAATATTATTGAAAACATTTTTTTGTTGAGGGTCAAGTTTTGAGGTATTCTCTCTACAACCTAAAATCAGAATTAAATTAGTTTTTCTTTTTAATTTTTCAGATCTTCCATATGCTTCAATCAAAGATGGAATATTTTTTCTTCGTACAGCTCTAGAAATAGTTAAAAATGGAGGTTTAGTAGAATCCTTGAGAAAAGGTTTCATCATGTTATCAATTTCGGCTGTCTCACTTGTGGAGTGAATATGGTGAAATTTATTATGATCAACACCAGGAGGAATAACTTTAGCTTTGTGAGGTGAAAAAGAAGAATATTGGGAATATTGATACACTGATTCTTGTTTAGTGCTTGTAACGACAATATCTGCAGACTGCAATGTTTTTTCTTCTGCCTCAATTCTTTTACTTATAGAATAAAGTTTTTCTATTTGATTATTTTTTAAACCAGTATCAAGCAATTTCCTTTTTTTCTCTCTTCCTAAAGAATGACCAGTAAAAATAAGAGGAACGTTTAAGGATTTACTTAGTTTAACTCCTACATATCCAGCATCTGCATAATGTGCATGAATAAAGTTGGGCTTTTTGTTTTTTTTATAGTAAGAAATTAGTCTTACAGTTAAATAATCTAAATAAGGCCAAAGCAATTCCTTTCTTAAATATTTATTAGGTCCAAATTTGAATCTTAAAATTCTCACTCCAGGTTCTACAAATTCTTCTTCTTGAGAATATTCATCGTCTACTTTAGGGTCGTTTATTAAACGAGTAACTAAATCTACTTGATCAACTTCTGAAGTATTAGCCAAGCTTTTAATTAACTCTAAAACGTATTGTGTTTGCCCTCCTGTATCTGCATCCCTGCCTAACTCAAGATTTTTAGAACGTATAAGACCATGTAAATGTAAATGTAAAAATTTCAACCTCATTCAGTAAAACCTCCGATCAACGGCCTTTAATACAAATAAGCTGATTTTTCTAAGGAAATATTAAGAAAGCATTATGATTTGAATATTTTTTAACATGAAATTTTTCAAAAAAGCAGTTATAAAGCAGTTTTATACCCCTTTGAAAAAGAATTTCGTATTGCTGAAATAATTCAAATAAAAAGAAATACAACAAGGATTTTCTTATTTCAGAACCTTTTTAAGATATTTTGCTGTATGACTTGTAGGATTTTTAGCTACATCCTCAGGAATACCTTCTGCAATGATTTCTCCTCCTTTATCCCCTCCATCAGGTCCTAAATCGATAATCCAATCTGAACATCTAATAACATCTAAATTATGTTCAATAACAATTACTGAATTACCTTTATCTACCAAACGTTGTATCACATCCATTAGTTTATGAACATCATAAAAACTTAACCCTGTAGTTGGTTCATCAATCAAATATAAAGTTTTTCCAGTAGCCCTTTTTGACAATTCCGTGGCTAACTTAACTCTTTGAGCCTCTCCACCAGATAATGTAGGAGCTGGCTGGCCTAACTTGACATATCCTAAGCCAACATCAACCAATGTAGACAATCTATCAGCAGCTTGAGGTATAGCAGAAAAAGTTTCTGCAGCTTGTTCAACAGTCATCTCTAAAACATCAGATATATTGAAACCTTTATATTTCACCTGAAGAGTTTCCCTATTAAAACGAGCTCCTTTACACACTTCACATTGAACATACACATCAGGTAGAAAATTCATTTCAATTACATTGACTCCCTGACCTTTACAGGCTTCGCATCTTCCTCCTTTCACATTAAAGCTAAATTGACCAGCTTGATAACCTCTTGCTTTTGCTTCTACTGTGGCAGTAAATATCTGCCTTATAGGATCAAAAGCACCAGTATATGTAGCAGGATTTGATCTTGGAGTTCTTCCTATTGGAGATTGATCAATAACGATAACTTTATCAATTGCCTTTATACCCTTTAACTCTTTTACACCTTGAGGAAAAGGGACTTTTAATCCTAGAGAATGACATAATGCAGGATGAAGTAATTCATTTATCAAAGTACTCTTCCCACTTCCACTCACACCAGTTACAGAAACTAATCTTCCTAAAGGAAATTCAACAGAAATATTTTTTAAATTATTTTTAGAGCAATTATTTAAAATTAAACTTTTTTTTACAGATGATCTACGTTCTTTTGGAGTGGGAATCGATTTCCTACCACTAAGATAAGCTCCAGTTAATGACTTTTCTGAATTTAAGACATCTTGATAAGATCCTTTAGCAATAATTTCCCCACCATAAACACCTGCCCCTGGACCAATATCTACTAAATAATCTGCGGATTTCATAGTATCTTCATCGTGTTCAACGACAACCAGAGTATTTCCCAAGTCTCTTAAGCTTTTTAATGTTTCTAATAATCTGTCATTGTCTCTCTGATGCAAACCAATACTTGGTTCATCTAATACATATAAAACGCCAGTCAGACCTGCACCTATTTGTGTAGCCAATCTAATACGCTGAGCCTCACCACCAGACAAAGTCATAGCTGGTCTATCTAAAGTCAAATAATCTAAACCTACATTAATTAAAAACTTCAAACGTAAACGAATCTCTTTTAAAACCAATTCACCTATCTGCTTTTGTTTTTCTGATAAAGATATATTTTCTTTCTTTGTCTTACCTAAGCCCATGATGCGCTCTATATGATTTAGAGTTTCAGAAACGCTTATAGAAGTTAAATCAGTAATATTGTATGGACCAAGTTTAACTGCCAAAGCCTCAGGTCTTAATCTTTTTCCAGAACATGTCTTACATGGAACTAATTCTAGATACTTTTCTAATTTTTGTTTAACTGATTCTCCATTGGCTTCATTCAATTGCCTTTCTAATATTGGCAAAATCCCCTCAAAAGGTCTTTCAAAACCACTAGAAGTTTTAAAGCGACTATCAGCTTGAATTAATATTGGTTTATCTGATCCCAAAAGTAGAACTTTTTTTTGCAAATCACTTAAATCTTTCCAAGGAGTTTTTAATTCAAAACCATAAGCTTGTCCTACAGAATAAAGTAAAGAGAAGTAATAAGTATTATCTTTTTCACTCCATGGAGCTATTGCAGCATAAACAGGTAATGTTTTGTCAGGTATAACTCTATCCGGAGTAAATTTTTTTAAATAACCAATCCCATGACAATCTGGACAGGCCCCATATGGGCTATTAAAAGAAAATAATCTAGGAGAAAGTTCTTCAACAATAGATCCATGTACAGGACATGCATAATTTTCAGAGTAAAGTTTTTCTCTTTCTAAGTTAGAAGGTAAGTTTTCTCCTTTTTTTGGAACAACTTCTACTATTGCTAAGCCATCCCCTCTTTTGAGACAAGTTTGTAGAGAATCATTTAATCTTTCTTGAATGCCTTCTCTTGCAATTAATCTATCGACTACTACCTCAACATTATGAATTTGATTTTTATCTAATTCAATACTATCAGCAAGTTCTCTTACTTCTCCATTGATTCTTACCCTAGCAAATCCTTCAGCAGCTAGTCCGCTTATTAATTTTGTATGTGTTCCTTTCTTACCTCTTACAACCGGAGCCAACAATTGGTATCTTGTTCCTTCTGGTAAAAGAAGAATTTGATCCACCATTTCATCAATTGTTTGAGGCGCAATTGGAATCCCACAATGGTGACAATGAGGCTCACCAGCACGACCAAACAATAATCTTAAATAATCTTGTATTTCCGTTACTGTTCCAACTGTTGATCGAGGATTATGACTTGTAGATTTTTGATCAATTGAAATAGCAGGTGATAAACCTGCAATATTGTCAACATCTGGTTTATCTACTTGACCCAAAAATTGCCTTGCGTATGCAGAAAGACTCTCAACGTATCTTCTTTGACCTTCAGCAAAAATAGTATCAAAGGCCAAAGAACTTTTACCACTTCCACTCACACCTGTAAAAACTATAAATTTATTCCTAGGTAGAGAAAGATCAATATTTTTTAAATTATGCTGACGAGCTCCCCTAATATTAATTGAGTTATCATCTCCAAAACTACTATCAAATTTATTAACCATGTTTAAATCTAAATTATGATTTAAAAAATGTTATTATAATAGAATTTTTTTTATTTTACGCAGCTAAGCTATCAAGAAGTCTAGAAGCATATTCGTTTACTTCGCAAGAACCTATGCCTATAAGTTCTATTAGTTCATTTTTTCTTTGATTTTTTGTAGTTAGTTTTTCGATTGAAGTATAAGTTATCCCATTAATTACGTTTTTATTAACTTTGAAATGAGTTGATCCCCTAGCAGCGAGGAATGGCTGATGTGTAATACATAAAACTTGTTGATTTTTAGAAATTTCTTTTATAAGCTCCATCAAAGAAAATAGAGACTTACCACTTAAACCACTATCAATTTCATCTAAAAAGAAAGTATTGGGTTTTTTAGAAATACTAGATTTAATAGCTAACAAGAATCTTGACATTTCTCCGCTAGAAATAACATTTGATAATGGAGCAAGCTTCTGGTCAGGATTTGCCGAAAACAAAAAATTTATATCATCAATTCCATCGCCAGAAGGCTTGCACTCAGAAAATTGAATTGAAAAATTTGCATTTTCTAAACCTAGATTGTTTAAAATTGACATTACTGAATTTTGTAACTGTTCAGAATTTTTTTTTCTTTCAGTAGATTGAATAACAAATAAAGAATTTAGATTACTTCGTAAATTGTCAATCTGAGCTTTAATCATGGAAATCTCATTTCCTTGATCATTTTGTTGAAAATACCTTTTTAATTGATCGCGCTTTTCAATTAATTGAGTTAAATCCAATGAAAAAGTTCTCTCTAAATTTTTTAAAAAGAATAACCTTTTTTGTATTTCTGGAAGATTAGATTCATAATTTTCTATTTCTTGCAAATATGATTTTAGATCAAAAATTAAATCTTCAACATCAGCATGAATATTTAATAACTTCTCTCTAAATTTTTGAATCTTTAAATCGAAATCTACTGTTTTATTTAAAATCTTTAGAGATTGATTTATAAAAGAAGTTACTGACGGATCATCATGATTGAAATTATTTAAATTATCTAATGATGATTTAATTGAATTATTAATTTCAAGATTATTTACAAGTTTATTTTCTAATAACTCTAGTTCTAAAATTTCTTCACTTGAATTTAAATCTGCTTCTTCTAAACTCTTCAACATGTGTTTAATTGCCAAATTTTTTTCTTCTTGATTCCTAGAAAATTCTATTTTTTTATTCATTAATCTTGTTAACTCTTCACTTTCTCTCCATATACTTTTTATCCTTTCGCTAGTATCTTTGAATTCTTGAGAACATAAGTCATCAATAATTAGTCTTCTTTTTTCTAGAGAATCAAAGATAAAAGTGTCAGATTGACCTGCAAAATCTATTAAAAATCCTCCAAGTTTTTCTAATAATTGTCTATTAATTGGTAAATCATTAAGGCTATATTTGGATAAAATTTTATTATTTTTTTTATAAGATTTTCTTTTAATTTGTAGTTCTGAAGTAGTTATTTCAAAACCATTACTTATTAACCAATTATGAATTTTAAAAGAAGGAGAAAATATCGCCTCAATAATACAAAAATCTTTTCCTGGACGTATTAAATGTTTTAACGGTATATTAGTCCCACCAAATAAAACATTTAGAGAATCCAAAATTAATGATTTTCCTGAACCTGAATCCCCAGTTATGATATTCAAACCTTTTTCGAAATTAATTTCTATAATTTCTATTAATGCTACATTTTCTATTTTTAGTTGTACTAACATGATAAATCTTCCATATAAAAAAATTAACTTCTTTTTTAAAAAAATAAAGGTTTTAAATATATAAAGTTATGAAAGAAGATTTTACTGATTTTATTGAGTTATCTGGACTCTTAAATTACGATCCAGATACAATTTCTAAAATTTACCAAAAAAATCCTAAAAGACTTTTAAAAAGACTTTGGCAAACACTCATACCTATTTTTGCTTACATCTTCTCCGTGGGATGGGATAAATTAACTGGAAGATTAAAAAATGAACAGCAAGCAAGATTTAGAGCACGTGAATTAACAAATTTGTTAGTAGAACTTGGGCCTGCATTTGTTAAGGCAGGTCAAGCTTTATCAACAAGACCAGATATAATCCCTGGGATTCTTCTAGAAGAATTATCTGAATTGCAAGATCAACTCCCTGGGTTTGATGGCAATAAAGCTATGGAGTTAATAGAAGAAGATTTAGGATACAAAATAAATGAGATTTTTTTGGAAATTGATAAAGAGCCAATTTCCGCCGCTTCTTTAGGACAAGTACATAAAGCTAAATTAAAAAACGAAGAAATTGTTGCAATAAAAGTTCAAAGGCCAGGATTGAGAGAACAAATAACCTTAGATCTCTACATAGTTAGAAATATTGCTTATTGGCTAAAAAACAATATCGGATTGATAAGAAGTGATCTAGTTGCTTTGATTGATGAATTAGGCAAGAGAGTTTTTGAAGAGATGGATTATCTGAACGAAGCTGCAAATGCAGAAAAATTTAGAGAAATGCATAAACATAACAAAATGATTGCCGTACCAAAAATTTATAAAGCAATAACTTCAAGAAGAGTATTAGCAATGGAATGGATAGACGGTACAAAATTAACAAATTTAGAAGACGTAAAAAAATTAGGAATTAATCCTGATGAAATGATTGATATAGGAGTTCAATGCAGTTTAGAACAGCTTTTAGAACATGGTTTTTTTCATGCAGATCCACATCCAGGTAATTTATTAGCTTTAGAAGACGGAAGATTATGTTATCTAGATTTTGGAATGATGAGCGAGGTTTCCAGAGAATCTAGATCAGGATTAATTCAAGCAGTAGTACATTTAGTAAATAAAAACTTTGATAAATTGTCTCAAGATTTCGTAAAATTGGGATTTTTATCAGAGGAAGTTAATCTAGAACCCATCGTTCCAGCATTTAAAGATGTTTTCATTAACGCCGTTGAACAGGGAGTTTCGAAAATGGATTTTAAAAGTGTTACAGACGATATGTCTGGTGTAATGTATAAATTCCCTTTCAGACTTCCCCCATATTATGCGCTTATAATTAGATCATTACTGACATTAGAAGGAATAGCTTTAAGCGTAGATCCAAACTTCAAGATATTAGGCGCGGCTTATCCATATTTTGCAAGAAGATTGATGGAAGATCCTGATCCACAATTAAGAGAAAGCCTTAAAGAAATGCTTTTTGATAATAAAAAATTTAAATGGGACCGTTTAGAAGATCTACTTTCTAACGCTGCAAAGCAAACAAATCTCGATTTAGAAAAACTTTTAGACGAAGTTATAGATCTTCTCTTTTCTCCAAATGGAGGATTTCTTAGAAATGAGATAGTTGAAGGTTTAACAAATCAGATAGATTTACTTAGTCTAAAAATATTGAAAAGTTTGAATAACTATCTTCCACAATCAATTAAATTAAATACTTTTAACGAAAATAATAACCTGAATGACCTTATAATTTATATAGAGCCATTGAGGAACTTTTTAGAGATTTTACAAAAAGTGCCCGGGTATTCAATTGACATTTTTCTAAAAAGGGTTCCTAGGCTTATAAATGAACCCTATACAAAAGAAATGGGTATAAAAATCGCAAAAAAAGTAACTGAAAAAGGAGTAGTCAGACTTGTTAAGATTGCTGCTGGTGCAAATATCTAAATGAAGCTTAGTAAAATTTTAATTTTTAGAATATTTTTTATTTTAGTAATTTCTCCATTATTTTTAAATGTTCCAAAAGCTAATACTGCTGAAGAAATTAAGATCACATACAACATATTTTCTAGAACAATTAAAGTGAATTCTTTAAAAACTTTTGCTAAAGAAGGTAAATCCACGAGAAAATTAAAGAGAATTTTGAAAGCAACCGGTTCTCCCGATAAAGAAATTAGAACAGTTTTAAACAAAGATTTTGAAGTTCCTATCACCATTGCAAGCAAACTTGTAAACTCTGAAATAGGGGATGTTTTTTTAAAAAGGCTTTCATCTATTATCCACCCACCCAGAGCAACTGATGAAAGGACAGGATTGCTAGCACTTAGAGCAAGCGTGATTCAAGGTATTAATATAGGAAATGGAAAAATAAATCTAATAAATTTTTTTGAAGGATATCCAACTAAAACTGTAATTTTAGATGTAAACGCTTTGAGCAAAGTTATGAATAAAGTAGAATCTATTTCAGAATTATTAACCTTTTTCACCAATTCTCCTCTAGAAAAAATCAAAACAAATTAAACAACCATGGTGTTATTAAATAAAATCAAAAATAAACTAAGCTTTAATTATAGAAAAAAAAGATGGCCAGGCCTTATAGAGGCTTATAAACAATATCTCCCAGTTACAAAGAAAACTCCTATTATTTCCCTCAATGAAGGAAATACACCACTTATTTTAAGCGAATCAATTAGCAACTTAATTGGAAATGGAACAAAAGTTTTTTTAAAATATGATGGCCTTAATCCAACAGGATCTTTTAAAGATCGTGGTATGACTATGGCAATTAGCAAAGCAAAAGAAGAAGGTCGTGAAGCAGTTATTTGTGCAAGTACTGGAAATACCTCTGCTGCAGCTGCAGCATATGCTTCGAGAGGAGGATTAAAACCTTATGTTTTAATACCAGAAGGATTTGTTGCTCAAGGAAAGCTTGCGCAAGCATTAATGTATGGTGCTGAGATAATATCTATTAATGGAAACTTTGATAAGGCTCTTGAAATTGTTAGAGATTTATCCTCAGAACATCCTATAGAGCTTGTTAATTCTGTTAATCCATATCGAATACAGGGACAAAAAACGGCAGCTTTTGAAATAGTTGATGACTTAGGTCATGCTCCGGATTGGCTTTGTATTCCAATGGGTAATGCAGGAAATATAACTGCTTATTGGATGGGATTTAAAGAATATTCAAAAATAAAAAGAAATTTAAAATTACCAATAATGATGGGTTTTCAATCCGAAGGCTCTGCGCCGTTAGTAAAAAATATAATAGTTAAAGATCCAGAAACTATTGCAACTGCAATAAGAATCGGTAATCCTGTAAATAGAGAAAAAGCGAAAAAAGTAAGAAAAGAGAGTAAAGGAGATTTTCAGTCAGTTACAGATGGAGAAATAATCGATGCTTATAAAATCCTTGCCAAAGAGGGAGTTTTTTGTGAACCTGCCAGTGCAGCATCAGTTGCTGGACTAATTAAAAATAAGAATAGAATTCAAAAAGAATCTACTATTGTTTGTGTTCTAACTGGAAATGGATTAAAAGATCCTGATTGCGCTATAAAAAACAACGATGCTATTTTTAGGAAAAATATTGAACCTTCATTAAAAAATGTAACTAAAATCCTAGGATATTAAAATCCAAAAAAAATAGTGTCTGTGGAAAACATTTAAAAACAAACCTCATTTGTTGAAAAGTAAATAACAAGAAATTATATTTGTTGATTAAATTTAAAATTTTCAAAAAAAGAAAAAAATATTCAACAGATAAAAATTTTTTTACACATATTCTTTTCTTCTTAAACTCAATAGCAAAGCAATTTATTTTAAAAATTCCACAGTTCCCACAAAAACTACTACTACTAAACTTTTTATTCTATTATTTATTTTATATTAGAAAAAATAGTAGAAATAAATTTATTGAATTTAATTTACGAAAAAAGTATATTGTATTTATAAAAGTTCCAAATTCTGATGGAAATTATTTGTAATCAAAATGAATTAAATAATGCTATACAACTAGTAAGCAAGGCAGTTGCTTCAAGGCCAACGCATCCAATTCTTGCAAACATACTTTTAACAGCTGATGAAGGTACTAATAAAATTAGCGTCACAGGATTTGACCTGAATTTAGGAATTCAAACTTCTTTTGATGGAACTGTTAAAAATAGTGGAGCTATTACTATACCTTCAAAACTTTTATCAGAAATAGTAAACAAACTACCTAATGAAACTCCTGTCTCTTTAGAAGTTGACGAGAATTCAGATAATATCCTTATAAAAAGTGATAGAGGGTCTTTTAATCTAAAAGGGATCCCCTCAGATGAATATCCTAATTTACCATTTGTTGAAAGCGGCACTTCTTTGAATATTGATCCTAGTTCTTTTTTAAAAGCATTAAAATCTACCATTTTTGCTAGTAGTAATGATGAATCAAAGCAACTTCTCACAGGTGTAAATTTTACCTTTAAACCAAATTATTTAGAGTCTGCTTCTACAGATGGCCATAGATTGGCTGTTGCTTTGATTGGTAATGAAGAACATATTGAAAATAAAGAAAACTTATCTTCAAATGTTGATGATTTATCGGTAACTATCCCAACTAGATCATTAAGAGAAATTGAAAAACTAGTATCTTTGAGAAGCTCAGAAAATTCAATTAAGCTTTTCTATGACAAAGGTCAAGTCGTATTTATATCTTCTAATCAAATAATTACTACAAGAACTTTAGAAGGTACTTATCCTAATTATTCACAATTAATTCCTGATTCTTTTTCTAAAATTCTAAATTTTAATACAAAAAAATTAATTGATGCATTAGAAAGAATTGCTGTTTTAGCTGATCAGCAAAGTAGTGTTGTAAAGATTAAATTAGATGACACAGATTTAGCTTCAATCAGCGCAGATGCTCAAGATATTGGAAATGCAAATGAATCAATACCTGTTTCTTATTCTGGAGAAAATTTTGATATTGCATTTAACGTAAGATATCTGTTAGAAGGTTTAAAAGTTATTGCTTCTGAAAATGTCCTTTTAAAGTGCAATATTGCAACTACTCCAGCTGTTTTTGTACCAGAAGATAATCTCAATTCTTTTACTTATTTAGTTATGCCTGTGCAGATTCGTTCTTAATTTTGAAATTACCTAAAGAAATTTTATTAAGTGAATTACTAAATTATAGTGTTAAGGGTAATATGGTCCTTAATTATGGAAATGGTGAAAATGTTTGGATGCACCCTCCAGTTCATCGTATTTTAGGATGGTCCTCTCGTCCTTCAAACTTTGATTTAAAAAGAAATGTTTGGCGATTAAATCAAATTACTCAAATAATAGATAATGAAATTTATGTCAAAGGTGATCCAGCTATTTCGGATTTAGCAACTTTAAATAGGTTCCCAACTTTAATAGAAGCTAATCTTATAAATATAAATGGATTAAAAATAGGAGTCATTGCAGATTTTTTATTTGAAATGAAAACGGGAAAAATTAAATATTACTTAGTTTCTAGATCTAATCCTAATATTCCAGGTTCTAGTAGATGGAAATTAACTATTGATAATATCAATGATCAACAACCGGGATTGGTATTTTGTGAAAGTAATTCTTTAGATGATTTATCTTTAATAAAATCAAGTATTAAAAATGAATTTATACAAAAAGGAAAAAAATTTTTCGATAGATTTGATGATATGAAAAATATTGCTTCTAATAGATTAGAGGCATGGCTTGAAGAAGATGAAGATATTAGCCAAAACTTAGATTTTAAACAAAAAAGTTTTTATAATAATGATAGAACCTCTATACCGTTTAGTGAAAAAAAAGAAGATGATCCTTGGATATAAATAATGATAAATCAAGAAAATAATGATCTATATGATCTTAATGAAGCACTAAAAGTTGAAAATTTAACAATTAATGATTACGAAGAAATTTGCAAAAGATTAAATAGAAAACCTAATAGAACCGAATTAGGCATGTTTGGCGTTATGTGGTCTGAACATTGTTGTTATAGAAATTCAAAACCTTTACTATCTAAGTTTCCCACTAAAGGTAAAAATGTTTTAGTTGGACCTGGAGAAAATGCTGGCGTTATTGATGTTGGAAATAATCAAAAACTTGTTTTTAAAATAGAAAGTCATAATCATCCTTCTGCTATTGAACCTTTTCAAGGTGCAGCAACAGGTGTAGGAGGAATTTTAAGAGATATATTTACAATGGGTGCAAGGCCAATCGCAGTGTTGAATTCATTGAGATTCGGCAACCTTGATAAATCATCAAATGTTGATTTACTACGAGGAGTTGTTTCCGGTATTGCACATTATGGAAATTGTGTAGGTGTGCCGACTGTTGGAGGTGAAATTGACTTCGATGATAGTTACTCTGGAAATCCTCTAGTGAATGTTATGGCTCTAGGACTTTTAGAGACCGAGGAAATCGTTTGTTCTGGAGCTAAAAATGTAGGATCACCAGTGTTATATGTTGGTAATACAACTGGCAGAGACGGTGTTGGTGGTGCTAGTTTTGCTAGTTCAGAATTAACTACAACTTCATTGGATGATAGACCTGCAGTTCAGGTAGGTGATCCATTTATTGAGAAAAGTCTGATTGAAGCATGTTTGGATTCTTTTAAAACTGGAGACGTAATTGCAGCTCAAGATATGGGTGCTGCAGGTTTAACATGCAGTAGTGCAGAAATGGCTGCAAATGGAAAACTAGGTATATCTATTGATTTAGATTTAGTGCCTTCTAGAGAAGATGATATGTCTCCATATCAATATTTATTATCTGAATCGCAAGAGAGGATGTTGTTTGTCGTTAAAGAAGAAAAAATTAATGATCTTATTGAAAAATTTAATAAGTGGGGATTATATGCCAATGTAATTGGTCAAGTTATAGGAACTAATGAGGTAATCATTTCTCATAAAGGCAAAATTGTTGCCCAAATACCTACTTCTGCCTTGTCTGATGATACTCCTGTCAATTTTCACAATGTAATTCAAAATCCACCTGATTATCTTTTAAAGAAATGGGAATGGAAAGAAAATGATTTACCAGAAATTTATGAGCAAAAAATATTTTCATTGAAAGAAAATAAAAATTTTTCTTATTCAGAAATTATTTTAAAACTACTCTCTAATCCCTCAATAGCTTCTAAACGTTGGATTTATAAACAATATGACTCTCAAGTGCAGGTTAATACAGTGTTTAAACCTGGAAAATCAGATGCAGCTGTAATAAGACTAAGGGAACAAAATAAAAAAAATAAAAGTAAGATATTTACAGGCGTAGCTGCTTCAGTTGATTGTAATAGTAGATGGGTTGCTCTTGATCCTTTTAGAGGAACTATAGCTGCTGTAGCAGAATCCGCTAGAAACGTAAGTTGCGTTGGAGCTGAACCAGTAGCAATCACAAATAATTTAAATTTTTCTTCTCCGGAAAATGAAATAGGATATTGGCAGCTTTCAACTTCATGTAATGCAATCGCTGAAGCTTGTAAAGCATTGGAAACTCCTGTAACAGGAGGTAATGTTTCTTTATATAATGAATCTAAAAATAAGGATAATGTAATAACTCCTATCAATCCTACTCCAGTTATTGGAATGGTTGGAAAGCTAGATAATGTCGAAAAAGCTATAAGTAGTGAATGGAAAAATATTGATGATCAAATTTGGTTAATTGGTTCTTACAAATCAGATACGACAATTGCAGCTAGTTCTTATTTGGAATATTTTCATGGCGAAATCACAGGTCGTCCTCCAAAAATAGATTTGCTGGATGAAAAGTTTTGCCAGAGTTTTTTAAGAAATGCTATTTCAAAAGGTTTCGTAGTTTCTTCCCATGATATCAGCGATGGCGGTTTAGCTATAGCTTTAGCAGAGTCTTGTATCTTGTCCGGAAAAGGTGCAACGATAGAATTAAAGAGAGATTTAAATAGAGATGATAATTTATTGTTTGCAGAAGGAGGTTCTAGAATCATTTTTTCAATAAGTAAAATTAAACAAAATGAATGGCTTAATTATTTAAAACAAAATCAAATAAATTTTTCATCAAGTATTTATGTAAAAAAAATAGGATATGTATCTAGTGAAACGCTTAAGATAAAAATTCAAGATAAAAATATCTGCAATATTGGGGTTGAGGAATTATCCGAAAAATTTAATAATAGTATTTCAGGCCACTTTTAAATATGAAAAACATTTCTCAACTATTAAAATTTTTAAGATATTAAGTTATGTGCGGAATAGTTGGAATCGTTTCTTCTGATGATGTAAATCAACAAATTTATGATAGTCTTTTGCTCTTACAGCATAGAGGTCAAGATTCAACAGGTATAGCCACGATGGAAAATACTGTTTTTCATATACATAAAGCAAAAGGTCAGGTTAATACTGCTTATAGAACGAGAGATATGAGGAATTTAATTGGCAAAATTGGATTAGGTCATGTTAGGTATGCAACAAAGGGATCAGCAGAAAGTGTAGAAGAAGCGCAGCCTTTTTATGTTAATGCTCCTTATGGAATTGTTTTGATACATAATGGAAATTTGACAAATACACGAGATTTAGAAACACAATTATTCAATATTGATAAGAGGCATACAAATTCTTCAAGTGATACTGAAATGCTGTTAAATGTATTCGCGACAGAATTACAAGAACAAATTAATAATCAAGAATTAGAGCCTGATATTATTTTTAATGCTGTAAAATCTTTACACAAAAGAATTCAGGGATCATATGCTTCAATCGCATTAATTTCAGGACATGGTTTATTAGCATTTAGAGATCCTTTCGGCATTAGGCCTTTAGTCATAGGAAAAAGACTTTCATTAACCACAAAAAAAGAAGAGTGGATGGTGGCTAGTGAATCTCTGGTGCTTGAGAATAACGATTATCAAGTAGTGAGAGATGTGGATCCTGGAGAAGCTGTTTTTATAAATCTTAATGGGGAGTTTTTTTCTAAGCAATGTTCTGAAAATCCAATGTTATTTCCCTGCGCATTTGAATATGTTTATTTAGCTAGGCCAGATTCAATTATGAATGGAATTTCAGTATATAAGGCTCGTTTAAAGATGGGAGATTATCTGGCAGAAACAATAAAAGAGAAAATTAATTCTGGAGATGTTGATGTAGTTATGCCTATTCCTGATTCTTCTCGACCCGCGGCAATGCAAGTTGCAAGACAGTTAGGGATAGAATATAGGGAAGGTTTTTTTAAAAACAGATATGTTGGCCGAACATTCATAATGCCTGGTCAACAGAAACGTAAAAAATCCGTAAGACAAAAATTAAATGCTATGAGTGCAGAGTTTAAAAATAAAAATGTATTAATTGTTGATGACTCGATAGTAAGAGGTACTACTTCAAAAGAAATTGTCCAAATGGCTAAAGATGCAGGTGCAAATAAAGTTTTTTTTACATCAGCAGCTCCTCCCGTTCGTTATCCTCATGTTTATGGAATTAATATGCCTAATAGAGATGAATTAATAGCTCATGATAGAACAATAAGTGAAATTGCTGATCATCTTGAAATTGATAACCTTGTTTATCAAAGTGTTGAAAGTTTGCGAAAATCTATATTAAGTGATTCCCCTATTAAAGATTTGGAGATGAGTTGCTTTACTGGTTCTTATGTAACAGGAACAGTAAATCAAGAGTACTTAAATTGGGTTGAAAATGAATATAAATCTTAGTTGAGAAAGTTTTTAAGTCTGAAACAATTTTCAAGGTATTCATCCTTATCTAATTTTAAAAAATCAATTAAAAAATTTGATTTATTGGATTTTAAATTTAATTTATTTAGATCCAATCTTGCAGATTTATTTTTATTAGTTTCAACATCAAGGTAATGGTTACTTGTTATTATTTTTAGGAAGTAATCGTCTTTTATTTGGGTTTTTTCACTTAAATATCCCAAACTGTATTCATTTGAGTAATAAATTTCATTGCTATTTATACAAAAGATTTTTCCTTTTTTAGATATTAAAAAAATATTTTCCCCATTATCGTACATACAACAAGAAACGATTTTTTCCGTTGGTAAAAGTTTTGCAAGTATTAATCCTTGGGATTGCTTAGAAGTTGGTGCTAAAGATTTATTTGATAAATTAAAGTTAAAGATTCTTCCTATTGAGGTTAATATTATTAAATCTCTGTTTTCATTAGAAATAAATGAATCTATTGTCTTAAGATTATTCTTTAATTTTGTAATTGTGAAAGTTCTATTACTTTTTATCATGTCTTCATCAAATAATACTTTTTTAAATCTTCCATCCGAATTTAATATGCATAAATAATTTTTAATTTCTTTTTTAATTGAATGAAAATTTATTATTTCACTAGGATTAATATTTCCAAGAATTTTATTATCTAATTTATAGTCTTTATTAATACCTGATTCCCAATCAAGGGAAAATACTTTTCCTGTATTTGTGATTCCAATTAATTTTATATTTTTTTCAATATTACATATAAATTTTTGAATATTTTTATTATCAATAATTTTATTTGCAACTTCAAATGATTTTTTATAATTACTTGAAATCATCTTTTTTAAATAAAATCTATTGTCTATATATAACTTAGTTCTTTTATTTATTAATTCTTCTAATATTTGATTATTAAGAGTTTCTAACTCTTCATTTTGATTTATATTTTTTATTATTTTTGTTTTACGTGCAACATTGTATTTTTTCTTTAATATTAAAAATTCTTCAATAAGTAATTCAAGTAATAATTCTCTTTCGTTCAATAATTTTTGAAAATAATTCTTTTTTTCTTCTAAATTTTTTATTTCATTATCAATTTCATTTTTTTCTAGATTTGTTAATTTTTTTAGTGGCATATCCAAAACTGAATTTGCCTGTTTTTGACTTAAGAAAAAATTTTCTATTAATTTTGATCGAGCTTGAACATAATTTTCTGATTCTTCAATAATTGCGATAACTTTTTTTATGTTTTTTGTAGCTTTAGATAAACCTTCTGATATTTCAAGTTTATCAAGGGTGTTTTTTAGAAAATAAAAAGTTCTTTTTCTAATTGTTTCTTCTCTAAATTCAAGAAAATAGTTGAGATATTTTTTAAGATTTAATTGCACAGGCTTGCCTTTAATTAAAGCTAAGAATATTGCGCCAAAGTTTGTTTGGAGAGTTGTTTTTTTATATAAATTAGAAATAACAAGTTCAGAATTAGAATCTTTTTTTAGTTCTATTACAATTCTCATTCCATCTCTGTCACTTTCATCTCTAATATCAGAAATCCCAATAATCTTCCCTGAATTAACAAGTTCTGCCAGTTTTTCAATCCAACCTGCTTTATTAATTTGGTAAGGAAGTTCTGTAATGATTAATGCATTCTTTTTATGTTTTCCTTTGCCTAAATTAACCTCTTCACTATTTACAACTCCTCTTATCGTTATAGATCCTTTTCCAGTTTGATAAAGTTCTTCTATTGCATGACTATAAATTAATTCTCCGCCTGTAGGAAAATCAGGTCCTTTGATAATGTGAGAAAGTTTTTTATCACTAATATCCTTATCTTTAACTAAGGCAACTAAACCATCTACAATTTCGCCTAGGTTGTGAGGCGGAATATTTGTTGCCATTCCAACAGCAATACCTGACGAGCCGTTCAATAATAAAAATGGAAGTTGAGCGGGAAGAACGTCTGGTTCTTTTTGAGAACCGTCAAAATTATTTGAAAAGTTTACTGTTTCTGATCCAATTTCTTCAAGAAATCCTTTATGAGCTATTGGAGCTAATCTGGTCTCAGTATATCTCATTGCTGCCGGTGGATCATTATCTACAGATCCAAAATTTCCATGACCGTCAAGAGTAGGATATTTAGTTGAAAAATTTTGTACTAACTTTACTAATGCATCATATACCGCTTGATCTCCGTGAGGATGGTACTTTCCAAGTACATCTCCAACAACTCTCGCACACTTCCTAAATGGTTTATCAGGTGTTAAACCTAATTCGTACATTGCAAATATAATTCTTCTTTGTACAGGTTTAAGACCGTCTCTTGCATCAGGCAAAGCACGTCCAACTATTACGCTCATTGCATACTCCAAATAAGAACGTTGCATTTCTTCTTGCAGTGAGATGGAAGTGAAGTTTTTCTTATCCATTAGAGCGTAAAATTGAATAATTATTAATTATTTAAATTAAGACTAATAGGTAAAACAATATTTACCAGTATTGAACATTAAGATGATTCATTTATTTTGGATTTTGCAATTATTACATCTTTTTTTAGTTTTTCATTTTGTAAAAGAATTTCTGTAGTGGCTTGTAATTTTTCTCCCCATAACTGTTCTTTTCTATAATCATAATTGACATATTTGGGATCTTTAGCCAAAGCTTTTTTTGCTAGTTGAATTGCTAAGTTGTTATTTTTATTATTTATACATGAGGCTAGGCCTAGTAGTGGTTCAGCATTTTCCTCAATTGAAATTGCACTTTCAAAAAGTTTAATTGAGAGATTTATATTGTTTCTCTCGAAGTAAGCCAAACCTTGATTATTGATTGCTTGCCAGAAATCGGGTTTGATTTTTATAGATTTATCAAATAATTTGATAGCTCCCAAATAATTTTTTTCCATTAATAAAATATTTCCTAATTGAAAAATAGCTTTGTGGTTATTAGGCTCAATCTTTATTCCTTTTTCTAAAGCACTCTTTGCTTTTGTCTGTTCAGAAATTTTTAAGTAAACATTACTTTTAGCAAAATATATTTCGCTAATATTTGGATTGATCTGTTCTGCTTTATTAAGAGAATTTAATGCGTTTTTGTATTTTTTGTTAGCTATTTGTGCTTCAGCCAAAATCAACCATAGTTTTTCATCTTTTGCATTTATTTTTACTGCTAATTTCGCTAAGTTAAGGCTGTCTTCATATTGACCAAAATAAAGTAGTTGGTATGCATTTTTGCCAATATATAAACTTTGCTTTTGTAAATTTTTTATTGTTGGTAAATAATAATAGGGAACTATTGCTCTAACTATTTCTATTTGAAAAAAGTAAAAACAGATCAAGAAGATCCAGATTGTTTTTTCTAAATACTTCTTCATATTTTAATTTTTTTATTATTTATATTTGCTTGTATGTTTCTCTTCCACATCCATGGTTTAATTCTTTTCAGAGTTGTTCCTTTAAGGTTTTCTTGCCACGTTTTATCGTCCCAATTAAGTGACTCAATACTAAGATTTTTAATCCATTCTTTCGGTGTAGTTTCATGATTATTGTTGTATGGCACTGATTTATTCCATGGACAAACATCTTGACAAATATCACATCCTGCAACCCATCCACCCAAATTTTTTTCTATTTTCTTTGGAATAGTTTTATCTCTACTCTCTATTGTGTGATACGCAATGCAAAGATCTGATTTTATTACAAATGGTTCTATGATTGCTTTTGTTGGGCAATGTTCAATACAAATATCACATTTTCCACAAAGTGATTCATGAGGTTTATCTGGCATTAAATCTTTTGTGAGAATCATAAAACCTAAAGTAAACCAAGAACCATTTTTTTTGTTGATTAAATTACTATTTTTACCTATCCAACCAATCCCTGCCTCCTCTGCCCATGCTTTTTCAAGAAGCGGAAAGGTATCAACACATATTTTCCATTTGCAATCAGGGATTTCTAAGTCGATCCATTTACCAATATTCTTTAATTTTTTGTGAATCACTTTATGATAATCCTCACCTTGGCTAAATTTAGCTACTTTGAGGAAATTGTTATTTCTGTTTTGTGAATGAATGTAAGTAAATCCAACGCTTAAAACACTTTTTGCATCTTTAAAAAGTGAGCCTATATTTTTTCTTTTTTCTGCTTCCATCCATTTCATTTCAGCATGATAATTATTTGATAACCATCTTTCTAATGCATTAGTTCTTAATTTTACGCGCGAACTACCTGGTATTGAAGCTATTCCAGCAACTGTAAAACCCTCAAAAATAGCTCTTTCTTTTAATTTTTTACTTATTTCTTTTTTGTCCTGAATCGTATCAATCATTTCTTTTTCTCATGGCATTTATTTTAAAAGTCATTTTTTGAGAATAAACTTATAAATAAAATAGATATATTTAAAAAAAATATATCCTAACTTAGTAAAAACAGTTAAATTATTAGTAAAGTTAATATAGTTAAAACGTTATTTTGGTTGAATCTAATCAAAATCAAGATTCGAATTTAGGATCTAGGCTTCAACAAGATCTCAAAAATGATCTTATTGCAGGGTTGTTAGTTGTAATACCCTTAGCAACAACAATTTGGTTGTCATCATTAGTTAGTAAATTTGTTTTAACGTTAGTTACTTCAGTCCCAAAGCAACTAAATCCTTTTATTACTTTAAATCCTCTATTACAAGATTTAATTAATCTCACCTTAGGTTTAACTGTTCCTTTATTAGCTATTTTGCTTATAGGCTTGATGGCGAGAAATTTTGTAGGAAGATGGTTATTAGAATTTGGAGAGGGTACATTATCAAAAATCCCAGTAGCTGGAGCGGTTTATAAAACTCTTAAACAATTGCTAGAAACTTTCTTAAGTAATAAATCCAATAGATTTAGACGAGTTGTTTTAGTTGAATATCCTCGTGAGGGACTTTATAGTGTCGGTTTTGTAACTGGAGACGTAGGACCTTCTCTACAGCCAGAATTAGATGAAAAATTACTTAGTGTTTTCATTCCTACGGCACCAAACCCAACTACTGGATGGTACACACTCGTTCCTGAGTCTTCTGTTAAGGATTTGGATATTTCTGTTGAAGATGCTTTTAGAACAATTATTTCTGCTGGGATAGTTAATCCAGATGAGAAAAATAACACCACAAATCCAACATTTTCAAAATTGTTTTCTCAATTACGAGCTTCCACTAATACTTCTTCTTAATTGATGCATAATAGATCCCTTTCTAGAGAATTATCTTTAATTTCTCTTGGCCTTATAAATGATAAAGATGATTGTAAATTAAATAAATTTCAGATAGAAGAAATTTTTGAATCTGCTTTGGATTCTTTAATAAACCATTGCAGAGATGAATTAGATAATTGCGAGTCAGAGTTAGAAAATGCTTCACAAAAAATATTAGATAGTGAATTGCAAGAAGGTGTTGATTCCTCTTTTTCAAATGTTCGAGATGAGTTAAAAAAATCACTGGCAAAAATTGAAACCGTAATGAATACACTCTCTGTCACTCTAGACTTTCCAAAATTAATTGTTTCTAGCGGTCAAATAGATATTAGAGAGGATGTAAATCAAAGGATTTGTAATATAATCAATAATCTTAAAAGTATTGATTCTGATATTGATCAAGTAATGGATGGCTGGAGATTAAAAAGATTACCAAGAATTGATAGGGACATTCTACGTCTAGCTTACGTGGATATTAATTTTTTGAATACACCTGTAGCTGTTGCTTGTGATGAGGCAGTTAATTTAGCTAATAAATATAGTGATTTGCAAGGAAGAAAATTTATAAATGGAGTTTTAAGGAGATTACAAACAATTTAATTTTTATAATTATTTGATATAAATGAATAGTATTTTGAAAAATTTTAATTACGAACAATAGATAATTATGACTAATGCTGATAATTCTCGTGAATGGGCTACTCAAGCTTATGCACTTTTAAAAAAGCGACAGGAAGAGCAAAAGCAGGAATTAGAGAAACAGAAAGAGCAAAAGCAGGAATTAGAGAAACAGAAAGAACAAAAGCAGGAATTAGAGAAACAGGAAGAGCAAAAGCAAGAATTGATTAACACTCCTAATAAAGAAAATAATGCTGGACAGTCTAAAGCTATTGCCGAACCAGAATTAGGAGAATTTGATGATAATTTTACTTGGTCTGCAATGATATTAGCTGCTCAAGGAAAAAAAATAAATCAAATATCGATCGATGAAATTGATTGGTTAACTAAATTACGGAGAGGATTAGAAGAAACTCGAAAAGGATTTGTCACTGAATTATTGGATAAATTGGGAGACGATCCTCTCACACCTGAATCGCTTGATGATTTAGAGACTTTATTAATAAGAGCTGATGTAGGGATTGATTCAACCGATAAAGTTATAAGTTCTCTAAGAACAAAATTAAACGAGGAAGTAGTGGGTGGAGAAGCAGGAATAAAATTTTTGAAGAAGGAATTAAAATTAATTATCGATAAACCCATAAAAAATTCGGGCTCTGATCTCTTAGTTCCCCAAAAAGGTAAATTAAATGTCTGGTTATTGGTAGGAGTAAATGGTGTTGGTAAAACTACTACATTAGGAAAATTAGCATATTTGTCATCAAAAAGTGATTATAAAACCTTAATTGCTGCTGCTGATACTTTTAGAGCGGCTGCAGTAGAACAACTTAAAGTGTGGGGAGATAGAAGTAATGTTGATGTCATATCTAATCAATCAAAAAATGCTGATCCAGCTGCTGTAGTTTTTGATGCAATTAATTCTGCAAAAAAAAGAAATGTTGATTTATTACTTGTTGATACAGCGGGTAGATTGCAAACAAAAAATAATTTGATGGATGAATTAGCAAAAATAAAAAAAATTATTGATAAAAAGGTTCCAGATGCAATTGTTGAGTCATTACTAGTTTTAGATGCAAGTCAAGGACAAAATGGCTTAAAGCAAGCAAAAAGTTTTGCTAAATCAGCAGATTTAAGTGGAGCAATTATTACTAAATTAGATGGCACTTCTAGAGGAGGAATCTCTTTAGCTATATCAGAAGAAGTAAATTTGCCTATAAGGTTTATTGGAGCTGGAGAAGGTATAAAAGATTTGAGACCATTTAATAGTTATGAATTTGTAGAAGCTATGCTTGCAGATAAATAAATATTTAATTAATTTTTTTTAAAAACTAAAATTTAATGTTAAAACATAATTATCTATTATATTTGTTTTGACAAATAATCAAAGAGAAAAAATATTTTCGAATAAATTTATTCAAAATTTTTTAGAAAATGATCCTCAAGTAACTCTAAAAAATAAATATAAATTTGCTGAAATCGCATCTTCCTTAGCATATTATTTAAAAACATTTACCAACATAAATAAACTACTGGATTATATATGCTTAATTTTCAAACATATTTTTTCTGAGAATATAATTTTAATTATTCCTTTAACTTTCGAGGGGGAGATATGGAATGAAAATATAAAAATGTCTATTAACAATGAATATTTTACAATTGAAGAAGAAATTAATAGATTTTTGAATCAATTTCAATTTTCAAAAAATTTTAAAATAAAAGAAATTTTAACTTTTGAAAATGCTTTAAAAAATAAATTTAAAGAATATAAAATTGAAACAAAAAAAATAATATCTAGAGGTAAATGTAGAGGATTTATTTATATTTTTAGCAAAGATATTTCCGGAAAGTCTATTACTTTAGATAGTAATTTTAATTTTATTGAAAATTGTTTAGCTGTTGGATTAGAAAATCATTACTTAATAAAAATAAAAAAAAAGCATGAAAATGTAGATAGAGAAATATCCACAGGTGCTGAAATTCAATCTCAATTACTCCCTGATTATTGTCCAATTATCCATGGTATAAACCTAGCTGCTCATTGTAGACCAGCTCTTCAGCTCGGTGGGGATTACTATGATTTTATGTGCTTAAAGACGAATATTTCTGAAAAAAGGAAAGAAAAATCAAGATGGGCCTTTGTAATAGGTGATGTTATGGGTAAAGGGATACCAGCCGGTCTTTTAATGACTATGTTAAGAGGAATGCTTCGTGCAGAGGTTCTTACAGGTCTACCTCCAGATAGAATTTTGCATGATTTGAATCAACTAGCAATAAATGATTTAGACCAATCGCATAGATTTGTGACATTATTTTACTCAGATTATGATCCAAGAACTAAAAAATTGAGATTCGCTAATGCAGCACATAATCCCCCTCTACTTTGGAAAAGTACAGATCAAAAAGTTATTAAATTAGATGCAAAAGGATTTGTACTTGGACTACAAAAAGATGCTGAATATCATTGTGGTGAAATCAAGCTCAATCAAAATGATTTAGTTCTTTATTACACAGATGGAGTAATTGATACTTCTAATTCTTTAGGACAAAGATTTGATGAGGAAAGATTAATTAAAACCCTTACGAAATTGTGCAAGCAATCCTATACATCCCAAGAAGTTTTAAATAAATTATTTAAAAAGTTAGATGATTTTACAGGGCAAAATAGACATCTTGAAGATGATGCCTCAATGGTTGTTTTTCAATTGCAATAGATATGTTTTGTCACTCATATAAAAAAATGCTTTATTAGAGATACTTAAAGTTACTAATTGATATGGCAAAAGTTTGGAGTAAAAGATTTGATAATGCACTTAACCCTTTTATTGAAAAGTTTAACGCCTCAATTGTTTTTGATAGAAAGCTTATTATAGAAGATTTAGATTGCTCGATTGCACATGCGAAAATGCTTTGCAAAACAAAAGTTTTGTCTTCTTCTGAAGCTTCGAAAATTATAAATGGTTTAGAGTTAATAAAAGTTGAGTATTTGGAGGGTAAATTTTCTCCTAGTCCACCATCTGAAGATATTCACTATTGCATAGAAGAAAAGCTAATAAGTTTAATTGGTGAAACTGGAAAAAAATTACACACAGGTAGAAGTAGAAATGATCAAGTTGGTACAGATATAAGATTGTGGCTAAGAAAAGAGATTGACAATATTGAAATTTTAATAACCGATTTACAAAAATCTTTTTTAAATCTTGCGAAATCCAATATTTATACATTAATTCCTGGTTATACCCATATGCAAAGAGCTCAACCATTATCATTGGCTCATCATTTATTGGCTTACATAGAAATGCTCCAAAGAGACCGTGAAAGGTATAAAGAAGTACGCTCACGAGTTAATATTTCTCCATTAGGAGCTGCAGCATTGGCTGGAACAAAAATAAAAATAGATAGGCACTTTACAGCTTCAGAATTGGGTTTTAAAAAGATTTATAAAAATAGTATTGATGCAGTAAGTGATAGAGACTTTTGTATAGAGTTTGTTTCTGCATCTGCTATATTGATGTCTCATTTAAGTAAAGTTTCAGAGGAAATAATTTTATGGGTAACTGATGAATTTTCTTTTGCAAAATTAACAGATAAATGTGCCACAGGAAGTAGCTTAATGCCGCAGAAAAAAAATCCTGATGTTCCAGAACTGATAAGAGGTAAGACAGGAAGAGTGTACGGACATCTCCAGGCATTATTAACGATGGTCAAAGGGGTGCCACTTTCCTACAATAAGGATTTTCAAGAGGATAAAGAGCCAATATTTGATACTGCAGAAACAATATTTTCTTGTATTAAAGCAATGACTATTTTAATTAATGAGGGCATTGAATTTAATATAAAAAATCTATCTGAATCTGTAGAAAACGACTTTTCTAATGCTACTGATTTGGCAGATTACTTAGTTGATAAAGGTGTTCCTTTTAGGACTGCCTATCAAGTTGTTGGTCAAATGGTTAAATATTGCCTGGAGAGAAAAATGTTATTTAAAAATCTTAAAATTGAGGAATTTAAAAAATTTCATCCGGAATTTGAGGAGGATATTTTTGTGGATCTTAAACCTCTTAATGTCGTTAAATCAAGGAATAGCGAAGGTGGTACAGGTTTTGTTCAGGTAGAAAAAGAGGTGAATAATTGGCAAAAAAGATTGTTAATTTGAATCTCAATTATTTTTCTACAACAAGGGTATGCTTTGAAGTAGAATAGAAGAGCAAATTATTAGACTACTAACTGTAGTTTTATTATAAGGTAATTTTTTTTGAGTTTAAAGTGAGTATTTTTGTTGGCAATTTGCCGTTCCGCGCTGAGCGAGAAGATGTTTTACAGTTGTTTACCCCTTTTGGTGAGGTATTGAATTGTTCTCTTCCTTTGGAGAGAGATACAGGAAGGAAAAGAGGATTCGCATTTATTGAAATGGCAGATGAAGCGATTGAGTCAAAAGCTATTGATGGTTTGCAAGGCACTGAACTCATGGGTAGACCATTAAGAATTAACAAAGCTGAGCCTAGAGGTTCTGGTGGATCTCGTAGAGGAGGAAGAGGCGGCTACGGCGGTGGTAATAATGGCGGCTACGGCGGCGGTGGCAATAATGGATCTAATAGCTCGAACGTTAATAAATCTTCTGGAGCAGAAGGTTGGGAAGACAGAAGTTATGGAAATTCTTCTGATAACTCTGAATATGAAAGTGGTAGGAGCAGAAGAAAAAGGGGGGTGTCCAATGAGAGCAATTCTTCAAACGAGACAAATTAGTAACCCATTTCTGCAAGCGCTGTTGTTAACTTAAATAGATATTCAATATTTAATTCTTTTTTTATAGATTTATTTGCAATTTGATTTCTCCAAATTTTCGCTTTTGGTATACCTTCAACTAAATTTATCAGATGTTTGCAAATATCCCAAGATTTTCCTCCGTTACTTAAATGCGCTTCAATGTATGGGATTAAGGAGAAAATAATATTTGAAGCAGATTTGGGTTTCTTATTTATTCCATAAATCTTTTGATCAATTTCAGACCATCTCAAGGGATGTTTATAAATTGACCGTCCAATCATGACCCCATCAAAATCATTCAAGGCTTTTAATGATTCATTGATATTTGTTAAGCCCCCATTGATTTCTATTAATAATTCTGGATTTGATTTTTTCAATTTTTTTACTACATCATAATTTAGTGGTGGTATAGTTCTGTTTTGTTTTGGATTTAGACCTTTTAATATTGCTTTTCTTGCATGAACTGTAAATCTGTCAGCTCCAGCATTTGCGATAATTCTTACGAAATTATTCAAGTTAACGAAACTATCATCATTGTCTACACCGATTCTGTGTTTGATCGTAACCGGTAAGTTGCAATTATTTTTTAAGGACTCTATGCAATTTGCTACTTTTTCAGGGTCTTTCATAAGTGAAGCACCAAAATTTCCAGAACAGACCCTTGGACTCGGACAACCAACATTAAAGTTTATTTCGTCATAACCCCAATCCTGTGCCATTTGAGCTGCCTCTTTTAGGATTTTAGGATCGTCCCCACCAAACTGAATCGATATCGGGTGTTCTTCATCATTAAAGTCTAAAAAATTTTCTTTTTTATTCGTATAAATTAAACTCTGGGCCACAATCATTTCCGTATACAATAGAGCTGCGGAGCTTATTTTTCTCATTATCATTCTGAAGTGTTTATCAGTACAATCCATCATTGGAGCAATACTTAATTTATGAATATTTTTAATAGAATTATGCTGAATGAAATTCATTACTTTTTTGATTTAAATATATGAATCAATTTCTATCAAGAAGAACTTTTATTCTAATTCCTATTATGTCATTCTTAAAAGTAATCTTTAAGCCCATTCAAGTATTAGCATCTTCACTTGCTTCTAAAGAAGAGTGGAATTTTTCAAAAGACGAATGGAAAGCTAGGCTTAGTCCTGAATCTTATTTTATTTTGAGGGAGGAAGGGACTGAAAGAGCTTTTAGCAGTCAATTAAATAATGAGAAAAGAAAAGGGATTTTTCACTGTGCGGGATGCGATTTGCCACTTTTTTCCTCAGATAAAAAATACGATAGTGGTACAGGGTGGCCAAGTTTTTGGGATTCAATTCAAGGATCAGTAGAAACAAAAGTTGATTTTAAGTTAATTGTCCCAAGAACCGAATATCATTGCTCTCGATGCGGAGGTCATCAAGGACATGTATTTAATGATGGACCACTTCCCACTGGCAAAAGATACTGTAACAATGGATTAGCATTAAAGTTTGTTCCTGATTAAATATTTGTGCGGCCTTCCGCAACTTGTTTTGTGCATCACTTTAATGGAGAATAGTTCTATTAATTTTTAGAAAAATGATTGAAAATCAATCAGACAATATTGATAATAAAGAAAGTGATGTTTCTAACCAGGATAATGCTCCTGAAGAAATATCATCTACGCAAATTTCAACCAACGAAAATGATGAATTATCTTCTAAAAATACAGAAGAAATAAATACTGAAGAATTAAAAAATACTATTTCAAATAATGATGCAAGATTAGAACAATTAGAAAAAGAGCATGAAACATTAAAAAATCAATATGTAAGGATTTCAGCAGATTTTGATAATTTTAGAAAAAGGCAGTCTAGGGATCAGGACGATTTAAAGATCCAACTTGTTTCAAAGACTTTAACTGCAATACTTCCTATTGTTGATAATTTTGAGAGAGCAAGACAACAACTTAAACCAGAAAGTGAAGAAGCTCAAGCTCTTCATAGAAGTTATCAAGGATTGTATAAACAATTGGTAGAAGTTTTAAAACAACAAGGAGTGTCACCCATGAGAGTTGTTGGTCAGCAATTTGATCCAAACTTGCATGAAGCTGTATTAAGAGAACATAGTGAAGAGTTTGAAGAGGATTTTATTATTGAAGAATTGCAGCGAGGGTATCATCTTGAAGGTAAGGTTTTGAGGCATGCATTGGTTAAGGTTTCTATGGGACCTGGTAAACAAAATTCACAAGAGGAAGTAGAAAAGGATACAGTTGAAGAGGATGTTGATTCAGAGGTAAATACTTCTGAAAATGTATAAATTCCAAATTCCTTTTTAAGCATTATCTAATGGCTGATTTTTACCAAATACTTGGAGTTTCAAGAGATGCTGATGCAGATACCCTAAAAAGGGCTTATAGAAAATTAGCAAGACAATATCATCCTGATGTCAATAAAGAACCCGGGGCTGAAGATAAGTTTAAAGAAATTGGCAAGGCTTATGAAGCATTAGCTGATCCTGAAACAAGAGCTAGATATGATCAGTTCGGAGAGGCTGGCCTTGGAGGTGCTGCTGGAATGCCTGATATGGGAGATATGGGTGGCTTTGCAGATTTATTTGAAACTTTTTTTAATGGCTTTGGTGGACAAAATCCCCAGGGTGGAAGATCTCAAAGAAGAGGCCCTCAACAAGGAGATGATCTTAGGTATGACCTTAATGTTGACTTTAAAGATGCAATATTTGGCCAACAAAGAGAAATTAAAATTCCTCATCTTGAGACGTGTGAAGTCTGTAGAGGAACAGGAGCCAAGCCAGGTACCGGACCAAAAACTTGTTCAACATGTGGAGGAAGTGGACAAGTTAGAAGAGCTACTAGAACACCTTTTGGTAATTTTACACAAGTAGCTGAATGTCCTTCATGCAATGGAGCTGGTCAGATAATTGCAGATCCATGTGTAAGTTGCGGCGGTAATGGAGTAAAGCAAGTTCGAAAAAAATTAAGAATTAATATTCCTGCAGGAGTTGATACAGGTACTAAATTAAGAGTTTCCGGAGAGGGTAATGTTGGTTTGAAAGGGGGTCCACCTGGAGATCTTTATGTTTTTATCAAGGTTAAGAATGATTCAAAACTTAAAAGAGATGGTGTTACAATTTACTCAGAAATAGATGTCAGTTATTTACAAGCCATTCTAGGCGACACCGTTGAAATTACTACAGTTGATGGAAATGTTAATTTAAAAATTCCAAGTGGTACCCAGCCAAATACAACTCTTTCACTCGAGAATAAAGGGGTACCTAGACTTGGTAATCCGGTTGCTAGAGGAAATCATGAAGTCTTAGTAAAAGTAAAATTGCCAACTCGTATAACTGAAGAAGAACGAAAGCTTTTGGAGAGTTTAGCTTCTCAATATTCAGATAAAAATATTAATTCCAATAGTGGACTGTTTAGTAAATTATTTGGTAAAGAATCCTAATGACTTCTTTAAAGCATTTGGATCTTAAATCTGTTCCATGTCCTTTAAATGTTGTTAATATCAAATTGGCTTTGGAGAAGCTATCCAAAAATGAACACCTTATAGTTGAACTAGATAAAGGTGAACCAGAAGAAATGGTATTAAATAACTTAAAACAGATGGGATATTTGTTTAAGCAAATTAAAGAAAGTGAAAAATTCATAAAAATAAAAATATTTAATGAAAATTAATAGTAAAAATTTAGGTTTAGTTACGAAAAAATTTAATGACTTTTTTTTAGTTGAATTAAAAAATCAAGAAAACTCTGAAATAAGCTATAAATTTTTATGTAAGGTGAGGAAGTCTATAAATTTCAAGGATCAATTAATTTATGTTGGTGATGAAGTAATAATTGAAAATATTGACTTAAAAAGCAAACACGCAGTAATAGCAAGTCTTAAAAAAAGAAAAAATTTATTAGTTAGACCCTCAGTTGCAAACATTTCTAATATTTACATCACTTTTTCAGTTGAAGAGCCAGAGTTAAATTTATCTCAAGTTAATAGGTTTTTGATATCAGCAGAATCTATGGGCGTTGAAGTGTCGTTAGTTTTGACAAAATGTGATTTAATTTCGGCTACAAGAAGATCTTATTTAATTGATAAATTTGAGAAATGGGGTTATCAAACAATAACTTTAAATTTAGAGAGATCTGATTACTTTAATAATTTATTAGCTGAGTTAAAGCAAAAAAAGTGTTCAATTTTTATGGGCCCATCAGGTGTTGGCAAAACTACTTTGCTTAATATGATAATTCCTGGTCTTCAAAATAGTATTTCTCCAGTTTCCAAGAAAATTAAGAGAGGTAAAAATACTACTCGAAATGTTGAGTTATTTTCAATATCGGATCAAAGTTATATTGTAGATACTCCTGGTTTTAATATGCAACCTCTAGATGTTGATATTAAGTCGTTACCAAATCTTTATTCAGAAATATATAAACAGGTAATTGAAGAAGGAATTAAGTGTAAATTTCGTAACTGCTTACATTTAGAAGATGAGGGATGTAATTTAAATAAATCCTTCGAAAGATATTCTTTTTATAAAGAAATGATTGAGTCTTCTAAGAGTCACTATTATCAAAACCAGGAAGATTGAGATTTAATCCACCAGTCAAATCATTCATCCGCTCTTTCATAGTTGTAGTTGATAATTCATGAGCTTTTTGAATGGCTTGTAGAATGTTTTGCTCTATTTGTTCTTTATTTGCATTTAAGATATTTTCTTGTACTTCTACCTTTAAAGGAAGTTGGTTTCCACTTATCCAAACTTTTATCATTTCATCATCACTTTTGCCTTCAATCTCCATATTTTCAAGTTCATCTTGTAATTTTTGAGCATCTTGCTGAATTTGTTTAGCTTTCTTAAAAGCTTCTGTAAGTTGTCCAAAGTTAGGAAGTCCAAAACCCGCCATTTTGTAAAAACGTTTCTTTAGTTAGGATAGTCAAAACCAATCATTCTTACTTCAGGTTGCAAAAAAATACCTTTTTTTTGTAGTACTTTTTGTTGAATTACTGTTATTAATTCATAAATATCTTTTGAACTTGCTGAAGAAGTATTAATTATAAAATTTGAATGCATTGTGGAAATTTCAGCACCGCCAATTTTAAATCCCTTTAAACCCATATCATCAATTAATTTTGCTGCATAATGATTTTCAGGATTTTTAAAAACACTACCAAAACTTGGTTGATGATATGGTTGTGATTTTGTTTTTAATTTAAGGTTATCTTTGGTTGTTTGAATTAATTTTTCTAGATTTCCATCAGGTTCAAAATGTAATCTTGCACTAATAATTGTTAAATCATTTTTTTGAAAAGAGCTAAATCTATACTCAAAATTAATATCTTTTTTTTCAATTTCAAGTTTTTCATGAGTTTTATTGTTTATAACTTTTACGGAAATAAGATTTTTTGCTAGCGATAAATTACCTATGCCAGCATTCATATAAATTGCTCCTCCTAATGTTCCCGGAATTCCGACAGCCCATTCCCCTCCTTGTAATCCATTTTTTGCAAGAGAATTAGATAATGTTGGGAGCATTACACCTGCTTCAGCTTCAACAATTCCTGAATATGGCTCTATCTTTAGTGATTTCAATTTTTTTGTACAAACAACTAAGCCTTTTATGAAGATATTATTTATTAAAAGATTTGAACCTGCGCCAATTATTTGACATCTGTGTTTGTTTAAATTAGCCCATTTTATTAGATATGAAAATTCTTCAATGTTTTTTGGCTCAGCAAAATATTCAGCTACTCCTCCCACTTTTATAGTTGTATAACAACTTAAATTAAAGTTTTCTGAAAAATTTTTTTTATTCATAAATTAGTTGTCTATTTTTATTGTTTTTTATTTAAAATTGACCAGAAATTATGACAATCACCAGCTCCCATATTCAAAATTAAATCTCCTTTTTGAGTTAATTCGAAAAAATTCTTTGTAACTTTATAATAATTATTTATGTAACAAACATTTTTATTTTTTTTATAAATCAGATCAGTGATAATTTTCGAAGTAATTTGATCTTCGTTTATTTCTCCTGCTCCATAAATACTGGTTACATAAATAACATCTGCTTTTGATAATTCTTCAGCGAATTCTTTAGTAAATTGCTTTACTCGAGAATACCTATGAGGTTGAAAGATAGCTATTAATCTACTTTTTTGAAATTCATTATTATTCTTATATTCCTGCTGAATCAATAATCTTCCTAATTTAATCGCCTCTTTTATTTCGTTTGGGTGATGTGCATAATCATCATATAAAATTCTTTGATCTATTTGTCCTCTGAATTCAAATCTTTTTTTTGGGAGTTTCAGATATTTTATATTTTTCTTAATTTCTAGAAAATTTACCCCTATCATTCTTGAGGCTGCTATTGCTGCAGTGATATTAGATAGATTGTGTGATCCTGGAATTGGAATTTTTAAACTACTAATAAAATTTCCATTTTCATAATATTTTCCAATTGTATACTTTGAATTAATTTCAGTAGGAATTATCGCATAAGCTACGTTTTTAGCCGTAGTGTTTGACCACTTACAATTAGAATAAAAATTATTTCTTGAGGTTTCACAATCAAAATTAAGTAGTAATTTTTTAGAGTTTTTAGCGAAACTTTTAAAAGAAGATATGACTTCATTTAAATTTGAAAAGTGATCGCAATGATCAAAATCAATGTTATTGATTATTCCGATATCAGACTTATATTTGTTAATTGTCCCATCAGATTCATCAACTTCAGCTACTAAGTATTTTGTATTTTCTAAATGACAATTAGAGTTGTAAATAGGAATTATTCCTCCAGTTATTGAAGAAGAATTACGTGTACATAATTCAAGTATTGTAGATAGAAATGTACTGGTTGATGTTTTTCCGTGGCTGCCGGCTACCGCCAATGTTGTATAAGTGCGCATTAGCATTGCAAGTATCTCTGAACGATGTTTTATTGATAAATTTTTTTCTCTGCAGTATGAAAATTCTTCATTTTCTGGCTTGATCGCGGAGCTTACAACAAAATTAATTAATTTGTTGGTAAATTTTGAAATAACAAATTCTATATTTTGTTGAATTTGAGAAGTAAAGATCACTGCACCTAATTTCTCTAATTTTTTAGTTTCATCGTTTTTAACTAAATCAGATCCTGAAATTGAGCAACCTTTTTTAAGTAAACCTATTGCTAATGCTGACATCCCAATTCCTCCAATCCCAATAAAATGAAAATGACTTTTCAACAGAAATTTTTTATCCAATTTTTATCTTTTACTTAAATCAAAATAACTTCTAGGTAAAATTTTGCTATTTTTTTTTAAAAAAAAATGTTTTTTTTTCTTGAATTAATACAAAACTAGACTTATTTGCTTAATAAATTAAAAAAACCTTACGTTATTGCACAAAATTCAGTATGATCAGCAACTTAGGTTAATCATTTGGAAATTATTAGTTATGACTTTGCGTGTTGCAATTAACGGCTTTGGCAGAATTGGTCGAAACTTTATGCGTTGTTGGCTTAGTAGAGGGGCTTACACCAATATTGAAGTAGTTGGAATTAATGTTACCTCAGACCCTAAAACTAATGCTCATCTACTAAAGTATGACTCAGTTCTTGGTCAACTTGATGGTGTTGATATTCAATATACTGATGATACTTTTGTAATTAACAACAAGACAATTAAATGTTTCTCTGATAGAAACCCAATGAATCTCCCTTGGAAAGACTGGGGTGTAGATTTGGTTATTGAATCTACTGGGGTATTTAATACAGACGTAGGTGCAAGTAAGCACTTAGAAGTAGGAGCAAAAAAAGTCATCTTAACTGCACCTGGTAAAGGTGATGGCGTTGGCACTTATGTAGTTGGAGTCAATGCTGATTCATATAAACATAAAGATTATGATATTTTGAGTAATGCTAGTTGTACAACGAACTGTTTAGCTCCAGTAGTTAAAGTTTTAGACCAAACTTTTGGGATTAACAAAGGTTTGATGACTACAATTCATAGTTATACAGGGGATCAAAGAATTTTAGATAATAGTCATAGAGATCTAAGAAGGGCTAGAGCCGCTGCTACCAACATCGTTCCTACTTCCACAGGAGCTGCAAAAGCAGTTGCTCTGGTATACCCAGAAATGAAAGGTAAATTAACAGGAATTGCAATGAGAGTTCCAACTCCTAACGTTTCAGCAGTAGATTTTGTTTTTGAATCTTCTAAATCTGTCACAGCTGAAGAAGTCAATAATGCTCTCAAGGAAGCATCTCTAAGCTCAATGAAAGGCATTATTAAGTATGGAGATGAACCATTAGTCTCAAGCGATTATGCAGGTACCAATGAATCATCAATCTTAGATAGTGACCTCACTATGTGCATTGGAGATAACCTAGTAAAGGTTCTTGCATGGTACGACAATGAATGGGGTTATAGTCAGAGAGTTGTAGATTTAGCAGAGATTGTTGCTAAAAATTGGGAATAATTAAAAGTGTTTGAAAGGTTTGTTATTAAATAATTTATTTTTTTTATTATCTTTAAACTCTATTGATGGTTTGCCATCAGCAAAAAAACCAATTTCGTAAATATCTTTATCAAGTTTAGATAATTTATTTGCCCAACTTTTTGGCAATGAGAAAACTAATTCATAGTCTTCACCTCCAAAAAAATAATATTCGTCCCATTTATCTCCTTTAGGCCAATCTTTATCTTTAGGTATCTTTTCATAATTTATTATCGCTTTACAGTGGCTAGCTATTGTTAAATCTTGTAAGGCCTGAAATAGACCATCACTGCTATCAGTGCATCCTACTCTCTTTATTTTTTTATTGGAACGAGTTTTGAGGAGATTATTTAGAAAATTTGGATAAACTCTGGGGCGACAAAAATGTTCTATGGACTTAATAATTAATCTTTTATTAAGTGAAAATTCATTATCAAAATTAATTTTATTTTGTATCAAAAACCCCAGTTTGCTAAGACCATGAATTCCTGTAGTCAAGATTAAATCTCCTGGTTTACATGCGTTTCTTCGTAATTCAAGTTCACCTTGAATTCCAAAAGCGGTAATTGAAATGATTTTTTCATTTCCCCTTGAGCAATCTCCCCCTAGAATTATCCCGCCATATTCTTTTAATGCTTTGTTTATTCCTTTATATAATTCTTCAACCCAAATCCATTCAGTTTTAGCAGGCAGAACCAGGCTTATTGTAATACCGATAGTTTGCTTGCTTCCACTGGATAATAAGTCAGAGATGTTGCTAACAACTGCTTTCCATCCAAGGTCCCCAGGACAAATAGTAATATCATTGAAATGAACATTTTCTACCAAAGAATCAGTATTAATTAGTAAATTTTCATTTTTAGTTTTGATTAAAGCGCAATCATCTGAAATTTGGTTTTTAGGCATAAATTTGCCTAGCCTATTTATTAATTCTTTCTCCCCTATATCCTCTAATATTTCTTTATGCATTTAATTTGAGGTTTTCAATTCCTTCTAAAACATCAATCGAAATGATTGTGTCATCTTTAGTAAGCTCTTCTAATACATTAAATCCATCTACAACGTAACCAAAGGCAGCATTCCTCCCGTCGATTAAGTTACGACCTGCCGGATTTAATTCTGCTTCATACAAAAAGAAGAAAAATTGCGATGAGCCATCATCAACTGCGGTATTTGAATGGGACCATCCTAGAGTTCCAAGTGTTGCAAAAGGTAATGTTGGAGTCTCTGTGTAAAGACCTAAATCTTCAAAAGTTTGATTATAAAAAGTATCTTTCTCATCAGGAATTCTAATTTCTAAGGGAACGTGACGTTCTTCATGTGTTTCAGGATCTATGTAACCAATATCTTCGCCAATTGGATCACCTGTCTGCAGTACAAAAAATTCTTCTGCTCTGTTAATAGGTAAATCTTTGTAGAAGTTTTTTGAAGATAAATCTATAAATGCTCCTGCTGTAAGTGGAGCGTTGAATCCATCCACAATAGCTTGCATATCTCCTTTGGAGGTTTTTATATTGACTTTTGCCCTGCCCAGTAATCTTGGTAAATTATCAAATTCCTGGGGAATAGAGTATGGAAATTTATTTGGTAGAAAATATTCTTCTAACCCACCTATTTTATTTAAAGCATCTCTTCGGGTTGATATAAATGAGTATTTATCTTTTGATTTAGAATAATCTTGAAGACTTTCAAGATTTTCTTTGAGCTCTAAAAATGTTTTTTCAGCAATTTTCTTTTTATCGTTTGGTAATTCTTGAATAATTTTACTCTGGTATTTTTTTAGTAAAGATTGACATTTTGTAACAGTTTTCGCAAGAGCGGGCCATCTTCCTCCTCTTACAAGGTCACTAGTTTCTTCTAATTTGTGTTGAAGTTCTTGTAACTCAACTTGCTTGATAGGGAGAGCGTTTCTGAGGATTGCACTAGGATCTTTTACTGCATTCCCAGTAGGTAAATCAGCTAGCACTTGAATCGGTTTTAAGAGAAAAACCTGTAAAATTACAAGCGATAGAATTAAGAAAAGTTTGTTCTGATTTGATAAGAATTTTTGCATAGCACTCTTGCAGGTTTATGATCCTTGGGGATGTAAAATAGGAATGATTTCCAGTAACGATTTTCGCACAGGTACTACCATCGAATTGGATGGACAAGTTTGGCGTGTTGTAGAATTTCTACATGTCAAGCCTGGCAAGGGTTCTGCTTTCGTGCGAACAAAATTAAAATCAGTTCAAAGCGGCAACGTTGTTGAAAAAACTTTTCGAGCCGGAGAATCAGTACAGCAGGCTATCCTTGAGAAGTCTAACCTGCAGCATACTTATGTGGAGTCTGGTGATTATGTTTTTATGGATATGACTAGTTTTGAAGAGACAAGATTAACCTCTGAACAAATCGGTAAAGGTGCAAAGTATTTGAAAGAGGGAATGGAAGTTAATGTAATTTTCCATAATGGTAAAGTTTTAGAAGTAGAACTCCCTATATCTATTACTTTGAAAGTTACAGAGACTGATCCTGGAGTTAAAGGTGATACTGCTAGTGGTGGTACGAAACCAGCTATTCTAGAAACAGGTGCTCAAGTTATGGTTCCTTTATTTATTTCTGTAGGAGAAATGATTAAAGTTGATACTCGTAATGACAGTTATCTTGGACGTGAAAATTAATGGCTATGAAATTAGATCATGAAGACTTAAATCGCTTAATAGAGAAAATCTCTACAAGTGATATACAAGAGTTCTCTCTAGAGGGAGAAGATTTTAAACTCGAAATAAAAAGGAATTTATTTGATCAGAACAAAGTTATTAATAATTTAGTCTCTAATACTTCATTTGATAAGAAAACAATTGCTAATCAAAAAACTATCAATGATAATATCCCAGTAATTAACGAGCCTGAAGCGCCTCAGGTGGCACCTCCAGGACGTTCTGAGCTAACTGAAATTACTTCTCCTATGGTTGGGACATTTTATAGGGCTGCAGCCCCTGGTGAGGAGCCATTCGTCGAAGTAGGGAATAACATTAAGGTTGGTCAAACTATTTGTATTTTGGAAGCAATGAAGTTAATGAATGAAATTGAATCTGAATTTAACGCTGAAATAATAGAAATTCTCGTTGAAAATGGGACACCAGTTGAATTTGGTCAAGTTTTAATGCGCGTTAAGCAATCTTGAATTGTTAGTCATTTCTATAGCAGTCTTTATAGCTTCAATCATGCTTTGAGATTGAGCAATTCCTTTGCCAGCAATATCAAATCCCGTTCCATGATCCGGAGATGTTCTTATAAAAGGTAAACCGATTGTTGTATTGACTGAGTAATTAAGAGCTATTACTTTCATTGGTATTAAACCTTGATCATGATACATAGCAAGAATGCCATCGTGCTTATCAGCATCTTTTTCATTCCATGCTTTTACGGAAGAATTCCAGCAACTATCTGGTGACAAAGGGCCTAATAATTTAATATCTTTATTCTTTTCATTCCATGCAATCAATGCATCATTGAGCCAATCTTTTTCTTCACTACCCAAAATCCCCTCTTCGCCAGCATGTGGGTTTAATCCTGCTACTTTTAACTTAGGTTTATCAATATAGTTACTACAAAAATCTTTGAAAAGGTCTAATTTAGAATGGATTAAATCTGTAGTTAATTGCTTGGGAACTTCACAAAGAGGTATGTGAGTGGTAGCTAGTAGAGTATTGAATCTCCAACCTGTAATTGGTGATTTTGCTGTGAATAACATTCCAACATTTTTAACTCCACACGATTTTGCTAAAACTTCAGTTTGCCCAGAGAAGTAATGACCTGCTATTGACCATGATTTCTTGCAGATTGGTCCAGTTACAAGTGCTGAATTCCGATTTTGCTTAACAATTTCAATAGCTTTTGTTAAGTAAAAGAAACTTGAATCACCGTAACTTGATTTAGGGTCATTATCTGATGAAGAAATTTCGAGATCATAAATTTTTAGAGAATTTGGATTAGCTAGTTTTTCTAAACCAAGAGCCTTGAGGTTATTATATGTACTAAATATATTTTTTTTAGAACCTACCAATGTAAAGTCAATATTGTTAGGTATTTCATTAGAACAAAGTGCTTTTAAGATTATTTCGGGCCCGATACCTGACTCATCTCCGACGCTTATTACTACTTTCAATTCTTTTTTAGTATTCTCAAAGTTCATAAAAAGTTTTAAATTTATTTTTTTAACTATTTAAATAGCAATTTTTTAAGCCTATTTTATAGTTTTTATAAATTAGTTTATATCCAAGAGTTTCGCATAAAAGTTTATTCGAAACTCTTCTATTTTCCATCCAAAACGATTGAGCTATAGGTGATAATTCCTCTTTTGCATCCTCAAATAAAATTGGTTTTGGCATTTTTAAACCAATTAAATCGTAGCAATACTGCATAACATCAATTTGAGAACAGGGTTCATCATCCGCGATATTAATAATTTGGTAAAACTTTAAGGAATTTTTATTTTGTAATAGATATATAATTGCATTTGTAATGTCTGCAACATGAACTCTTGAAAAGACCTGATTTTTTTTAGATATAACACGAATTTTTTTATTTTTTATTGCTTCAAAAGTAGATCTTCCAGGTCCATAAATGCCAGGTAATCTAAAAATTTGTACAGGTAAACCAGATTCAATCCATTTTTTTTCGCAATTTAATCTATTAAAACTTCTTTTTTGAATAGGATTAGGCTGATCGATTTCAGAAACCCAACCACCTTTTTTGTTCCCATAGACTCCTGTGGTAGATAAATATCCAATCCATTCAAGAGGTAAATTTTGTAGTTTACCTTGAAGACTTTCTAATACTGGATCATTACCATTTTTGTCAGGAGGGATGCAACTAAGTATATGGGTGACTCCATCAAAAATTTTTGCATTAGGAACCTTACCATTTTCACTGTTGAAAACAAAACTATTTGGATCTCTGCTTATAGATCTTGAGCTTGTTAAAACATTGCAACCGAATTTTTTAATAGTTTTTGCAAAAAAACTACCACTGAAACCACATCCTAAGATTAAAAATTTATTTTTATTTCCGAGTAAACTTGCAGGTTTTTTCATACTAGGCTAAAGTAGTACATATGTATTAATTGATGATGAAGACAGCTCTTAAGCCCGATTTAAAATCAAAAACTTTTTGTGTTAGCAAAAGTTATCCCCGTTTTGTAGAGAAAGAAGTAAATTTGGTTAATTTTAAATTCTACCAAAATATATTTGTCTTTCTTATTTCATTTTCGACAATTTTAATATTCCCAGAATCCCCAAAAGAATTGGAAAATATATGTGAAAGTTATAACTCTAGAAAAATATGCAATGTTTGGTAGTCAAGCTGCTTTATATTCTGATTCATTTTTTTCGAAATTTTTATCTTTTATCTTAAAATTAGGATTAGCCCATTGCAGTAATCTAATAGCTAATCTTAAATCTCCCTCTAACCAAGCTCTTATAGCCATTGCTCTTCGAGGATCATAAAATTTTTGTCGTCTATACCAATACAAAGCATTTTCATCTGATTTGTCCCCATTACAGGAAAGACAAGCAGGTACACAATTTTCTGTTGTACTTAAGCCTCCTTGGCTTCGTGGTATTACATGGTCAATAGATTCAGATGGTTTTCCGCAATATATACAACTTTTTTCTGTAAACTTATGAATAGATTTTCGCCATTGTCTTAATCTGAACTTAGGACATAAATCCTCTAAAAACACAGCATCATTAATATGCATTCAGAATATTTAGTTAAATGAATAATCGCTTGAATATCTTAAAAGTCAATATTTATTTATGTTTTTTGGCCCAGATTTTGCAGTAAAAATATAATTTAGTGTGTTTAGATACAAAACTGTATTTATAAGATTAAAAAATTTATTATCTTTTGTAGATCTTAATTAATAACTATATCTATTAAGTGTTTCATCAGTAAATTCTTCAGAAATTTTTTCATTAGTTTCTTCTAGTTCTTTTTCTAATTTTTTTCTCTTGTTCTCTCTATCTTTTGCCTCTTTTTCTTTTCTTTTTTCTTCTTTTTCTAATTCTCGTATTAGTTTTCTATTTGGATGAAGATTATCTAAATATTCAACGCAATAACCAAATTTATCTTTTTCTCTTATTACTGTTTCAGTAATTTGCGCAGCAGCATTTTTAGGTGAAACTTTGAAGATTCCTCCTTTTTGTTTTTTTATATAGGCGTAAGCTGCTTCCCAACTACTTTCATGGTCATTTCCGCCATCTCTCATAGTACAAAAAATTTCCGCTCCAAATGTACTTGCATTTACTTTTTGTGTAGTAAGGGTTAGAGGTGTAAAAATTCCCAACGCTAATAGTATTAATTTTTTCTTCTTTAATTTTTGCATTAGTCTATTATCTTCTATTTAAAAATATCTTTTATTGTGAATATGTCTATAGAAATTTAAGATTTAATCACTCCAAATATATTCAAGCATTTCACAACTAATGGAAGAATTAAGAGTACTGTAATCAATCTTACAGCATGTAAAGTCGCTACCGCAGGTCCCACTCCGTACTCAGAACCTACAAGACTCATTCCGCTAATTCCTCCTGGTGCAGCTCCTAGAATTGTTGTAATGATATCTATATTAAGTAATCTGCTTGTCCATAATCCAATTGCTAATCCAGTGATAACTAAAGTAAAAGTTATTAATATAGCTGGTCTCCATAAATTTTGAATATCAACTAATGAGTCTTTTGTTAATGATGTACCAATGACTGTTCCAATTCCAATTTCTAAAAATGTTCTCGTTCCGATTGGCCACTCTGCGATGTCGACTTTGCCACTTATGCTAAGTATGCTTGCGCCTATTAAAGCGCCTGCTAAAGGAGCCGCAGGAATTCCTGTTTTTAGAGCTAAACCTCCAAAAATAAAACCTGCAAAAAGATAATAGATTAAGTTTATGTTAGGCATAAATTTCAAGGATGTTTGAACATAATATTAGAAAAAATTTTTTTTGTTTAAGTTTATAGTCAAATAATATTTTTAGTTTCCTCTCATAATGTCCCCTTTTGTTGGCATAATAATAACTAAAGCAGGATTTGTTATGTCTTCACAAATTACTTACAAGGATCGTAAAAACCGCATACGGAAAAAATTATCTTTTTTTGAGGGTGGCCACCAGCTCGAAAAATTAGAATTTGCCCTTGCAATAGCTCAAACCAAAGGTGATGAAAAAAAATCAATCGTTCTTAGAAAAAAAATTGTTGAACTAGGTGGAAATGTTGAAGAGCCAGGAACTTAATTTAACTTTTCGCGAGATACTTTGATACCATAACTAATGCTTCACCGGCTTGTTGGGCTGTAATTTTATCGAGTTTGAGAAGTGTATTACTAATAGCAGAAACTACCGTAATTATATCTCTATCGTTTACATATCCTAAATGTCCGACTCTGAATATTTTCCCTTTCAGATGATCTTGACCACCTGCAAGTAGAATATCAAAATTATTCTTTATTATTTTTCTAAATTCTTCAGCATCAATACCTTCAGTTTTAATTGCAGTAATTGAAGGACTTAAATATTTTTCATCAGCAAATAATTTAAGATTTAGAGCCTTTACTGCACTGCTCATTGCTAATTTGTGTTTATTGTGTCTTAGAAAAATATTATCTAAACCTTCTTCTTTCATCATTTTTAAAGCTTCATCTAAAGCAAAAACTAAATTAACTGCTGGAGTGTATGGATTACTATTAGCTAAAAGACTTTTTCTATAGGATTTTAAATTTAAATAAAATTTTGGTAAATTGGATTTCTCTGCAGCTTCCCATGCTTTTTGGCTCATTGCTACAAAGCTAAGCCCAGGAGGTATCATATATCCCTTTTGTGATCCTGAAGCAACGATATCTAATTTCCATTCATCTACTGGTACATTGCAAGCTCCTAGACTTGTAACGCAGTCAATAATTGATAAAGCTGTGTTGTGTTCACGAATATATTTACTAATAGTTTCTAAATCATTAATTACACCTGTTGATGTTTCAGAATGAGTTAAAATAACCGCCTTTATTTCTTTTTGTTTATCTTCTTCTAATACCTTTTTGAATTTTTCTGGATCAAGTGGTGTTCCCCATTCGGAATCAATTGTTATTACTTCCATACCAAATTCTTTAGCAACTTTTACCCATCTTTCGCCAAATTTTCCATTTTCTCCACAAATTACTTTATCTCCTCTACTCAAGGTATTTATTATTCCAGCCTCCATTGCCGCAGTCCCGCTACCAGTGATTGTAAGAACATCATTTTGAGTTTGATGAAGCCACTGTAAATTTTTAGTTGTACTCTCTACGAGATCTTGAAATTCTTTACTGCGATGGCCTATTGGATGCTTACTTAATGCTTGTAAAACTTTTTCTGGAACTGGTGTGGGTCCAGGAATCATCAATGATAATTTTTGTTGTATGGCCACTTTTTATTAAATAGGTCATTCTTAGATTAGTTCTCATTATATATTTTTCAATTACTTGATTTGAAAAAAGGATTTTCTTTACCTTTATGGGTTGCTGGAGCTGCTAGGTCAGCATTAAATAAACTATTAGGGTTACCATTTAAAAATTATGAACTAATAAAAATTCCTAATGAAAAAAAAGAAATAAAAATCGAGATTCATTCTGTTGGTTTACTCAAAGATGACTCGCATGCATTAGGAATTACCTTTGCAAACTCTGGCTTAGATCTTGACATTACACAAAACTTAGAGATATGGACTATAGCATCTTTAGAAAAAATTTCTTTTAATGATTCTGTTCAAACACTTCCAATAAATATTATTGCAGGATCTGGTGTAGGTATAAAAGAAGATACATCAGAGATAAGCATTTCTAATTTTGCCAAAGAAGTTTTATATGAAAATTTATTAGATAGTATTCCTACCGGCTTTAATTTGAAATTAGAAATTATTTTCCCAAATGGGTCGTTTTTAGCAGAAAGAACTAGTAATAAGTCATTTGGGATTGTTGATGGATTATCTATTATTGGTACTTCAGCTGAGACTTATTCGAGTGCTTCACCTGATCAATTAGAAGAGGCTAAAAATAATTTAGCGAAGTTAATTCAAAATGATTTTAAAGGGGAAGTTATATTTGTTATTGGTGAAAATGGGTTAAATTTGGCCAAAACTAGTAAAGTTAATTTGCCAATCATAAAAATTGGAAATTGGATAGGACCATTATTAGTTGATGCTGCAATAAAAAAAGTTAAAACTGTAATTCTTTTTGGTTATCACGGGAAATTAATTAAATTAGCAGGCGGTATTTTTCATACCCATAATCATTTGGCTGATGCAAGAATTGAGATTCTTGTTTATTTAGCCGTTCAAGAAAAGTTACCACCTGAAATAATAGTTGAATTATCTCAGTTAGATAATCTTGAGAATGCATTACAACTTCTTGAAAGATTTAATAAATCATTAGCTAATAAATTATTCAAGAATTTATCAAATAGGATCGAAAAGCGTTCTTTTACTTACGTAAATAGGTATGTAAAAACAGATATGGAAATCGCATCTATCATTTTTGATAGAAAAAGGAAAATTAGGTGGTCTGGAATTAACGGCAATAATTATATTTCTTATTTTCAATAAGATTAATTTGTGAATCATTATGCTTTTGTAAATAAATTGAGTTAACTTTTAAACATGAATCAAATAATGTTAAAAAAAGAACGGGATCCTTCAATATTAATTTTGGATTTCGGATCTCAATATTCTGAATTGATTGCAAGAAGAATTAGAGAAACTAATGTTTTTTCTCTTGTAGTAAGCAATCACATATCAATTGAGGAAATTAAAAATATTAACCCTAAAGGGATTATTTTAAGTGGAGGCCCAAATTCTGTTTATGAAAAAAATGCGCCTAAATGTGATGATCAAATTTTTAATTTAGGAATTCCTATTCTTGGCATATGCTATGGAATGCAATTAATGGTCAAAGAACTTGGAGGATCTGTTATTTCAGCATCGAAAAGAGCTGAATATGGTAGAGCACCAATAAATATAGACCAAGAATCTGACCTTCTTTCTGATGTAGAAGATAAATCAATTATGTGGATGAGTCATGGCGATTCCATTAATAGTTTGCCTGATGGATTTAATAAACTCGCTCATACCGAGAACACACTCCATGCAGCAATTTCAAATGATGTAAAGAAATTATTTGGCGTACAATTTCATCCTGAAGTTATACATTCAGAGTTTGGGATGACGGTAATTAAAAATTTTGTTTATAAAGTTTCTTGTTGTGCGGCTGATTGGACAACCGAAACTTATATAGAGGAAACTATTCCCAGGATAAGAGAGCAAGTTGGTAATAAAAAAGTTTTGCTTGCCTTATCTGGAGGAGTTGATTCCTCAACTCTTGCTTTTCTTCTCAATAAAGCTATTGGAAATCAGCTTACATGCATGTTTATAGACCAAGGTTTCATGAGAAAAGGTGAACCAGAATTTTTAATGAATTTTTTTGATAAGAAATTTCATATAAAAGTTGAATACATTAATGCAAGAGAAAGGTTTATTGACAAATTAAAAGGTATCACTGATCCAGAACAAAAAAGAAAAATTATAGGTGAAGAATTTATTAGAGTATTTGAGGAAGAAAGCAATAGATTGGGACCTTTTCAGTATTTAGCCCAAGGTACTCTTTATCCTGATGTCATTGAAAGTGCTGGGACTAATATTGATCCTAAAACAGGAGAAAGAATAGCTGTAAAAATAAAGAGTCATCATAATGTTGGCGGATTGCCAAAAGATTTACAATTTAAATTAGTTGAGCCATTAAGAAAACTTTTTAAGGATGAAGTACGAAAAGTGGGAGCTGCTTTAGGTTTGCCGGATGAAATTATAAAAAGGCATCCATTCCCAGGACCAGGATTAGCTATAAGAATTTTAGGAGAGGTGAATAATGAAAAACTTGATTGTTTAAGAGATGCAGACTGGATAGTAAGAGACGAAATTAAAAAAGCCGGACTTTACAATGATATTTGGCAAGCTTTTGCAGTATTGCTACCTGTAAAAACAGTAGGAGTTATGGGTGATAAGAGGACTTATGCATGGCCAATAGTTTTACGTTGTGTATCTAGTGAAGATGGTATGACAGCTGATTGGTCAAAAATTCCTTTTCAGATTTTGGAAAGGATTGCAAATAGAATCGTAAACGAAGTAAGTTTAGTTAATAGAGTTGTTTATGATATTACAAGTAAACCTCCTGGAACTATTGAGTGGGAATAGTTTATAGGGCAAGAATGTAGTTATATCCTCATTTATGCGGTTTGCTGCGGGTTTGCTGTGGTATAATAGTGATGACAAAATGACAAAATTACTGGGTTTATAAATTGTCTATTTGCTGCCAGTTTGTTGCGAAACTGCCTTATTGAAAGAAACCAATTATACCAGTCGTTTTCAAGGGGTAAAAAATGCTTTTTCTATTGAGTGGGAGTTAGTCTTAAAATTTTAAAAAAATTTAAAGTTTTTTATTTAAGCAAGAAATTTTTGAATGAGATTTAAAATCTAATGCCCGATATTATTAAATTAAGTCGATCTACAGTTGAGAAATATCTTAGTTGCCCAAGATGTTGTGTACTGGATAAAAAATATCAAATAAAACCGCCATCGTTGCCATTTACTTTAAATATAGCTGTAGATAATTTATGTAAAAATGAATTTGATTATTATAGAAAAATTCAGGAGCCGCATCCTTTATTTATTGAATATGGAATTGATGCTGTGCCTTTCAAACACAAAGATTTAGAACGTTGGAGAAGTAATTTTCAAGGCATAAGATATCTGTCAATAGAACACAACTATGATTTTGGTGGTGCTGTGGATGATATTTGGCAAAAAAAAAATGGTGATCTTATTATTGTTGATGTGAAAGCAACCTCTAGAAATAATTTTGATTGGTCTGAGACTTTTAATAAATACGAATATGCAAAAGCCTATAAGAGACAATTAGAGATGTATCAGTGGTTATTTAAAAAAAATGGTTTTCAAGTGGCTAATGAAGCTTATCTTTTATATTTCAATGGGAAGAAAAATGAAGAGTTATTTAATAACCAATTAAATTTTGACGTACATCTAATTAAATTAGATTGTTCTACTTCATGGGTAGAAAATCAGATAATTGATACGGTTAATTTATTACGTTCGGATAATTTCCCCAAACCTTCATTAAACTGTGAATACTGTAATTATTTAAAGAAGCGTTGGCAGTTATCGATAACTTAATATTCATAGGATAATTTTTCATATTCCTGGAAAAATAGTGAATAAAAGATAATCTTTAATTAGATTAATAATTTGGACTTTTGATAAATTCTAAAAATTCTGAAAGAAAGATAACTAATCATCTGCAACAAGATGTAGTCAAAGTATCTGGCAAAACAATTTTTATTAATCCTTTTTTATATTGGCGAAGATTTGACGAAAATACTAATAGATGGCTAAGAGAACCTGGTCAAATGTCAGAGGATCAAATTACACCAAACAGGAATCGTTTTTATCCAGAAATAGAGTGGGCTGATTTGAGTCATGAGCAAAAGCTCATAAAAGATGCAACTGTTGAGATGTTTTTAAAAACTCTTGAATTGGTAAGTACATTTCATCCTTATCTTAGTTCCGGACAATTATTAGAAGTGGAGAGGAAGATGGCGATTACAAAAAAAATTCCTTTCGAAAAATGGGTAACAAAATCTTTCGCCAAAAAAACGAGATTATTAGAAAATGAAAAAAGAAAATTTCAAAGAGAAAGATTTTTTAATAGCTGGAGAGAATGGTGCAGTCTTACAAATACTCAACAAGCAATTTTGCCGTTAATAGTCACGATATTTATTTCTTCGTTTGTAGGGTGGTCTTTAGGGATATCAAAGAATAGTTGTAATCCTTATTTTGAACAAAATATAAATAAATTAAATTAATTTGTTTTTGATATTTTTTAAGTATCTAAGTAAGAATAATTTTGAAAAAATAAATTTATTATTTAGAATTCCATTAATTGAATTAATTGTTTTAAAAAGTATAAGTTTTATGAGTGAAAATTTAAATTCAAATAATCTTGAAAATGACGAGTTCGATCTGAACAATGAAGATAGTGATTTTCAAGATTTAATCAATAGACTTAAAGAGATAAAATCAACCATTGCTTTATTGGAAAAAACAATATTTAAATAAATTTATATTTTTGATAAAAACAAATCCTAATAAAAATCTTATTTCATTAAAAAGACAACCACTAGTCTTACTTATCTTTTCTTCTGTTTCCTTTTTATTGATTCTATTCAGGTTAATTTTTTTACAACTTTTAAATTATGAGTCTTTTAAAAAAATGTCAGATGAGAATAGGATCAGACTTATTGCTTCACAGCCAATACGCGGAAGAATACTAGATAAAAATGGTTATGTTTTAGCAGATAGTAGAGTTAAATATTCTTTGATAATAAAGCCTCAATCTGTGAATAAAAGCAATTGGGAAAGTCATAAATCAAGTATTTCTAACTTGTTCAATATTGATAGTAATGTAATTCAAAAAAAATACTCTGATGGTTTAAAAAATCAGAAATTTTCAGTAATTATTCTTGATGATTTAAACGTAGATCAATTAATAAAATTTAAGGAGAATGAAGATAATTTAATTAGTTTTGAAATAGCTACTAAATTAATTAGAAATTATCCTTTTAAATCCCTTGCTGCCCATGTAATTGGTTATACTCAGCCAGTTACTGAATTAGAATATAAATTCTTATCTAAAAGTGGTTATAAATTAAATGACTTAATCGGTAGAACTGGAATTGAATATGTTTACGAAGATTTTATAAGAGGTGAATGGGGTGGAGAAATGGTTGAAGTAAATTCATTAGGAAAATTTCAAAGATCACTGGGTATAAGACCTCCAGTACAAGGTAATGATATTGAACTAACAATCGATCTTAATCTGCAATTAGTTGCTGAGGAAGTTCTTAAAGATAAAAAAGCTGGAGCCATAATAGTAATGGATCCAAGAGATGGTGCAATAAGAGCAATGACAAGTAAACCTACATTCGATTTAAATTTTTTCTCAAAGGATTTTAAACCTGAGAAAGAATATAATAAACTTTTTAATTCTCCTGAAAAACCTTTATTTAATAGAGCATTAAATGCCTACGATCCAGGAAGTGTTTGGAAAATTGTAACGGCTTTAGCTGGCTTGGAAAGTGGGAAATTTCCTAGAGAAACTTTGTTAGATACGAAACCATGTATAACTTATGGGAGACAATGTTTTAGAGAGCATAATGATTTAGGCTTTGGGGTAATAGGTTACGAAGATGCTTTAAGAGTTTCTAGTAATACATTTTTTTATCAAGTAGGTTATGGAGTAGGAGTTGATGAAATTCACAAGGTCTCCCAAAAGCTTGGTTTTAATTCTTTATCTGGAATTGAAATTTCTGAACAAGAAAATATAGGATTAGTAGCTAGTAGTAAATGGGCTAGAGAAGGTAGAGGATGGGGGCAACCTGGAAGAACCCCTTGGGTTCCAGAAGATATTGCTAGTATGTCTATCGGACAATTTGTTGTACAAGTTACCCCTATTCAAATAGCTAGAGCATATGCTGCAATTGCAAATGGAGGGTATCTAGTTACTCCTTATTTAGTTAAAAAAGATAAAGAAAGTCTTTTAGATAAAAAACGTATTCCAATTGACATTGACCCACAAAATATTCAATTGATAAAAAGTGGTCTCAGGAAAGTAGTAGAGTCTGGCACAGGAGTATCAATTAATTATGGGGTTTCAAATTTACCTCCAGTTTCAGGAAAAACTGGAACTGCTGAAGATGGTGAAGGCGGATTAGATCACGCTTGGTTCGTTTGCTTTACTCCTTCTGAAAAAAGCGAATTACTTATAGTTGCTTTTGCACAAAATACTCCTGGTGGAGGATCTGTTCATGCACTGCCTATGGCTAGAGAAATTTTGAAAGTTTGGAATGAAAAAAAATGAAATTTTATTAGGTTTTAAATGTTTATGTTTTTAATTTTTTCATTTGTAAAAGTCTTCGAATAATGTCTTCAATAGTCTTTGTATCTATAGGTTTACTATATGAGGACAAAAGTTGTCTTCCTAATACTTGACTTCCTAAATGCACTAATTGAATGCGTAATGAGGTCAATAATTCTAACCCTATGCCACCAGAAAATGTTGCAATTGCAATCGGTTGACCATTAAATAAATTCCTAAAGTCATCTCCAGAAATAGAAAGCCATGCTATGAAGTTGGAGAGAATAGGAGGTATAGATCCATTATATTCAGGCGCACAAATCACCCACCTTTCAATCTTGAAAAGCTTTTTTTTTAAATCTTCTATTTCATTCGGAATATTTTCTTTGCTGTGAATTCTTGGATTAAATAATGGAATATCAAGAGTGGTGAGATCTAAAATTTCAGAACTTATTTTAAGTTCATTACTTTTTTCAAGAAATTTTTCAGAAAGTTCTAAATTTTTGCCACAACTAGCCGTAATGATTATTAGATCTTTTGTTTCAGTCATAAATTAGATAAATAAATTTAATAGTTAGCGCCTGTTTTGCGGTGATGAACTGCTGTTAGACTATCGGATTTTAGTATATTACCGTGTAGTACTTCGGCGTAAATTACCCAATGATCTCCACATTCCATTCTCTCTTTTACAGAAGCATCTAACCATGCGAGCGATTCAGGAATGATTATCTGTTCATTAGGAGTTAATTCAATATTTAGTCCTTCAAATCTATCTTCTCCAGGTGCAAAGGGCTTTGTGAATCTTTTCAAAGGTTCTTTAAAATCTTTTTCACTAAGAATATTTAATGCGAATGAATCTCCTATTTGCAGAAGAGACTCAACCGATCTATCTTTAGCTACTGCAATACTTAATCCGGGCGGGGAAAAACTTGCTTGACTTACCCAAGATGCAAGCATAGCTCCTTGAATATTATTCTCATCTTTGCCTTTAGAGGCTGTTAGAACACAAAGCGATCCAATTACTCTTCCAAGTGCTTGTAGTTTTGGATCCGTTTTGCTAGTAATCATTCCAGTATCTGATTTTCTGGGTTTTTTCTTTGCTTTTTTTATAATTTTTCTTCCAAAGTGAGTACCTATTTCTTCTAACTCTTTAATCTTTGGTTTATTTGGACTGAATTTAATCCTTATAGGGTCAAAACTAAACTTAAAACCACCATCTTTTAATTTTGATTCAAGTAAATCTATAGCTTCGCCGCTCCAGCCAAAACTGCCAAAAATTCCCACTGGCTTATCTCTATTACCCTCTGCTAACAATGTTCCTAGTGCACTAACTATTGGTGTTGGGGCGTGACCACCCAATGTGGGTGAGCCTATTAAATATCCATCAGCATTTTGGATGGATTTTACAAGTACATCATTAGGTGTAAATTCACAATTAATACTTTCAACTTCTACAGAGGTTCTATTTATCCCTTTAGCTAATGCATCCCCTATTGAGGCTGTGTTTCCATATGCACTTGCATATATAAGAGCGATCTTATGATTATTGGTTGAGAGATTCTCTCCCCATCTAATGTAGTCATTTAAAAAGCTTTTTAAGCTATATTCGATCGCTGGACCATGTAATGGTGCAATAGTTTTAATGTCATAATCTGCAATTTTTTCAGTTATTGATACTACTTGATTAGACATTGGTGCCATCAAGCAATCATAAAAATGTTTTCTATCAATTTCTGTACTAACTCGATTTGTTTCAGACCAATATTTAGATGCAATATGTGCAGAGAAAATTTTTTCACTAAGAAGTATTTCTTGATTACGTTCATAAATTATCAGGCCACCAGGCCAACGTGCTGTTGGAATAGGAATTAACTCTAATGAAATGTTATCTAATTCTAAATTCAGTTCTTTTTTGATTATGTTTATTTTAGGTAATTGAATTTCAATAAAGTTTTCTAAGGTAGGATTTCTTTGGTTCCAAAGTTCGCTAATAAGTTTATAACCTGGATTAGAGCAAGTAATAGTTGTATTTTGAAATTGGGTACTTATGTTCTTTATAGTTTCAATAATTTGCGGATTAATATGACCAGAAATGAAGTTGATATTACTTAATTTAAATTGATCGCAAAACCTAGAAATTACTTTATTAAACGCATCTAAATATTGTTTCTCAGGTGGATGAATAATAAAAAGTTCCTCATGACTTCTAATGAAAAAAGTATTAAAAGAGGTTCCTTTTTCAAGGTTAAATTCAAGTTCAAATCTTTCTTTATTTTGGTCTAGGAATCTTACACAAGAAAAATTTTCAGTAATTTCAAATTCTGATAAATTCTGATTTTCTGCAAGTAAGCCTATATTAATATATGACATTTCAAAGACTTATTTTCTAATAGTGATTAGCAACTTTTCTGTGATGAACTGCTGTCTTACATGATAAGTCAGAAACATTACCATTTTCAACAATTCCGTAAATTATCCAATGGTCTGGAGTCTCCAGTCTTGAACTGACTTTACAATCTAAAAAGGCGAGTGAATCTGAAAGAACAGGTCCTCCTACAGCGATGTTGCTAATTATATCTACATCCGCAAATCTATCAGCTCCAGGGGAAAATCTTTTTAAAAAATGTCTGAACATTTTTTGATAGTTATCTTCTCTCAAGATATTCACAACAAAACCTTTACCAACTTGCATATATGATTCAATAGCTCTATCTTTTGCTACTGCAACTGTAATACCTGGTGGAGAAAAGCTTGCTTGGCTAACCCAACTTGCGACCATTGCACTTTGTCTAAATGTCGAACCTTCCCCTTGACTAGCTGTTACTACATATAATCCTCCACTTAATCTACCTAACGCTTTATCTAAATTTGAATCAAGGCTCTTCATAGAGGCAATATTCTTCTTTTTATTGATCAATTGACCCAAATCAGTTCCAGCTTCTTCAAATAGTTGATAAACAATCGGATCTGGGATATTTTTAACTCTTAATGGAGAGAAAGCTTCTTTTTGACCAAGTTCTCTTAATTTATTTGCTAGGGAATCTATAGGTTCATCATTTCCACCAAATGCATCATAAACTGCAGTAAATTGTTTTGGCTTTAGTGCTGCAAATAAAGTACCGAGGGATTCTTTTAATTCATTATCTGAGTCTACAGGCCATGTGGGAATGACTACTGCTTTTGATTCGGAAATTAAACTTGTTAATTCTTGCGGGTCAGAAGATCTTAGATCAATTAACTGAACCTGAGCATCTGCTTTGCTTATTCCATGAGATACTGCTTGACTGAGTCGATCACAATAACCATAGTCGCTTATGTAGCACACTGACACAAAATCATTGCCTTTGCTTTTATTGCTACTCCATTCCAGATATTTTCCTTTCCAAAAATTGACCTGATTATGGAGCAAAGGCCCATGACCCACAGCTATTGTTTTTAATTCAGGTAGCTTATCTATTCTTTTAATTGCCTGCATAACGCTTCTAGCGTTTGGACCCATAAGGCAATCGTAATAAAAACGGAAATCATCGTATATTTCTTTTTGATCAGTGTCAAAAAATTCGTCAGAACAATAATGTAGTCCAAAAGCATCGCATGTATAGAGAACATTTGTACTGTGATCATATGAAAATATGGTATCTGGCCAATGCAAATTTGGTGCACTTATGAATTCAATATTATGTTCTAAACCACTATTAGGATTAGTTCCGAGATTTAAAAACTCTCCGCTCTTAACCTCTAGACGTTTAAAGGGAATATGTATTTGGTCTTCAATAAATTTAAGTGCTAATTTTGATCCAACTAGTGTGATATTTTGGTTTAATTCTAAAAGATTACCTATTAAACCAGAATGATCAGGTTCTGTATGGCTGGTAATTAGATAATCAACTTCTTGCGGATTGACCTTTTTCAGTAATTCTTCAAACCATAATTCTTCAAACTTTGCGTGACTAGTATCAATGATTGCTAGTTTCTCGCCTTTAATAATAAAACTATTGTACGTAGTTCCATTTCTTAAACCAAATTCAATATCAAATCTACTGCGATCCCAATCCAAAGATCTTATGGCACAAGAATCTTTAGCAAAGTTTAGAGATTGAATCGTCAACTTGTTATTAGTTTGTGCCAATTTAGAATTACTTGTCTGGGCAGAGGCTATCATAAAATAATTAGCTTTATAAATTAACTTTAGTTATATAGAATATAAATTCGCGTGATTATCGTTGCGAAATAACCGAAATTACGCTTTTCTTTAATTTTTAATCATCTTATTCTTGATAAATGACATCTCAATTAATTAAAAAAATAGTTACTGGAGATGAGATAAGAAATGCTTTTTTAAAATTTTACAGTGAAAAATTACATAAAATCATTCCAAGTGCATCTTTGATTCCAGATGACCCTACGGTTATGCTCACAATTGCTGGAATGCTACCTTTTAAACCAGTTTTTTTAGGTTTAAAAGAAAGACCATCAAAAAGGGCTACATCTAGCCAAAAGTGCATCAGAACAAACGATATAGAAAACGTTGGAGTTACAGCTAGACATCACACTTTTTTTGAAATGCTTGGTAATTTCTCTTTTGGAGATTATTTTAAACGAGAGGCTATTCAATGGGCTTGGGAATTAGTTACTAATATTTATCAACTTTCTGTTGAAAATATAATTGTGAGTGTTTTTCACGAAGACGAAGAGTCTGCAAAAATTTGGAGAGATGAAATTGGTATTCATCCAGATAGGATAGTCAAACTAGGTGAGAAAGATAATTTTTGGTCATCTGGCAAAACAGGTCCATGTGGACCTTGTTCAGAACTTTATTATGATTTTCATCCTGAAAAGGGTCTGCAGAGTATTGATTTAGAAGATGGAGATCGTTTTATTGAATTTTATAATCTTGTTTTTATGCAATATAATCGTGACCCTAATGGAAAATTGACCGATTTAAAATTTAAAAATATTGATACAGGAATGGGTCTTGAAAGGATGGCTCAAATACTACAAAAAAAGCAAAATAATTATGAGACAGATTTGATTTTTCCTATTATTCAAAAAATTTGTGAGATTGCAAATATTGATTATTTTTCTTCAGATGATAAAAACAAAATTTCTTTAAAAATCATTGGTGATCACACAAGAGCTGTTATTCATTTAATTTCTGATGGAGTATCAGCAAGTAATCTCGGTAGGGGATATATATTAAGAAGGCTTATTAGAAGAATGGTCAGACATGGCAGATTATTAGGTATAACAAATGAATTTTTACCTCATATTGCTACTGTCGGAATTAACTTAATGCAAAATAATTATCCTGATTTAAAAAATAATAACGATTTAATTTTGAATGAGATAAAAATTGAAGAAATAAGATTTAGGGAAACTCTTGAAAGAGGAGAGAAATTGCTAGATGAGTTAATTTCTTCAGGGCAGAAATTAATTTCTGGTTTTAAAGCTTTTGAACTTTATGATACTTATGGATTTCCTCTAGAACTTACTGTAGAAATTGCTGAAGAACATAGTATCAGTGTAGATGTAAAGGGTTTTGAAGAAGAAATGAATGTACAAAAAGAGAGAGCTAAAGCTGCTTCAAGTAATATTGATTTGACATTAGAGGGATCATTAGAGCGAGAAATAGATGTTTTTAACAAAACTGTTTTTAATGGTTATAAGTCACTCCTTTCGGAAGCTGAAATAAAGGGTATATTCTTGGATTCAACATTAGTTAAGGAAGCAAGTGAAGGTCAGAAAGTTTTAATTGTTCTTGATCAGACAACTTTTTATGGAGAATCTGGCGGTCAAGTTGGTGATATTGGAACGATATTTTCAAACGATGTTGAGGTCTTGATTGATAATGTCATGCGAAAGAAAAATGTTTTTTTACATTATGGAACGATCAAAAAAGGAAAATTAACTATTGGACAAAAAGTTAAGACTAATGTTAGCTCCTCCAATAGAGCTAAGGCTGCTGCAAATCATACAGCTACACATTTATTACAATCTGCACTTAAATCAGTTATTAATGAAAGTGTTGGACAAAAAGGTTCATTAGTAGCCTTTAATAAATTACGATTTGATTTTAATTCCTCTAATCCTATTTCTGAAGATCAAATTTCCAAGATTGAGACTTTAGTTAACTCTTGGATTATGGAAAATCATGCCCTAGAAATAAAAAATATGTCTAAGAGTGAGGCTCTTGAAAAGGGCGCAGTCGCCATGTTTGGAGAAAAATATGATGACGAAGTGCGCGTTGTTAATGTACCAGGAGTTTCAATGGAACTTTGTGGTGGCACACATGTTAAAACTACATCCGAATTAGGTTCTTTCAAAATAATTAGTGAGGAAGGAATCTCAGCTGGAGTCAGAAGAATCGAAGCATTATCAGGCCAATCAGCATTAGACTATTTCAGTGATAGAAATGCATTAGTAAACCAACTAAGTGATTTGTTAAAAGCAAATCCTAATCAACTTTTTGAAAGGGTTAATAATTTGCAAGCAGAGCTTATTAATAAGAATAAAGAGATACAAAAAATGAAAGATGAAATTGCATATTTTAAATACTCTTCTATAAAATCATCCGCAGAAATAGTAAATTCTTTTTCAATTTTAGTAAATCAGATTGATGGCTTAGATGGGAATTCTTTGCAATCTGCAGCACTTAATTTAACTTCTCATTTAGGAAATAAAGCAATAGTGATTCTTGGGGGAATACCAAATCCAGAAAATAGAAAGTTGTTATTTGTAGTTTCTTTAGGCGATGATGCAGTAAAAATAGGATTGCATGCAGGTAAATTAATTAATGAGATTGCAAGAATTTGTTCGGGAGGTGGAGGAGGAAAGCCTAACTTTGCTCAAGCAGGTGCTAAAGATATTGATAAGTTAAGTGATGCTTTAGATTATGCTAAAAATTATTTGCAAAAAACATTAGCTAGTTATTCTGATAAATAACTACTTTTTCTGAGACTAATTTCGATTTGATCTATTAATTTCCTTGCTTCTTCAATAGTTAGTTTATTTTGATCAATTGCTGATTCAGTATTAATTCTTATAGATTCAACCAAAGAAGCTGAACTGTAATCTAATAATTGTAAAATTTCAGATTTACTGTCCTCTTTAATAATATTTTTGACCTTATATGAATTATCTTGATTTATGTCTATATGAACAACGTTGGTACTGCCAAATAAATTGTGCAAGTTTCCTAATGCTTCTTGATAGGCTCCAGTCATAAAAATTCCAATTAGGTAATCTTTATCTTCTTCTGGCTTATGCAAATTTAGTAGTGATTTAATTTTTCCATTATCAATAAAATTATTTAGTTTCCCATCTGAATCACAAGTTAAATCTGCAAAGTTGCCTTTGCAGAATGGCTCCTCTAAGTGCCTATGTATTGGTACTATTGGAAAAATCTGATTTATTGCCCAGCTATCAGGAATAGATTTAAATATAGATAAATTTGCATAATAAGTTGATGCAAGAGTTTCTGTAATTTCAGATAAATCAGGGTGATTGATTTCATCATTATTCAGGTTATTAGAAATTTCTTTTGCACAAGCCCAAGTAAGTTCTTCGGCATAAGCTCTTTCTGCCAAACTTAAAAATCCTAATCTAAAAGCGACTAAGCAATCTTCTTTAAACTTTTTTGCATCATTCCATAGTTCAATTATTTGAGATAAATTTATTTTTTTATTTTTAAGTTTTTTTAATTCATAGAAAGTATCAAGTAAATTTGAAATTATTAAACTTTGATTTTTTTTATCAAAAATTTGTAGCTTGGAACTGACATGACTTGTTCCTAAGACATTAAAAATTAAAACTGAACAATGACTAATTATTGCTCTTCCACTTTCTGAGATTATGATTGGATGCTTGATATTATTTAATTCACAAGAATCCTTAATAGTTGCAATTACATCGTTAGCATAATTTTGGAGAGAATAATTAGTAGAAGTGTTGGAGGAGGTTTTAGTTCCATCAAAATCTATGCCTAATCCACCCCCAACGTCGATATATTGCATTGGGGCTCCTAGTTTGCATAGTTCAACATATATTTGACTCGCTTCTTGTAATGCGTCTTTGATCACAGCAATATCACTTATTTGACTGCCTATATGAAAATGGAGCAATTTCATTTCGTTGATAAGATTTGCTTCTTTTAGTTCTTTTATTGTCGACATAATTTCTGGGATTGATAATCCAAATTTGGAATTATCTCCAATAGATTTACCCCACCTACCACTACTTTTACTTGATAACTTTGCTCTAATTCCTATCAATGGAGTCGCGTTAAGTTCTTGAACTGCTTGAATAATTCTTTTTACCTCATCTCGTTGTTCAATAACTATTATTGGTTTTTTGCCGAGTTTTCTGGCCAAAGTAGCAATCTCAATATATTTTTTATCTTTATATCCGTTGCATATTAGTAATGAATTTTGGTTTTCAAGAAGTGCAAGGCCAATTAATAGTTCTGATTTACTTCCTACTTCTAAACCAAAATTCCATTGGCTACCAAACTCTATTATCTTTTCAAGGACATTTTTCTGTTGATTGCATTTGACAGGAAAAACGCCTTGATAAATGTTCTTATATTTATAGGTTTTTATTGCTTTTAAAAAAGAGTCATGTAATGCATTTATTCGATCTTTCAAGATATCATTAAATCTTATGATTAAAGGAGGATTTATTTCTCTACTCTTAAGTTCTTTGACAAGCTTAAAAAGATCAATCTTATTTTCAGATTTTATATCTTTAGTTACTGATATATTTCCTTTGGAATTTATAGAAAAATATTTATCTCCCCATTTGTCTATGTTATAAGTCGAAATACTATCTTCAATAGTCCAAATATTCTTGAATTTTTTCGGCTCAAAATTGGTCAATTTATGTCTTAGTGATTAATAAATGTTTTTGAAAATAATTTAAAACAATATCTTTTATTTTAATGATTACTTGCCAAGTTACCACCCAAAAGTTGAATATACATAGAGTGATTATTAACTAAATGACCAAAGAGAAAACCTTTATTGCAATTAAACCAGATGGAGTTCAAAGAGGATATGTTTCTGAGATTATTGGCAGATTTGAAAAAAAAGGATTTAAATTGATTGGATTAAAGCAATTAATTCCTTCAAAAGAACTTGCTCAAAATCATTATGGAGTACATAAAGAAAGACCCTTTTTTGGTGATTTAGTAGACTTTATTTCAAGTGGTCCTGTTGTAGCAATGGTGTGGGAAGGCGAAGGAGTTATTTTGAGTGCTAGAAAACTAATAGGTGCAACAAAACCTCTGGAAGCAGAGCCTGGAACAATTAGAGGTGATTTAGCTATTGATATTGGGAGGAATATTATTCATGGTTCTGATGGAGAAGATACAGCAAAATTTGAAATTGATCTATGGTTTAACGAAGAGGAATTATGTGATTGGGAAACTTCTGATTCAAAATGGCGATCTGAAAATTAAAATTTAAATCGCAAATCTATCTAAACTAAATTTTTCTAAAAAGCTTTTCTCTATTTCTTTGAGATTTTTATTTTGAACTATTTTCAAAAGAAGATCACTTGTTATTGCAGAAAATAAAACTCCATTTCTGTAATGTCCTGTAGCTATATAAAGATTTTCAATTTTTGATTTTCCAATTATTGGTTTTAGATCTGGTGTGCAAGGTCTATAGCCCCACCAATGTTCCATTTGTGGCCAATTAATAGCTTCTGGCAATAAAGAGCGAATGCCTTCTTGCAGTTGTTTTATTCCATTAGGAGTATTACCTTGATTAAATTTTGAATCTTTTTCAACTGTCGCTCCAACTATAATAAGTCCATCATCACGGGGAACTAGATAAGTTTTTGGACCAAAAATAACCCTTTTCAAAAAATTTGTTGGACCTTGTATTGATAGCATTTGTCCCTTTACAGGAAAGACTGGAATCTTATTAAAAATTTTTTTACTCCACGCACCGCTGCATATAATTGCTTTTTCGCAGTTAATTTTTTTTATTTCCCCAGTGGCGCATAAAACTGTTGCACCTGTAATTTTGTTTTTTTCGAATGTCAAATCCTCTACTTCTGATCCCTCTTGAAATTTGACTCCATTCAAGGAGCATGCTCTCTCAAGTGCACGCATCAGTTTTCTTCGGTTATCTATTTGACCATCTTGTTCAAAAAGTAAACCATGTTTCCAAATAGAATTCATTCCATTGATTTCTGTTTGAAGATCTTTGTGATTTAAATATTTTCCATATTCATAAGTGGGAAACTCTTCAAGATCTTCTTTGTTTTTAAAAGGAACTACTATGCCACATTTTTTTAAACCGCATTTAATATTACTATCTTGTTCAATACTTTGTATCCACTTTGGAATTAGATTTTGACTTTCTTGGCCAAATTTTAGTAATTCATCTTCGAGCCCTTCGGCATGAGTAGCTAACATTCCTGCAGCAACAAATCCAGCTGATTCATTTCTGTTTTTGCTTAAAACTAAAACTTTGAAGTTATTTCTAGAAAATTCATAAGCAATAGATAAACCTAAAAGTCCACCTCCAATGATTAATATTGAATTTTTGGTTTCTTGTGCCATTTAAAAATTAGTATTTTTATTTGTGTTTTGGTCCTCTTTTCCTTTATATCCAATAATATTAATAAAGAGACTTTTTATAATGAACAATTTGGAATCTTGGGAAGCTGTGATTGGTTTGGAAACTCATGTACAGCTTAATACGAAAAGTAAAATATTCACATCTGCGTCAACAGCTTTTGGTGATGCACCTAATACTCATATAGATCCTGTAGTTTGTGGTTTACCAGGAACTCTTCCAGTTCTGAATGAGACTGTTCTTGAGTATGCTGTAAAAACTTCTTTAGCATTAAATTTAAACGTTGCAGAACATTGTAAATTTGATAGAAAACAATATTTTTATCCTGATCTTCCTAAAAATTATCAAATTTCACAATTTGATGAGCCACTAGCTGAAAATGGTTGGTTAGAGGTTGAAATAATTGAAAAGGACAAAGAACCTTATATAAAAAAAATTGGTATAGAAAGACTACATATGGAAGAAGACGCCGGGAAACTAGTTCATTCAGGAAGTGATAGATTAGCTGGTTCTAAGTATTCTTTAGTTGATTACAATCGTGCCGGAATAGCATTGTGTGAGATTGTAAGTAAACCAGATATTAGATCAGGTAAAGAGGCATCTGAATATGCTTCAGAGATTAGAAGAACAGTTAGATATCTAGGTGTATCAGACGGAAATATGCAAGAGGGTTCATTACGCTGCGATGTCAATATTTCAGTTAGAAAAGGACCTAATGCTCCTTTTGGTACCAAAGTGGAAATAAAAAATATGAATTCATTTTCTGCAATTCAAAAGGCTTGTGATTATGAAATAGCCAGACAAATAGAAGTTTATGAAAATGGAGGAAAAATTTTCCAAGAAACAAGGTTATGGGATGAAGCTAAGCAATTAACGAAAAGTATGAGATTAAAAGAAGGTAGCAGTGACTATAGATATTTTCCTGATCCTGACTTAGGTCCAATTGAAATAACAAAAGCCCAACAAGAAATATGGTTTAAAGAACTACCAGAATTACCTTCAAAGAAAAGATATAAATACGTAAGTCAATTTGGGTTGTCTGCATATGATGCAAGGGTAATTTCTGATGAAATAAGCATGGCAAACTTTTTTGAAGAAACAGTAGCAAATGGTGCTGAGGCTAAACTAGCTTCAAATTGGGTAACAAGTGATATTGTCGGCTATTTAAAATCAAACAAACTAAGTTTTAGTGAATTAAAGCTTAGTCCTGAAAATCTTGCTGAAATGATTAACATGATTTCAAAAAATATAATTAGTGGAAAAATTGCAAAAGAAATTTTACCTGAACTTATTAAAAAAAATATTTCCCCGAAAAAATTAGTTGAAGAAAAAGGGTTGGCAATGATATCTGATTCTTCAAGTATTTCCCCAATAATTGATGAACTTATAAATGAACATCCAAATGAAGTTCAAGCATTTAAAAATGGCAAAACTAAGTTACTTGGTTTTTTTGTTGGTCAACTTATGAAAAGAACAAAAGGTAAAGCTGATCCTAAACTTGCAAATAAACTTCTTATGGAAAAATTAAATAGCTAAAGCTTAAAGAAGCTTTTTTATCGTATTGATCCATTTGTTTTGATCATCCGAATTCTCTAAAATAATATCTGAGAATTTTCTTTTTTCTTCAAAACTTAATTGAATATTTATCAATTCATATGCTTCTTTTTCGCTAATTTTATCTCTTGTGATAAGTCTGTTTTTTTGTATTTCTTTAGGACATTTAACTAACCATATTTCAGTGCAAATATCTTCAAATTTTGCTTCAAACAATAATGGAATAACCAATACTATAGTTTGATTATTTCTGTACTGACTGCATTCTTCTATCATTCTTTCTTTAATTAAAGGGTGAAGTAGTTTTTCAATCCATTCCTTGCTTTCTGAATGTTTAAAAATAATGTTCCTTAAAAGTTTTCTGTTTATTGCCCTTTCTGAATTGCTTTTATTATCAATAATTTTATTTCCAAAATAATCTAAAATTTTCTTATATCCATATGTATTTGGTTTGATTAATTCTCTTGAAAAATGATCTGCATCTAATATTGGTATGTTTTTATGTTTTCTTATGTAATTAGTTATGGTTGTCTTCCCACTTGCAATACCTCCTGTTAAACCAATCCTTCTTTGGTTGTTTTTTAATTTTTGAAGAATATCCATATAATTAATAATAATCTAATTACTTAGTTTCTTTAGTTTTAAAGAGTAGTTATTATGAATTAAAATACCAAAAAGTTTGAGCAGGTTAGATTCCAATTGGTCGTTTGTTGATGACAGTAAGGTAATACCCAAGGGGTTTCTTTTTGCTGGGATATCTGCTGGTTTAAAAGCTTCTAATAAAAAAGATTTAGCACTAATACTCGCTCCAGAAGGAAGTATTTTTAGTGGGATGTTTACCCAATCAATTGTTCGAGCTTCTTGTGTGGATATTTGTGAGGAAAGGATTAAAAAAACTTCAGGTTTTGTAAGAGCAATTTTAATTAATTCTGGTCAAGCAAATGCATGTACAGGAAATCTTGGCATTCAACATTTTCAAATTGCTACAGGAAAGATTGCGGAACTTTTAGGAATAAAAGAAGAAGAAGTTTTAATGTGCTCAACTGGTGTAATTGGTGTTCCAATACAAATAAATGATTTAGTAAAAAATTTACCTAATTTAGTTAGTGATTTAAAGGGTAATAATTTTGCAAATGCAGCAGAAGCAATTTTAACTACTGATTTGACTTTGAAAAAAGTGTCAATAGAGACGATTATTCAAGGTAGAAAAATAAAAATAGCAGGATTTGCAAAAGGTTCAGGAATGATTTACCCCAATATGGCTACAATGCTTGCTTTTCTAACCTGTGATGCGGGTATTCAAAAAGAAGAATGGGACAAAATGATTGCTATTGCGGTTCAAAAATCTTTTAATGCAATATCAGTTGATGGAGAGACAAGTACAAATGATTCTTTTGTTGGAATAAATGCAGGAGAGAAAATTGAAAAAAGGTTTTTTCCAATTATCCAACAAGGGATTGATATTGTATGTCAGAACTTGGCAAAAAATATTGCAAGGGATGGAGAGGGAGCAAATTGTTTATTAGAAGTTTTGGTTCAAGGAGCAAAAAATATAGATGATGCAATTATGCTCGCAAAATCTATTTGTAATTCTGCCTTGGTAAAAACTGCAATACATGGTTGTGATCCAAATTGGGGACGAATCATTTCTGCTGCAGGTAATTCTGGAGTTAAATTTAATTTAAATGACTTTGACTTGTATATAGGAAACGCCCACATTTTGGAAAAAGGCAAGTTAAATAAATATGATCCACAAAAAGTCACAGACTATATTAAGTCCAGAATGAAAGGTAGATATTTGGTAGATGATATTGTAAAAATTATGATTAATCTAAATTCTGGCGAATCGAGAGGCACAGCTTGGGGGTGCGATCTTTCTAAAAAATATGTTGAAATAAACTCGGAATATACTACTTAAGTTTTAGTAAATCTAATGGTAGATATTCATTAATATAGAAAAACAGTATTGTCAAAGTTCCAATTACAGAGCCTATAAAACCTCCAAACAAATTAACTAATAATCCAGATTGTCTAATTATTGCTTCTTCTTTTTTTTCTTCTTCTTCAAAATTAGGAGAATCAACTACTTTTAAGCGCTTATTGGTTGTTGGTTGTTTAAGTTGTTGGTGTCGGATGAGGGCTTCGAAATCAGGCATGGAATTTGTGAGGCAATTGAACAATAAGCAGACCAGCCCGTCATTCGACGAGGATCTGATCTGCCTAAATCGTCTACAGCTTCAAATACAGCATTGCCAGAGGCTTCTGCTTTATCAAATGCTGAGAGTAAGGGTATAAATGTATCAAAAACATATAAACCAAAATTTTCTAGAGCTGCTTTGGCTTGTTGCGCTGCTTTTTGCTGTCTAAAATCAACTTTTACTATTACTACTGCATGGTTAACTTTTAAGTTGCTTAATAAATTAGCTAGTTCAACAGTTAATTCTACTGATCTTGCTTTTGCAGTTGTAGGCAAGATAACTAAATCTGAACCATACGCTAAGTGTTTAAGTTCTTCTTGATCACTGCTAGCCTGGCCATCAGTGATTACAATTTCTGATGATCTTGATGCTTTAGCAGCTGAACTGACGGGGAAAACTGGAAATGGAAGATTGCCTCTTGAAGAGTATGCTAAAGCAGATCTATTCTTGTCGGCATCTACTATGCAAACTTTTTTACCTTCAGAATGCCAAACACTAGCAAGGTGAATACTTGTGCAGGTCTTGGCCACACCCCCTTTTTGTCCGCAAACGGTAATGAACAATTTTTTATTTTTATTTCTCTTACTTTGGAGAATAATTTCTTAATGTCAAGAGAAATTCATTTTTAATGCTTTAAAACTTATTTTTTGAAATATTTTAAAGAAGTTAATATTTTTAGATAACCTTATAAAGTTCCTTATTAAAATTGGCTAGTGAAGAAAAGAATTGGATTAGGTACGTGGTCTTGGGGGAATAAGCTTTTCTGGAATTACCAATCTATAAATGACGATGATTTACGTGAGACATATAATGAAGCGTTACGAAGAGGTTTCGATCTAATTGATACTGCAGATTCTTACGGTACTGGGAATCTTCGAGGCAGAAGTGAATTATTGATTGGAAAATTTTTACTAAATACTCCTTCAGCAAAGAAAAAAAGAATTCAAGTAGCAACCAAACTTGCACCTTATCCTTGGAGAATAGGTAAAAGAGGTTTTAATAAACCTTTCTTGAAAAGTTTAGAAAGACTTAATAACAAATTAGATATAGTGCAATTACATTGGTCAACTGCAAAATACAATCCTTGGCAGGAATTAGGGCTTTTGAATAATCTTTGCGATTTAAAAGATGAAGGCTTTGATTTTCAAATAGGCTTATCAAATATAGGCCCTAAAAGATTGATAAAATTAATTAATTTCTTGGCAAAAAGAGATCAGAGACTAAAGAGTGTTCAGATACAGTTTTCTTTGCTTGCTCCCGATTTAGGAAAACAATATCAGGTAAAAAAAATTTGCGATGAAAATAATATTGATTTCTTTGCTTATAGTCCTTTGTCCTTTGGAATACTTTGTATTGATCCAGATAAGGAAGAGAATAAGGAAAAAAGTTTTATTCGCAATGCATTATTTGAAAACTTTAAAAAACAAACATATGAATTACGAAGGTGTTTAAAAAGAATTGCGAATCAAAGATCAGTTTCCCAAGCGCAAGTAGCAATTAATTGGTGTTGTTATCAAGGAGCTATTCCACTCGTTGGAATGCGGAAAAAATCTCAAGTTATAGATGTATCGAACGTATTCAAGTGGAATTTAAATAAAAGTGAATTTGAGGTACTGCAGGAATTTTCAAAAAAATGTTTAAAAAAAATGCCTAAAAATCCTTTTTCAAGTATTTAATTAAATTTTTAGCTAGATATTTTCTTATTTTTTTTATTTGACAACCACTACTCCATAGTTCATTGGGAAATTTTTCGCCAGTGAATCTAATAATTTTTGGTTTGAGATTTATTATCAAGTCATTCAGTTTTTTATTAGATTCCATTTTGTAATTCAATTTTCTAATAAGATAAATTAATTTAAAACTTTTCTTCTCAGTATTTATACTTATAAAATTAAAAAAATTCTTTTTAATACAAACATTTGCAGCAATATTTACACACTAATAAATTATCTATTACAACTTCTTAGTTATTAAAAAAAAGTGGAGTCCTTCCAGACTCCTCGTATCATTTGGTTGATAAGGCTGATATAACCCCATCTCCTTTAGGATCAAGCAGCAACTGGTGCTGTTTGACGGGAGAAACTAACGATTTTGTTAGCATTTGTGTTTTTGCTCTAACCGAGCCGGCTTCAGTCACCTTCCTTATGCCCCGTCGAAACCATTACAACCCCAAATAGTGGAGTTGAGCGGAATCGAACCGCTGTCCGAAACATCGGTTGAGATCACCTAGTCCAATTGGACAATTATATTCTGACAGGCAAAATGGTTATTGAATAGTTTTTTATTAAATTTTATAGTATATGAATGTAGTGGCATCATCTCCGGAGGGACTAGAGAAATCCTTAGCAGAAGAAATTTTAAATTTAGGCGGTTTTAATATTAATACTTATAAAAGATTTATTAATTTTGAATGTGATTTTGAAACTTTTTATAGAGTTCATTTTTATTCCAGATTAGCTTTTCGTTTTTATAGAGAAATTGCAAGTTTTAATTGCTATGACAAGCAATCTTTATATGCGGGGGTTAGAGATTCATTTGATTGGTTAAATTGGCTGCACTTTGATAAAACGTTTAATGTTCAAGTAACTGGGAGAACATCTTCTTTAAGTCATACGCACTTTACTGCTCTTGAAGTAAAAAATTCCATAACTGATTTGCAACAGGCAGTGTGGAATAAAAGATCAAATATTTCTCTAGATAATCCTGATTTTATAATTCATCTGCATTTAAATAATAATAAAGCAATTCTCAGTCTTCAAAGCAGCGTAGAAAGCTTACACAAAAGAGGCTATAGACCCGCAATTGGAAATGCTCCATTAAAAGAAAATTTAGCTTCTGGATTGATAAATATGACTCAATGGAATGGTGAAGTTCCATTAATAGATTTTATGTGTGGCTCAGGAACTTTTTTAATTGAGGCAGTCAACCAATTCCTTGGAGTTCCCATAAATATTGATCAAGTATATCTTTTTGAGAATTGGTTGGACTTTAGTAAGGATATTTATCTTAATGAAAAAAATAAGGCAAAGAATAAAATTATAAATTATGAAAAATTACCAACAATAATAGGGTGTGAAATTAATAAAAAGGTTTTTGAGCAGGCGAATGTAAACATATCGTTAGCTGGACTCGAAAATTATATTGAGCTCATAAATAATGATTTTTTAGCACTCCAATTAAGTTGTACACCTGGCATAATCATATGTAATCCTCCATACGGCAAAAAATTAGGCGATGAAAATGAATTGATTTGTTTATATGAACAAATGGGAATCTTCCTAAAGAATAATTTTTCAGGTTGGGAATTTTGGCTGCTTAGTGGAAATCCAAAATTAACAAAATATTTAAAAATGAAATCTTCATTGAAAATTCCTGTTAGTAATGGGGGGATAGACTGTAGATGGATAAAGTATTTAATTAGGTAATTTATTTTTTGCCTAAAACGGCCTTTGTTGTCTTACCTAAACCCTCTAATGTTTGAGGAAGATATGGTCCTTTGGCTAATTTACCTCCAAGCTTCAAACTTAATCCTGCAAGAAATAAATCGATAAAAATTATTAGTAATAAATTATATTCAATATTCCAGTTATTATAATTTTTTAGAAAAAGATAAAAAATAATATGAATGCAAATTAGTACTAATAATAGTAATGTGCTTCCAATTGCCAGAAATATTCCACCACTGATTAATCTTCTTTTTTCTCTATCCACTTCTTGAAGAGCTATTCTGACATGTAGATCCATCACTGAACTTGCGATAGCCGAAATTCTAGAAGCTGTATTTGCAAAGTTTTTATTTTTGGGTTTTTCCATATTATTTTCTGCCGCTGTTTAGGAGAGTTCCTATTAGTAAACCAATACCAGCCGCAATAGCAATAGATAATAGTGGTTTTTTTCTTATTGGACTTTCTATTTTTGGTCTAAGTGTATTGTTTAGTTCTTCTAATAATTCTTCTAATTGACTTTCTATAGGCTCAATTTTTTCTGATATTTCCCAATTGTTTTCTCTTATAGAATCAATGATTTCAAATAGTTGGCTTTTTATTCCAATTGCTGAGGTTCCACTATGGCTAGCTATCACTTCAACTAAATCATCAATACTCCCTTTTGTGGCTTCAAGGGTTTGTTGTGCAATGTTAGGCCATTTTTCTTTTATTAAAGGTATTAAACTGTCAATTTTTTCAAGTAACCATTTTTCTGAGATAACTTCTTTTTCAGGAAGATCAGAGTTATCTTTTTTTTCTTCTACTTCTTTGGGAGGATGGTAAGTCTCCATTATTGAAAATTATTTATTTTAAGATTAGACCCTATTTTCTTAATTTGGAACCCTTATTTAAAGAATTGTGCGATTTATATAGAATAAAAACATATAAAAGTTTATTTACATTTTATTTATCTACTCTGTTCTGTAAGAAGGTTTTGTTAAGCTATTACTGAATTTATTAAATGAGATTAAATTTCATCATGTATATTACATTTGCATCATTAATTTTTGCATCTCGCACAATCCCTACAGATTTCGGATTAGTAGCTGCAGCTATTGCAGGAGCTGGAAGTTTGCTATTTATTGCTTTAAGATTTGTTCCTGATGCAAGTAATTAAATAACAGGAACCATCTATAAAGAAAATATATCTTTATCTCAACTTTGTTTTTTAAAATAGGTTTTGATTTATTTATCAACTAGATAATGAATAAATGGGTTTTGCTTGAACATAAAGTTTATTTTGCTAACTCTGTAGATATTCATTATGATTTTCTTGTTGAAAATGGAACAGATTGTTTAACTTGGAAATTTTTAAAACTACCTCTATTAAATCAAGCTTCAATAGAAATTTATAAGCAGCCAAATCATAGACTTATATGGCTATCAAGGATAGAACATGAACTTTCTGATAATAGAGGGTTTGTAAAAAGAATTGATCATGGAATATTTAAAAACGTTTCTGATAAATTTGACTCTGAATATTTTAGATTCATTTTGGATGGTGAAATTCTTTATGGTTTGTTGGAAATTTCAGTTAATTCTTGCCGATTGAGCAAAAAATTTTAATATTCATTTATAAATAAACGTAATATTTCTATTGAGAATTTTTGCAAATTAGTTATTCTTATTTAGCTATTGAGACTTGAGATTGGTACATATCAATCAGGTCGAGTTTGAAAATTTTAAATCTTTTGGGGGAAATGTAAAAATTCCCCTTGAAGAAGGTTTTACGGTGGTTACGGGTCCTAACGGTTCTGGGAAAAGTAATATTTTAGATGGAATTTTATTCTGTTTAGGTCTAGCTAATAGTAGAGGGATGAGGGCTGAAAGATTACCAGATCTAATAAATAACTCCAAAGTTAAAGAGGGCAAGTCATCAGAAACATCTGTATCAGTAAAATTTAATATTCAAGATTGGTCTCCTAGAGAGGACCTTCCGCCTTTGGAACTAGAAGAAGAAGAAATTACCCTTAATAAAGGTCAAAAAGAATGGTTAGTTTCTAGAAAATTAAGGCTTATGCCAGGTGGGTCTTATGCTTCTACGTATACTTCTGATGGAAAACAATGTACCTTGCAACAAATACAGAGAATATTAAGGGATATTAGTGTTGATCCTGAGGGCAGCAATGTTGTTATGCAGGGTGATGTAACAAGAATTGTATCAATGAATAACAAGGAGAGGAGAAATCTTATTGATGAATTAGCAGGAGTCGCACTTTTTGATACAAGAATAGAACAAACTAATGCAAAATTAAATGACGTTTTCGAAAGACAAGAAAGATGTGAAATTTTAGAAAATGAATTGCAATCTAGTCAAAATAAGCTTGAAAAAGAATGTGAAAAAGCAAAGCGATATAAAGAGTTAAAGGCAAAACTATTACAAATAATGGAACTTGAGAAAGTTCTTATTTATGAAAAACAAGTTAAGCATGTTGAAGCTATAGAAAAAAAAGAAAGTGAAATTGAAAAAAATAAAATATTATTTAATAAACAAAAAGAATCTACTAGTAAAGGAATATCAGTCTTAGAAGATGCTTTGAAAATACTTGTTGATGAGCTTAAGGAGAAAGGAGAGGATAAATTGATAAAAGTGAATTCTGATATTGGAAGTATTAATTCTAGCTTGAGAGAACTTGATAGGATATCAATTCTTAATAAAGAAGAAGGTATTAAATTACAAAAGCAGAGAGATGAAATTGCAATTTCTAAGAGGAATATCGAGTCAGAAAAGATGAGACAAGAAAATTTCGATGATAATTTTTTAAATCAATTGAACTTGCAAATTGATGATCTCACTTTAAAACACAAACTATCCAGAAAAAAACTTTCTGATGCGGCTGGAGAATCTGGAGAATTCTCAAAACAAAGTATTACATTAAATGCTGAGCTTGAAAGTATAAAAAATCAAATTAATCCTTTGGAAATAAAAAAAAGGAAAATTGAAGAAGAAACTATTCAAAATAATATTCAAAAAGATGAGATATTATCTCAGATCGAATCCTTAGACTTAGAAAAGCAGAAACTTTTTGAGGGAAATCAAAGAAAAAAAGAGATATCCGATACAAAGAATAAAAACTTGGCTAGTAATAGTGCAGAAATAAATTCTTTAAAAAATGAAATTGATTTATTAATTAAAACTAAATCAAGGCTAAATAACGAGCAATTAAGGCTTGAAAAGGATTTATCTAGATTCGAAAGCAGAAAGGAAGCTTTAAACGAATCTAGAGGTTCATATGCTCTCAGAATTCTCTTAGAAGCAGGATTAGAGGGTATACATGGTTATGTAGCACAACTTGGAGAGGTCAGTGAAAAAAATAGATATGCATTAGAAATTGCTGCTGGAAATAGATTAGGACAAATTGTTGTTGATAATGATCATATTGCTGCTAAAGCAATTGAAATTCTTAAAAAGAAGAAAGCGGGAAGATTAACTTTTTTACCTTTAAATAGAATTAAAAGTCAAAAAATGAATTATGCAATTTCAAGATTTGAAAATAATAGGGAGATTGGATTTATAGATAAAGCTATTAATCTTATTACTTTTGATGCAATCTATTCAGATGTTTTTCGATATGTTTTTGGAGATACTTTGGTTTTTTCAGACTTATCCTCAGCTAGGTTATCTAAACAAAAAAATAGGTTGGTTACCTTAGGTGGTGAATTATTAGAAGCAAGTGGTGCTATGACAGGAGGCAGTAAGTTAAATAAAGATTTGGCTTATAGGTTTGGAACTAATAATGATATTGATGATTCCAGTCCTATAAAAGAAAGATTATTAGTTATCGAAGAGGCTTTAAAAGAGTCAAATAATGATTTGATAATAAAAAATAATACGCTTAGTAAATTAAATTCTAACCGCAGCCAAATAATTGAGGATTGTGCCTCATTTAATAAAGAAATTGAAGTAAATCAAGATTCTCTTGAGGCTGTTACTCAAAGACTTGAGGATTTTAAATCGAGATTAAATAAACTTGATATTTCTAATAATTTATTAGTTCAAGAGTTAAATCATTTAAAAAATGAATTAAAGCCTTATTGTGATAAGTTTGATCAATTAAAAATCATTCAAAAGGCTAATTACGAAAAAAATCAAAAATCATCATTAATAGTTTTTAATAATGATCTTAATAATCTTGATAAAAAACTTGAATCACTTATTCAGGAGAGAGATACATTACTAGATAAAAAGAATCAATTTGCTTTAAATAAAGAGCGTATTAATAATTCATTAGAAATTACTTTAATACAAGAAAAAAACTTACAGGAATCAATAAAAAAACTCGCAATTGCTCATAGTGAATGGATAGAAAAAAGAGATCAATTTAAAAAAGAGCTTTTAGATCTCGATAATCAAAAAAATTCTCTAGAGAAGGATTTAGGTTTATTGAGAAGGAAAAGAGATGAATTAAACTCTTCAATTTCGAATAAAAGGCAAGAATATAATAACTTTCTGTTGAAGCTTGAATATCTTGAAAGGGATATGCTTTCTATTAAAGAAGAAATGAGGAGCGAGAAAATAAAATTAGAAAATTATAAAAAAGATCTACCTAATCCTTCCCCACAGTTTGGAGAATATGAAGGGAAGAGTCTTGAGTCTTTACAATCAGAAATTTCGATCATAAATACAAACCTACAAAGCTTAGAACCTGTTAACATGTTGGCTCTTGATGAACTAGAAGAATTAATTGGGAGATTAAATGGTTTGCGAGAAAAATTAGAAATTCTATCTAATGAAAGATCTGAATTATTGCTGAGAATAGAAACTGTATCTACTATGCGTCAGGATGCTTTTATGCAAGCATTTAAAGAAGTTGATAGACATTTTAAAGAAATCTTTGCAAATTTATCTGATGGAGATGGATTCCTTCAACTTGAAAATCCTAATTCTCCTTTAGAAGGAGGATTAACTTTAGTAGCTCATCCTAAGGGAAAAAATGTCAGAAGATTAGCCTCTATGTCAGGTGGTGAAAAATCGTTAACGGCTTTAAGTTTTTTATTTGCTTTGCAAAAGTATAAACCTTCACCTTTTTATGCATTAGATGAGGTTGATAGTTTTTTAGATGGTATTAATGTTGAAAGATTGTCAAAATTAATATCGAATCAGTCATCAAATGCTCAATTTTTAGTCGTAAGTCACAGAAGGCCTATGATTAGTGCGTCTGAACGAACGATTGGGGTTGCGCAAGCAAGAGGTGCTAATACTCAAGTTCTTGGGTTACCAAATGCTGCATAAACACACTTTTTTAAATTTATACGTCAGAATGATAAAAAGAAATTTATGAGCTTGTCTAACACATCCGCTAATAAGAATCTCCCTAACTCAGTACCTAGAGAACGTTTATGGTTAAGGTCAGAATTAATGGGAACACAAGTGATAACTACTGATACTGGGAGGCGGCTAGGCGTAGTTGGCGAAGTTGTTGTTGATATCGATAGAAGAGAGGTGGTCGCTTTAGGACTAAGAGATAATCCACTTACAAGATTTTTACCAGGGTTGCCAAAATGGATGCCTTTAGAAAGTATAAAGCAAGTTGGAGATGTCATATTAGTTGATTCCCTAGATTCTTTGAGTGAGAGTTTTTCTCCAGAAAGATACGGGAAGGTAATTAATTGTCAAGTGATTACAGAATCTGGACAACTTTTAGGTAGAGTTCTTGGCTTTTCTTTTGATATTGAGACTGGGGATTTGATATCTCTTGTTGTGGGTGCTGTTGGTGTTCCGCTTTTAGGTGAGGGAGTTTTAAGTACTTGGGAAATACCTGTTGAGGAAATTGTGAGTAGTGGTGCCGATAGGATTATTGTTTATGAAGGTGCGGAAGAGAAATTGAAGCAACTAAGTAGTGGACTACTTGAGAAACTTGGAGTCGGAGGTTCTTCATGGGATGAAAGAGAAGCAAATGGATACTCAGCAAATCTTGTACCTGTTGAGAATCAGTTACTTTCAGGTTCTGAAACAGAACAGCAAAACAATTTGGTCGAGGAATATGAAGAAGTTGTTGAACAAGATGATTATGAAGATGATTATGAAGATGAACTTGAATATGTTGAAATAAAGGGTTCTTCAGAGGAAACAAATAACAGAAAAAAGCTATATATGGATAATGATTATTCTGATCAGATTGAGAATCAAAATAGTATTAATCAAGTAGATGAAAAAAACAATATTGATTTTAAGCAAAAGAAACAATCAACTACTAATTTAGCTTCGAAAAGACCAATTCAAAATGCAACTGAAACTTTAGATATTGAACCACTAGATGAACAAAATTTAGTTCAAGATAATAAAAAATCAGAAAAGTTTGAAATTGATGATCCCTGGTAATTGTTAAAGTTTTTTTATTGAATTAAGAATTATATAAGCAAGTTTTTTTGCAGCACCTTTATCGCCTCTTTCTTTGTGTAGATTATCCCTAATACTTTTTAATTGATCTTTATTTTTAATAAGACATAATACTTCTTTTGCAATTTTTATTGGCGAAATATTACCTATCCTTTCAGGGACAATCATTCTTTTAGCTTTAATATTTGGCCAAGCAAAAAACTTCTTTTTTCTAAAATAAAAATTTTTGATTATAAAAGTTAGGAATCTATTTATGAATGAAATTCTTCCAATTACTCCAAAAATTCCATCCCATGCATTCATCATATTTAAATGTTGAGTTGGCAGAACAACTAACATTGGAAGACTAATTGCTGCTAATTCTGCAGTATTTGCTCCTACAGTTGTAATTGCAAGATCACATTCTTTTAATACTTCATAGCAAGGATGTTTCTTGATTAGATAAATCTTTGTATTTTTTGATGTTTCAATTACATAATCAAAACAAGAGGATTTGCAGATTTTAATTGTTTTGATTTTTGATGAGTAATATTTAGCAATTGGATTTTTGTTGCTTTGAAAAAATAAATATTCACTTTTATCAGTAGTTGGTGCAATGGGAATTATAAAGTTTATATTTTGATTTACTTCAGCGATTTGATCTGCAACTTCTAAAAAGAATGGAATTCCAACAGAAAGCTTTGATTTCTTAGAGCCAGGCAGCAATGCAATGTAGTGTTTTTCTTTATTTCTTAATGATATTTCGCTATTAATTTTGATATCTGCCATCAAATCGCCAATGACTTTACATTTATATTTATATTTTTTAGGTATTAACTCTTTTACTTTTACATTCATGGCAGCAATTTCGTCGGTCCATTTAGGCCATCGCGAAACCCATTCAGCATATGTGATATTTAAATAACCTAATCTTTTCGCTAATAAAATGCTCCAAAATTGATCCCCACCAAGGAAAATAACTACCCCTTTTTTTGGCCAATTAGCAAAAGAATGTGGATTTATTAAAAATTTCCAAAAACTTTTGGATTTTGTAATTAATTCGAATTTATTCCATGAATTTGCAACTAAAAATTCTTTACCAGTGGCATTTGGGCAAGGAACAAGGACTAACCTAAGAGTTAAATCGTTTTTATCATCATCACACAGTGATTTATTTATTTTGGTAAGCTCATTCACTACAGGATTTACCCATGTAGATAATTCACCAGGCCCATTGGAAATTAAAACTACTGCAACTGATTTTTTTTTCATTGCAGTTAACCCAGAATACATAAAATGCGGACGGCGAGACTTGAACTCGCAAGGCCGAAGCCACACGCTCCTTAGACGTGCGCGTCTACCAATTCCGCCACGTCCGCAAAGGGTTTTCAGCAACCGGGGGATGCCTAAACCTTTAAAATATCATACATTATTGGATGAATTTAGCATTTAGTTCGAAAAGAGTTTTTTGAATATGATGAATAATTTTTCTATTGCATAAAACAAATATTTATACATATATAGCGTTTTAGGTTGTATTGTAAAAAATGTCCTCTGATCACTAAAAAATTTTGTTGAATACTTTGGCAAATAATTTTTTAATTTAAGTCATTTCATTTCTTCAATTTTATTTTCATAATGGTTGAAAAAGTTTTAATTGCTAATCGTGGAGAAATAGCTTTACGAATTGTAAGAAGTTGTAGAGAACTAGGTATTGCAACCGTTGCAGTTTTTAGCACTGTAGATAAAAAAGCATTACATGTTCAGCTTGCTGATGAGGCGGTTTGCGTTGGAGATTCATTAAGTAATAAGAGTTATTTAAATATTCCAAATATACTTGCTGCTGCTACATCTAGAGGAGTTGATGCTATTCATCCTGGTTATGGATTTCTTGCGGAAAATGATAAATTTGCTGAAATGTGCAATGATCATGGCATAGTTTTTATTGGCCCATCTCCCAAAGCTATTAGATCTATGGGAGATAAATCTACAGCTAAAGAAACTATGGAAGCAGTTGGAGTTCCAACAGTACCTGGTAGTAAAGGCTTGTTATTAAATGTTGATGAGGCTTACAAATTGGCAGATGGTATTGGCTATCCGGTAATTATTAAAGCGACTGCTGGAGGAGGTGGAAGAGGTATGAGGTTGGTTGAAAACTCTGAGAATCTCGAAAAAATGTTTAAAGCAGCTCAAGGCGAAGCAGAAGCAGCTTTTGGTAATGATGGTTTATATATGGAGAAATTTATTAAAAAGCCAAGACATGTAGAAATTCAAATTTTGGCCGATAGGTCGGGTAATGTTGTTCATTTAGGAGAGCGTGATTGTTCAGTTCAAAGAAGACATCAGAAGTTGCTAGAAGAGTCTCCTAGTCCTGCAATTAACGCTGAGCTAAGAAAAAAAATGGGGAACGCAGCTATTGCTGCTGCAAAAAGTATCGGCTATGAAGGAGCGGGGACAGTTGAATTTTTAGTTGATGATGATGATAATTTTTATTTTATGGAGATGAATACTAGGATTCAAGTTGAACATCCAGTTACTGAAATGGTTACAGGAGTTGATTTAATAGCTGAGCAAATTAAAATCGCAAGCGGAGCAAATTTGGAATTTAATCAGGATGATATCCATTTAAATGGTCATGCCATTGAATGTAGGATTAATGCTGAAGATCCTTCTCACAATTTCCGACCATCACCTGGAAAAATAACTGGGTGGCTTCCTCCTGGTGGACCTGGTGTAAGGGTGGATAGTCATGTTTATACAGGTTATGAAATACCTCCTTTTTATGACTCATTAATTGGTAAATTAATAGTCTGGGGAAAAGATCGTAATACTGCAATTAAACGTATGAACAGGGCTTTAAATGAATGTGCAGTAACTGGTATTCCTACAACAATTAATTTTCATCTAACCTTACTGAATAAATCTAAATTTAAGCAGGGTAAGATACATACTAAATATGTAGAAGAAGAATTATTGCCAAATTACTGAGAAATAATTAGATAATTACTATGAAATCTGTGTATGCAATGCAAGTTTTATAAGCCCTTGCTGACCGACTAAAATTTCTCTTAAAAAGCTTATAACTCCGATCCAAATTACGGGTCCTACATCAACGCCACCAATAGGAGGAATTAGTTTTCTTGTTGAATTAAGAATCGAGCTTGATGGTATTGAAATTAATAACCATAAACCTTTACTTAAATCAATTTTTGGGTACCAAGTAAGAATTAATCTTATTAAAAAAACAATAGTTAGATATGAAAGAGAAATTCCTAAACTAATATCCAAAATTTGAAGAGAATTGACAAACAAGGAAATCACAATTATTTAATTCATCTTAATAAATAACACATTGAAACGTATTTAATTCGTATTATAAATTGAGAATTTAATATTTAAAAAGTGCTTCAAATCTCAAATTTACTACTAGCCGCTGATTTTTCTGCTGAAGTTGCAAATAATTCCGCGGTTGGAATGATAGGCAGTTTTATTGCCGCTGCTATACTTATCGTTATTCCAGCAACTGCATTTTTGATTTTTGTCAGCCAGAAAGATTCCCTTGATCGTACTTCTACTGGAAGACGCTAGTTTTTGTAGAAGTTTTAAGTACACTATATATAAGGGATATAAGTAACCCTTTAAAAAATAAATTTTTGGAGAAAGAATGTGGTCAATGCTAGTCTCAATTGGGCCAGTATTGTTGGTATAGTTCTTGAGGTATGTGGAGGAGGCCTTTATTTTTTGAGGTCGTTTAAACCTGCCTTGGCAAGGGATTATGATGTTTTCTTCGCAGCAATTGGACTTCTCTGCGGAGGAATATTATTTTTTCAAGGCTGGAGGTTAGATCCTATCCTTCAGTTTGGTCAGTTTTTATTAGCAGGAACTACAGTTTTTTTTGCATATGAAAGTGTGCGATTGAGGGGAGTTGCTACTGATCAAGCTAGAAGGTCATCTTATTTTGATGATGATCCTATTTCTGATGTTCCCAGCAATTCTAGAGGCCGATTTAATGAGGATTATGATAGGTTTGAAGATTCTGAAAGACCATCCAGAAGATTTAAACCTCAAGAAGATGAATTTGAAGAAGACTATACAGAGACGGGATCTCGTAGGAGGAATGTTTCAAGAGCTATACCCTCTGCTGCAGCAAGTAGAAGTAGGCCATCTATAAGGGAAATAAGTCAGTTTGAAAATGATGAACCCACAAGAAGGAGAAGACAGACTTCTGAAGATAGAAAAAGCAAACAACCAGAAACAAATAACTTTGGTGAGAGAAGAAATTTATCTCGTGATGAAGTTAAAACAGGGTCAAGACCCAGAATGAATCGTACAGTTTCTAGACAAGATAATATCTCTGCTCCTGGTGATTCTTCTCAATTAAAAAAGAAACCTAATAGATCTCCTATTAGGCAGCAAACTTCAACAGCTCAAGTAGAAGATGCTTCATTTAAAGACGCTAATCAAGCCAAAAAACCACGTGGAACTAGAAGAGTAAGTTCTTCAATAAGATCAAGTTCAAAAAATCAAAATAGTAGATATAACGTTGGAACAAACAAGAAGAAACCTAGAGATAACAGTTCTAGATTTGATGATTAATTAAAAGATTCCTGCCCATTTTAAAAATGATTGTTTACTAAATAATTCAATCAATATTATTGCAAGGAAGCCAATCATTGCAAATCTTCCATTTGTTATTTCAGAATAACTACTCCATCCAAATTTATATTCATCATTAATTTCTATAGATTTTTCATATAATTTATCGTCTCCAATTTCTTCATTGATTTGATTTGGATCTTTCTGCTGTTCTTTAAAACCTTCATCCTCTATATTAGGGACTTCTGAGTTAGTTTGATCTTCTTTAGAATTCATTTTTATTGCTAATCTTTAAAATTATACTTATCAGAAGTCAATAATTTCCAGTCTCCTTGTCCATTTAATTCTAAAATATTTTCGTGAAAGTCTTTTAAGCTAGGTCTATGTCCAACACTGATAAGAGAAAGTTCTCGTTCTTTTAGTAAACTATATAGTTTTTTTTCAGTGTTAATATCTAAAGCACTAGTAGCTTCATCAAGTACTGCAAATCTTGGAGAATTTAGTAAGAGTCTTGCAAAAGCTAATCTTTGTTGCTCCCCTAGAGAAAGAATTCGTGGCCAATCTTGTTTGATATCAAGGTTAGGATACCGATCCACCAAGGTTTTTAAATTTACTTCATGAAGTACAGAAGTAAGATGTTCATCACTAAATTTCTTAACTTCTGTGGGGTAACATAATTGTTCCCTTAATGAACCAAGTAACATATATGGTTTTTGAGGTATGAATAATAATTCTCCAATTTTTGGTTTTTTAATTACTCCCTGATCGGGTTCCCATAAACCACTAATCATTCTTAGTAAAGATGTTTTTCCGCACCCAGATGGTCCTACAACCAGAAGTGATTGATTATTGTCGATGCTCAAATTTAAATTTTTAATTATTGTTTTATTTGATCCTGGTGGGCAAAGGTCAGCATTATTAATAAGAATTGAGGGGTAATCTGAAATAATGTTTTGATTGCTTGTTGGGTTGGTTTGACTAATGGATTCAACTTTTGATTGGAATCCTTCTAATCTGCCAATACCAGCAGTAAATTTTGCAAGTTCTTCGATTTGATTAACAATGAAAAATAATGAACCTTCGACCATTCCAAATGCAAAGCTTGCCTGAATAAAGCGTCCATAATCGATATCACCTTTAAAGTAAGGGATTGCCATTATTAAATATGGGAAGAAATTTCCAGCATAATTAATGGATCTTCTCATGACGTCTATTATTACTCTCCATATAATCAGTAAATTAAAGTTTCTCACCACTTCTCCTAAGCGTCTTTCAGTTTCATTTCGCTCAGGATTCTCCCCAGAGTAAAAGGCTATTGATTCAGCATTATCTCTAATATGTACCAAGCCATATCGAAAATCTGCTTCATATCTGAGTTGATCAAAATCAATCTTTACAAGATTTTTTCCAGCAATTAAAAGGATAGAAGTTGCAAATGTAGCGTAACCAAATAAAGAAAAAGTAAGTGTTGTACTAATACTCCATAAAATAAGAATATTAAGTGAAAATGTTAGTAAGGCATCAAAAATACCTAATGTGAAAGAGAGACTTTGCCCGGTAAAAGCTCGGGTATCATCTGTGATTCTTTGGTCAGGATTATCTACATCGGTTTGTTCTTCATCATTGGGATTTAATTGGTAATAAGCTTTATTAGTCATATAATCTTTGACTAAACTTTTTGAAAGCCATTCTCTCCAAATTATTCCTAACTTATATGTAAAAAATATTTGGGAAACACGTATTGGTAGAGCCACAGCGAAACAACAAGCGTAAATTCCCAATATCCGATAAAACCCATCTTCTTGTTTTTCTACCAAAGCATTTGTTAAATCTCTTGCAATGAATCCAATACCTGCGTTTATTCCGTTTACAGCTAAAAGCATTAATACAATTATCGCAAGGAATAACCAATGTAACCATCTACGATTTTTTAATTGACGTCTTAAGCTAAAAAAGCTCCCTGATCCAATTAGAAATAAGGCAGAGAAAAGTAACCCCCAGCTACCAGCCCAAATTGAATTGACAGTACTTACTACACCTCCAAAATACTTTTCAAGAAAAATTGGTTGAAAGCTTTCAAAAAAACTGATTATTCCTGTAAGACCAACAAGTACTACGCCTCCAACACAAAATAAAAGAGAAATTAAAAGCCATATAAATTGAAATCCATTACATTGATCTATGGGAAGAAAAAAAGGCTGAGATAGCTTCCTTAATTTTTGTAATTGGTATGATATTTTGGTTTTATTATTAATTTCTTTATTCATTACTCGACTAGTTTTTATAAGGTAAATTATAACTTTTAGCAGTCTATTGACCAAAGCCAATAAATGAAAGTGCCCAGTCGGGTAAATTTAAGTAATTCAAGATTGTCATATCAAATTTATGAACTTTTGGAAAAGATTTATCTAACATCCACCATAAAAAGAAAGGTAGATTAAATAAAATTTGTAATTGCCATTTATATGTTAAAACCTTCCAAATTTTTATTAACTTAGTTTTGAGTGAATCGTCTAGATCTTCCCAATTTTTTGAGATTAAATTGAATAAATTTTTGGATTTTGTATTTAAATAATCTGTTGTATTCATTATGTTTTTACTTATTTATAACCAATAAACTTTTCTTTCGAGAGTTTTAACCTGGGGGCCAATTCATTTTTCTTCCAGATAAAATATGAATATGCAAATGAAAAACTGTTTGTCCGGATTCTGCTCCAGTATTAATTACTGTTCTCCAATTAGTTAAATTTTTTGATTTAGCTACTTTACTACCAACAAAAAGTAAATGTCCTAATAAATTTGTATCTTCTTCAAAACAATTTAATAAACTGATAATTGGCTTTTTTGGAATCACTAAAAAATGTACTGGTGCTTGCGCTTGGATATCATTAAAAGCAATACAAAACTCATCTTCATAAAGCTTATCGCAGGGTATTTCTTCATTAATTATTTTTTGAAATATTGTAGTTTCAGTCATCAGATTAATTAATAGAAATTACGTCTTTTTCGCTGAACCCTTCCTTTATAAGTTCTTTGTTCAAATCATCTTTTGATGTAACTCTATCAACAAATAATATTCCGTTTAAGTGATCCATTTCGTGTTGAATACACCTCGCCAGAAGTCCATCTGCTTTCATTTTACGTGGTCTCCCCATTTCATCTCTAAATTTAAATTTTATAGTTGATGGTCTTACTACATTCAAATATACGCCAGGTATACTTAAGCAGCCTTCTTCGTATGAATTTAGGGTTGTTCCAAAGTCTGTAATTTCTGGATTGATTAATATTAGAGGTTCTGCTGCTGAATCTTCAAAATTTACATCTATGACAAGAAGTTCTTTGTTGATACCAATTTGAGGTGCTGCAAGTCCGATTCCTTTGGCTGCGTACATGCTTTGAAGCATTTCTCTAGCAAGTTTTCTAATCGATTCGTCAACCTTAGTTATTCTTTTGGAATTTTGTCTTAATACATCATCGCCAAGTTTATAAATATCTAGAAATGGCTTACCTGTTTGTTCTTTTGCAATTTTTTCTGTGCTTCCATTTGTTCTTGACTTTTTTGCAAGTTGTGAAAAATGGTTTGCCACGTTAAAAAAGTTTTTAATTAAGAGTTTAGCTATAAAAATACTAGCACTTTAATTTACTTTCTTTATATTTTTTTTAAATGAGTAATGATGATAAGTTAAAAGTTAGGCAAACTGAATCTAAAAAAAACGTTTTCAAGGAATTAACTATTATTAGGGATACCATTTTTTGGATTGATGTTGTTGGTGAAGGTCAAAATGCAAATGCCATTTTTGCAAGACCATTTAATATCAAGGAAGCTTTTCCCCAGCGATTAACAAGTAAAAAACATAATATTAAAAATAATTTTCATGGATATGGTGGTAAATCTTACAAATGTATAAATTTTAAAAATAATTTTTATTTGATATGGATAGATCAGATTACCAAGGCAGTATGGTTTCAAATTTTTAAAGAGGCAGCATCAACTGATAGAAGCCAAAATAAATATCTCGTTTCAGTTCAAGAACCTAATCAACTATCTAAATCAATTGATGGAAATTTTGATTCTTCATTTGTCATTTCTGAAAAAAATTTATTGTATGGAATTTGCGAAATTAATAATAGAGATTATTTATTTTCTTTAAATTTAAAAAAAACTAAGCAAGATATTCATCGAATAAAAAAATTTAAAAATTTTGCTGGAGAATTATCTTCTAATACATCTGCTAACTTACTTTCCTGGATAGAGTGGGATTCTCCATATATGCCCTGGGAGAAAAATGAGCTCTTTTTTGCTCAAATAGATCAAGATGGCGAGATACAAAAAATAAAAAAATTCTCAAATAAGCTGATAAATTCCAAAAAAAACGTTTCTTTTTTTCAACCCTATTGGATAAGTGAAACAGATTTGGTATGTTCTGAAGATAGTTCTGGATGGTGGAACTTATTGTTTTTAGATGTTAGTGAAATTGAGAATATTTTTATTAAGAAAAGAGTAGAGAGAAATTTTATTGAATATGGAGTACCACAATGGGTCACTGGAATAACATTTTTTTCAGGGAATAAAAAAAATTTATTTTGTGTAGCAAAAAAAGAAAATAGTTTAATAGTGGAACAATATAAAGATCTTGAATTTGTCAAAGAATTTTCTACTCCTTTTACCTCAATTAGTGATTTTAGTGTTTTTCGGAAAAAAGTTCTTTTAAAAGGTTGTGGATCTGATTTTTTGGGAATTGTATTTGAAATTGATTTTGCAAAGAAAGTTTTATCAAATTTTTCTAAGCAGATATTTTTTGATCATATAAAAGATTGTTCAAAACCTGAAACATTTTGGTTTAAAGGTTTCGAAGATAAATCAACTCATTGTTTTCTTTATAGACCGCTTGTTGAAAATTTCAGAAAGCCACCGCTCCTTGTGAGAGCCCATAGCGGACCAACTTCATGTTTTGATGGATCATATAATTCTGAAGTTCAATATTGGACGTCGAAGGGATTTTTTGTTGCTGAAGTCAATTATGGAGGATCATCAGGATTTGGCAAAGCATATAGAGAGAGGTTAAATTATAATTGGGGTATTGTTGATTCTTATGATTGCAAAGCACTAGCTCTTGAATTGATTAGATCAAATCAAGTTGATAGTGAAAAAGTAGTAATTGCTGGGAATAGTGCTGGTGGGTTAACTGCACTCAATTGTTTATTATATGGGTATATTTTTACAGCAGCAATTTGTAAATATCCTGTTATTGATTTGAAGGATATGCATTACAACACTCATAGGTTTGAAAAAGATTATTTAAATTCTTTGGTAGGAAATTATGCAAAAAATCATGATGATTATATAAATAGATCACCGATAAAACATATTTATAAAATAAAAAAACCTATTTTATTGTTTCATGGAAAAAAAGATACGGTTATTTCTTATAAACAAACTTTAAAAATTCAAGAAATTTTGATTCAGAACAATAAATATTCAGAAGTTATTTTTTTCGAAAATGAAGGGCATGGTTTTAGAAATATTGAAAATAAAAAAGTAGTAATGCAAAAATCTCAGGAATTTTTAAAAAATGCTTTGAATATTTAAGAATTGATTTTTAGAAAATCAATAGTATCTTTTAATTTTTCTATAAACATATCAATTTCTTCCTTATTGGTTGTGAAATTCATGCTAATTCTAGCTGTTGATTTAATTCCAATATATCTGTGAAGAGGTTGACAGCAATGGTGACCACTTCTGATGCAAATTCCTTTTGAATCAAGAATTTCAGCAATATCATTTGAATGTATATTTTTTATATAAAAGGTGGCAAGCGAGGCTCTGTCTGGATCTATCTCAGGTGATGGACCTATGATTTCAATATTTTCTATTTGATTTAATTTTTCAAATAAATATTTAGTAATAGTCTTTTCATATTCATGAATTTCATTCAATCCAATATTGTTTATATAATTAATTGCTTCTGCAAGACCTATTGCTTCTGCAATGGCGGGAGTTCCAGCTTCAAATTTGTGTGGTAGCTCTGCCCAAGTACTTGTCTCCTCAAAAACATCTTGAATCATTTCGCCACCTCCAAAGAGAGGAGGAATTTTTTCTAGGATTTCTTTTCTTGACCAGAGGAAACCAATACCTGTAGGACCGCATAGTTTATGTCCTGATCCAGCTAAAAAATCTATATTAAGATCAATCACATCCAGTTTTTGATGAGCCAAACTTTGGCATGCATCTATTAAGACTAAAGAACCTTTTTGTTTAGCTAATTTAGTTATTTCCTTGATTGGATTACAGCAACCTAGAGTATTACTAACATGTACTAGGCTAACCAGTTTAGTTCTAGATGTTAGTTTTGATTTAAAGTCTTCTATATCTAATTTCCCATCTTTATCTATACCTATAAATTTTAATTTGCATTTATTTTTTGCTGCAACCATTTGCCATGGAACAATATTGCTATGATGCTCCATTATTGATAAGAGAATTTCATCGTTTTCTTTTAATGAATATTCACCCCATGATCTAGCTACTAGATTGATTGCCTCAGTAGCATTTCTTGTGAAAATAATTTCTTTTTCTGTATTCGCTTTTATATATTTGCTAATTAAATATCGTGCATTTTCAAATTCTTCTGTTGCTTTAGCGCTTAATTGATGTGCCCCTCTATGCACGTTGGCATTAAAGTTTTTGTAATATTCATCAATTTTTTTTAAAACTTGTATTGGTTTTTGTGTGGTTGCAGCATGGTCTAAATAAATAATTTGCTCATTACTTTTTAAGTTTTTATTTAAAAGAGGAAAGTCTTTCTTCGTTATTTCAGGGAAATTTTGAATCGTTTCCATTAATTCTCATTTAAAATTTTATCAAGTAAATCCCATCTATCTTTTGAAATGGGAATAAATGAAATTATTTCTTGAAAGTAAGAACTCAATTGTAGTTTACTTGCCTCTGTTAATGTGATCCCTCTTGTTCGCATATAAAAAAGTTCTTCTTCGTTTAGTTGCGAAATTGTAGCTCCATGTTTGCATTTGACATCATCAGCAATTATTTCTAATTGAGGTTTGGTATCTATTTGTGCGAGATTTGATAAAAGTAAATTTCTGCTTAATTGGGAAGCATCAGTTCTCTGGGCAATTTTCGGAACTATTATTGAACCTTCAAATATTGCATGTGATTTATCATCAGCAAGTGATTTATTAATTTGATCTAGAAATCCATTTGGACCATTAAATTCTATTTTTGTATAGGTTGAAATTTGTTCATCTTTTTTTGTTATTTGCATCCCTTTTATAGTTGTTTTAGCGTTTCCCATACATTGTTTAATACTAATTTCAAATCTCGCGTAATTGAATTTGAAATGTAAAGATCCTAAGTTGTATGCACTATTTTTTTGTTGAATTACATTGAGAGAATTTAATAGATTTGATCTGTTTTCACCGTAAGAAACAACACCATGATTCACGGAACTATTTTCTTTCAAGCAAAAGAAAGTTGATTGAGATAATGAAGAGTTTTCTTTACCAAGATTTACTTGTAATAATTCAACTTCACAATTCTTTTCTAAAAATATTACTAAGGTTTTTGCGTTTAAAGAATTACTTGATGCATGACTAAAAATTTCAATAGGAGGAATTTTTGATCCATTTATTTTTAATCCCAAAATATTATTTTTACAACTTAATGACAGATTTAGTAGTTCACTCCAGTTTTCGTTTTGCTTAAAAAAAGATACCTGTTCCTTGATATATGTTTGTAATTCATCCTCACTTAATTGCTGTATTGAATAATTTTTTTCTATTAATTTAATTTGGCAATTCTCACCAATTATTAATCTAATAGTACTTTGAGAATTTTTCGGATATGGTATATCAAATTTTGAATCTTTTTCATTTACTGTGTAATCTAAAAAGTTTGACAATTTTGATTTATTTGAAAGTCTCCATAGTTCACTTTTAGGATTAGGTAGAGGACTTGATTGTAATTTATGAAGACAGATTTTTTGTATTTCTGTTAGGTTAACGTTGGATTTACTAGTTTTTATTTTTTCAATAATTTCCATTTGTTTAGGTCTCTTTTATAAAGTTATCAGTCCATTCATACCCTTTTTCCTCAAGCTCTAGAGCAAGATCACTCTCACCAGTTTTTATGATTTGTCCGTCTGACATAACATGGACATAATTTGGTTTAATTTCATCTAATAACCTTTGATAGTGGGTAATAAGTATAATTCCAGTTTGTGCATTAGATATTTTTTTAATTCCTGATGCCACAATTCTTAGAGCATCGATATCTAGACCAGAATCAGTCTCATCTAATATTGCTATCTTGGGCTCAAGTAAAGCCATTTGCAGAATCTCATTTCTTTTTTTTTCACCTCCAGAAAAGCCTTGATTTACACTCCTTGATAGGAATGCCTGATCCATCTTCACAATTTCTAACTTTTCTTTAACTAATTCTTCAAAATCAAAAGTATCCAATTCTTCTTTGTTGAGGAATTTCCTTCTAGCATTAGTTGAAACTCTAAGAAATTCAAGATTACTTACACCTGGAATCTCAATTGGATATTGAAAACCAAGAAAAATTCCTGATTGAGATCTCTCTTCAGGTTCTAGAGAGTTGATGTTTTCACCTAAAAATTTTATGTCGCCATTTGTAATATTATAAGAGGGATGTCCTGCAATAATTTTCGAAAGAGTACTTTTACCACATCCATTTCTTCCCATAATGGCATGTATTTCTCCAGGATAGACAGTAAGTGAAACCCCTTTTAAAATTGGAAGATTATCAGTAGATGCAGAGAGATTTTCAACTTCTAAAATTGGATCTGATTCTTTCATTATACTTTGCATTTCAGTTTAGAAATTGATTAATTAACCTACTGATCCCTCTAGTTTTAGTGCCAGTAACTTATCTGCTTCAGCAGCAAATTCCATAGGTAATTGATTAAATACATCTCTGCAAAAACCGCTGACCATCATAGATACTGCCTCCTCAAATTCTATACCTCTGCTTTGGAGATAAAAAAGTTGATCTTCTGAGATTCTACACGTGCTTGCTTCATGCTCAATTTCAGAATTGGGTTGTTGAGATTTGATGTAAGGGAATGTATTTGCAGAAGCTTGATCCCCTATTAACATTGAATCACATTGACTGTAATTTCTTGATCCTGTAGCTTTTGTTCCCATTTTGACAAGACCCCTGTAGCTATTTTTTGAGTTACCTGCACTAATACCTTTACTAACAATTGTTGATTTGGTTCTAGGACCAATATGGATCATTTTTGTGCCGGTATCCGCTTGCTGAAGATTATTGGTGAGGGCCACTGAATAAAATTCTCCTACAGATTCTTCCCCTAACAGAAGACAGCTAGGATATTTCCATGTAATTGCAGACCCTGTTTCAACTTGAGACCAGCTAATTTTACTTCTCTTACCTAAACATTTTCCTCTCTTGGTGACAAAATTAAAAATTCCGCCAATACCTTCTTCATCACCAGCATACCAATTTTGCACTGTTGAATATTTTATTGAAGCGTCGTCTAATGCTATAAGCTCTACAACTGCTGCATGTAGAGTATTGGTATCAAACATTGGAGCTGTACATCCTTCTAGATAACTTACAGAACTTGATTCTTCAGCAACGATTAGTGTTCTTTCGAATTGTCCTGAATCTCCACTATTAATTCTGAAGTAGGAAGACAGATCCATAGGGCAGGTAACACCTTTTGGGATATAAACAAAAGAACCATCACTAAAGACGGCAGAATTTAGTGCTGCAAAATAATTATCACTAGCTGGAACTACTGTACCTAAATATTTTTCAATCAAATCCGCGTGATTTTTTACTGCTTCACTAATTGAGCAAAATATAACGCCATGTTCAGCAAGTTCCTCTCTAAATGTTGTAGCTATAGAAACACTGTCAAAGACAGCATCTACTGCTACATTTGTAAGTTTTTTTTGCTCCGTGAGGGGTATTCCTAATTTGTCAAAAGTCTCAAGAAGTTTGGGATCAACTTCATCTAAGCTAGAAATTTTCTCTTTTTGCTTCGGAGCAGAGTAATAAATAATATCTTGATAATCAATTTTTTTATATCTTAATGCTGCCCAATCAGGCTCTTTCATTTTTTGCCATTTTTTAAAGGCTTTTAATCTAAAATCGAGAAGAAATTTTGGCTCTTCTTTTTTCTGAGAAATTAATTTTATGATATCTTCATTTAATCCCTTCTCTATTTTTTCAGTTTCAATATCAGTAACGAAACCATATTTGTAAGTCTCTTTTACTACATCTTTAACTAAATTTTCGTTGACCATGTTATCAAAAATAACTTATTACAATTAGCTTTATATACTTTAACGAAAGATACCCCAAATATTGAGTTTTTTTCCTTTATTAAAACTAAAAATTAATGTCTAATCATCTTGATCCCATCTCTAACACATTAAACTTAGAAACTATTCAAGAAATTGATAATCTTGATCTATCTATAATGCAGAAACATTATTTAAGAATACTCGCTCATTGCCTTCAGATTTTAAAAATCATCAACGTAGATAATAGTTTGGAATATCAAAATGAAAATCCCCTGAGAGAATGGTGTGATAACCAATCTAAAAAATTTGATGATAAAAAATTTAGTGATCTTTTTTATGAGCAATTAGAATCCACTTCGAAAAAATTAAGTACTTTTTCAAAAAAAATAGGAAAAAGTATTGAGGATTTAGATATAGATGATTTGGTACTTCTAGTTGAACAACGATGAATTCCCTTTTATTTAACTGATCCCGAAGAAAAAATATATTTTTGTTGAGTCGTTAACAAATTCAGGTAATAAAATTTAAAAAAAAAGAAAATTAATTTACATTTTAAAAAGATCTTAAAACTAATTAATTTCACTGATACCAACTGTTTTGAAGGGAAATATCAATTTTCAGAATTTTTTAGTAGTCAGAGGATCCTGACGACAGGCCAAAAAGACACACAATTCCTAAAAAAAAAGAACATACTGATCCCAAACAAAAACGGAGAATTTAAAGTGGCTGATGGGATCATGAATAAAGATCAATTACTCTCACTAACCCTCAGACAATTACGTCAAGAAGCAAGTAAATTATCAGTTCCGCTTTACAGTCGCAAAACAAAAGCTGTTTTAGTTAATTTAATACTTAAATATCAAGAAAAATCTACAAAGCAAATTTTCACTACATCTCCTGAGTCAAAATCTGATGTAACTCATGAGTCCAAAGATTTCAGCAGTAGTGAAGAAGTTAAAACAAATGTAGTTTTCTTACCCCGAGATCCAGATTGGGCTTATGTTTTTTGGCAAATTTCTGATGCAGATAGAGAAAAAGCACAATCTTTGGGAGCCAATAAATTATGTCTACGATTGTTTGATGCATCTGGTTCTGAAGGAAGTAATTTGAATCAAGGAACATTAAGGGAAATAGCAGTTGATAGTTACAGTACCGAGTGGTACTTGCCAATCCCACTTGCAGATAGAGATTATAAAGTTGAATTAGGTTACAAATATGGCTTCAACTGGATGTCATTGGCATTTTCTTCGATAAGCCATGTTCCTGGGTCTCATCCTTCTGAGCAAATTCTGGATAAGTTTGTGCCTTTTAATTTAGATTCTACTTCTGAATCAATTCCAGATATCTCTAATCCTGTTGTTTCAGAACAAAATGGTATGCATGAAAGGTTATACCAAGCCGCAACCAACATTCCTCTTACAAGAAAAGTTGGTTCTGAAGAATTTATGGAAAATGTAAATTCAACAAACCTCAATGATAATTTTACAGACTCAGGAGCTGGTAAATGGTCATCAGGTTTAAACGATTCTGGAAGCGGAATTGTTAAAAATAGATCTTTTTGGCTCGTTGCTGATGCTGAATTAATTGTTTATGGAGCTACAGAACCTTCTGCAAAACTGACAATTGGTGGAGAGGATGTACCGCTTGCTGCAGATGGTACTTTTAGAATTCAAGTTCCATTTAGAGACGGGACTCAAAAATATGATATTAGAGCTGTCGATGTATCTGGTGAACAAGAAAAAAGTATAACAATGAAATTTGATAGAACTACTCCGCTTGACGATACCAATGAAAAAGATAATGCTGAGACTGAATGGTTTTAATAAATTAAATTAATGCTTAAAAAAATTGTAGCTTTTACTCCATTGTTTGGAGCATTATCCTTTCCAATAATAGTTCCAATTACAATTTCTAAATTTGGTGTTAACTATGGAATTCTTAGTGCATTATTAATTTCTTCATTATGGTTTATCGCTATGTTAAGAACTTCCGAAATGCCTCATTAATTTAGTTAGATTTTTTGAAAGTTTTCTTAAAAATATGAATCAAGTTAGTGTAATTAATATCAATTCTCCTTTTCTAGATCAAAAACCAGGTACCTCTGGATTAAGAAAAAGTACTTTAAAGTTTCAGGAAGAACATTACCTAGAAGTTTTTATTGAAGCAATCTTACAATCATTAGAACCTTTAAAAGGTTCAACATTAGTAGTTGGTGGTGATGGCAGATATGGCAATATTGAAGCAATAGAAAAAATCGTCCAAATATGCATTGCTCATAAAGTTCAAAAGGTTATTGTTCCAAAATATGGTTTATTATCTACTCCTGCGACATCACATTTAATTAGAAAAGAAAACGCTATTGGTGGAATTATTCTTTCTGCAAGTCATAATCCTGGTGGGATTGATGGCGACTTTGGAGTGAAATTGAATATCTCTAATGGTGGTCCAGCTCCTGAGATAATTACTAATAAGATTTTTAAGGCTTCACAATTACTAACTAGTTATAAAATTTGTAAAATTCAATTACCTGATTTTAGTGAATATGGAACTTATTCTTACGACGAAACTAACTTAGAAATTATTGATGGATTAAGAGATTACTCTAATTTGATGGAGAAAATTTTTGATTTTGATCAAATTAGTGATTTTTTAAAAAAAGACTTCTCGTTAATATTTGATGCGATGAATGCAGTTACAGGCCCATATGCAAAAAATATTTTTGTTGAAAAAATGGGTCTTGCACCTGATTGTGTCATGAATGGTAACCCGTTAGAAGATTTTGGAGGTTTACATCCTGATCCTAATCTTACTTACGCATTCCACCTGGCTGATTTGTTACTAAATAAAAAATCTTATAGTTTTGGTGCTGCATGTGATGGAGATGGAGATAGGAATATGATTCTAGGAAGTGGATGTTTTGTAAATCCTAGTGATAGCCTTGCAGTTATCACTGCTAACACAAAATGTGTCCCTGGTTATAAAGATGGTATTACTGGTGTGGCACGATCCATGCCAACCAGCTCAGCGGTTGATAATGTCGCTCGAGCACTAAATATACCTTGTTTCGAGACACCTACTGGCTGGAAGTTTTTTGGAAATCTCTTAGATTCTAATTTAATTACTTTATGTGGAGAAGAAAGTTTTGGAACAGGTAGTAATCATGTGAGAGAGAAAGATGGACTATGGGCAGTTTTGTATTGGTTACAAGTTTTAGCTGAGAAAAAATGTTCGGTAAGTGATTTGATGCAGAATCATTGGAAACAATTTGGTAGGAATTATTATTCAAGACATGATTATGAGGCAATTCCCTCAAATATTGCTAATCAAATCTTTGCTAATTTAACTTCCATGCTCGAAAATTTAAAAGGAAATAGCTTTGCTGGTCATTTAGTTAAAGTTGCAGATAACTTTTCATATTTAGATCCAGTTGATAATTCCATAAGTGAAAATCAAGGTTTAAGATTGGTCCTTGATGATAATTCTCGAGTAATTGTGCGCCTTTCTGGAACTGGAACTAAGGGTGCAACATTAAGACTTTACTTTGAGAAATTTTTCGATCCTCAACAGAATCTTTCGTTAAATCCTCAGATCGCTCTGAAACCTCTAATAGATGATTTAGATGCTTTATTGAATATTTCAAAACTTACTCAAATGGAAACTCCTACAGTAATTACATAGAATTGAAAGTAATGATTTTTTGATTTTATTTATATGCATTCAGAAAATTTATTTACTGATTATTCTCAAATAGAAAATAATGCACCTTTGGCAGATAAATTAAGACCAAAGAATTTGGAAGATTTTTTTGGTCAACAACCAATCCTGAATGAGAATTCGCTTCTAAGAAGTGCAATATTAAACGATAAGATTAGTAATTATATTTTTTCTGGCCCTCCGGGCGTTGGAAAGACTACTCTAATTGAAATTATTTCTTTTAATACACGGTCAAAATTAATTAAGTTAAATGCAGTGTTATCAAGTGTTAAAGAATTAAGGAATGAAATCGCTAATGCAAAAGATAGATTAATAAATTCAAAAAGAAAAACAATTTTATTTATCGATGAGGTTCATAGATTTACATCAGTTCAGCAAGATGCTTTATTACCTTCAATAGAAAATGGAACTATAACTTTTATTGGTGCTACAACTGAAAACCCTTTCTTTTCTGTTAATAAAGCGCTTGTTAGCAGGTCTCGTATTTTTACATTACTCCCTTTGGCAAAAAATGATTTGCAGAAAATAATACAAAAAGTCATTACTCACTATTCAAAACAAAAAGATTCAAAAAAGGTTTATTTAACTCAAGATGCTATGAGTCATTTAATTAAATTTTCTGGCGGAGATGCAAGGACATTAATCAATGCGCTAGAGATGGCCATAGAAACAACTGCGGAAAATGATGCCAAAGAAATCAACATTAATCTCTCAATAGCAGAGGATGCAATTCAAAAGAAAAATATTGTTTACGATAAAAACGGTCAAAATCATTATGATGTAATAAGTGCCTTTATTAAGTCCATAAGAGGTTCTGATCCAGATGCAACTTTATTTTGGCTTGCTAATATGCTGGAGGCTGGCGAAGATCCTAATTTTATTTTTAGAAGATTACTTATATCTGCCAGTGAAGATATTGGAATAGCAGATCCTAATGCCATAGTAATTGTACAATCCTGTTGTGATGCTTTTGATAGAGTTGGTTTCCCAGAAGGATTATATTTTTTAACGCAGGCTTCTTTATATTTAGCTATTTCTCCAAAAAGTAATAGTACGAAAAGTATTTTTAAAGCAATTGAAACAATAAAATCTATCAATGCTTTTGAAGTTCCACTTCATTTAAAAAATAATTCCAATAGTTATGTCAATCCTCATAATTATTCAGGTAATTGGG
>QCDO01000002.1 GCA_003278735.1 Prochlorococcus sp. AG-355-J09
CAAGAACCTTTCGATGAAAACTAAAAGTAAGGACTCAAAAATAAAGGTTCTTTTATTAATAACTGGAAGTATTGCAGCTGTAAGAATTCCATTATTAGTTAGCCAATTAGCGAAAGAAAATTATGAAATAAGATGCGTTTTATCAAAAAATGCAGAAAAATTAATAAAGCCGCTATCTCTTTCTATTTTAAGTAGAAACTCGTGCATTTTAGAAAATGATCAATGGTCTGAAGGTCAGTCAACACCTCTTCACATAGAACTAAGTAATTGGGCTGATATTTTAATCATCGCCCCTTTAACAGCGACAACATTAGCAAAATGGGTAACTGGAAATGCAGTTAGGAATAAAAGAAGATGACCTTTTCCCTGAGCCAAGCGAATTAAGAGGGTTAATGGCTCAGTTGGAAGCATTACTTGAATTAATAGAAGGAAATACTAAAATTCAATCAAACTCAGAAGCGGCTTAGTTTAAAGCAAAATGGTTGTTAAACCTCAAAAGACAAAATTTCAGCTAAAAATTGTGGAAAACATTCAGACAATAAGTATTTGGGCTAATAATCCATGGCGAAGATATTCAATTTCATTGATTACACTTTTAATCGGATACTTTTTTGGGAGTTCTCTTGGTATGGTAAGTGCCGTTGTGGAACTTATGGATCCTGTAGCTGCTTTTTTATCAGTAGTTTTTATTGAGTTTTTAATAGTTTTGAGAAGAAATTTTAGATTTGAAAGGAAAAATAAATTTTTAGTACTTTTATTAGATTCTTTAAGATTAGGATTATTTTATGGTTTCTTTACAGAAAGTCTTAAGTTGCTATAAATTTACTTGTTGTTTTTCTGTAATAGATAAAGCAAAGCCATTCTTATAGGGATACCATTCGCAACTTGATTATTAATTAAGCAATTAGGATATTGATCTACCACTTTGCTGCTAATTTCAATATCTCTGTTAATGGGACCGGGATGTAGAATTGGAATTTCTTTTTTATTTAAAGATAATTTCTCTGGGGTTAAGCCATAATCCAAACTATATGAATCAATGCTACTTAGTAAATTTTCCATCATTCTCTCTTTCTGGAGTCTTAAAACAATAATCGCATCTGCAATTTTTATTGATTCTTCCAATGATCTAGAAATTGTTATGGAACCTCTTGATTTAACAGGATCTTCTGTTTGATTTGGGGCGGGGGTTTTTAAAAAATTTATAAATTCATCAGGTATTAATGTCTTAGGACCACATAAGATTATATCGGCGCCGAATGCACTCAAAGCCCAAAGATTTGACCTGGCAACCCTTGAATGATTAACGTCGCCAATTATCAAAATTTTTTTTGAATTTAAAACCTCTGGATTCAGCGTTTTTTGGGAAAAGAATTTTATCAATGTATAGATGTCAAGCAATCCTTGGCTGGGGTGACTATGTAATCCATCTCCTGCATTAAGAACCGAAGTCTTTGAATTTATTGCATCAAGTTTTTTTGCGATCTCAAAGGTTATGTAACTTGATGAATGTCTGATAACTAATGTATCTGCCCCCATAGCAGAATAAGTTATGGCTGTATCAATTATTGTTTCGCCTTTTGTTAAAGAGCTTGAGGATGGCGCAAACGTTTGGACGTCAGCAGAAAGTCTTTTTGCTGCAAGCTCAAAACTATTTTTTGTTCTTGTACTAGCTTCAAAAAATAAAGACGTTACTAAAGTCCCTTGTAAGGCCGGTATCTTTTTTGTTCCTGCATTCTTTAGTGCATCAAATCTATTAGCTAATTCAAATACTGACTCATAATCTTTAATTGAAAAATTAGCTAGTGTGTGGATATGTTTATGAGGCCAAATTTGCATTACGCTTAAAAAAATAAATGATTATTGAAATTTAGGTGTTCTGTCACCTTTTAATCTTTTACTTACACTCCTACTATTTTTGAGATACCAACGCCATTTTATATTTTTTGCCTTTGATATGCCAATTCTCGTAGTTTGAATAAGATCTTTTTCTTCTAAAGTGGAGTCTCGTGGAGAAATCCATAAAGATTTGTTATTAAGAACTTCAAGTGAGTTAAATGAAGTGTCTATACTGAATGTTTTTGTTAATAGGCCAGGTCCAGAAGCTAATCTTTCATTCTTATTAGAGATAAAAACTGATCTTATCAAAACACCACTCGCAAAATTTTCTTTATCAGTAACTATGTTTAAACAATGATGAATGCCATAAGATTTGTAAATATAAAATGTGCCAGGTTTGCCAAATAATGATTTGTTTGATTCAGTCATTTTGCGGAAGCCATGACAGGCCTCTTCTTCCTGTGAATAAGCTTCAGTTTCAACAATCACCCCTTTAACTTGATTTATCTCATTATTTTTTTTTATGAGGTAACAGCCTATTAAATCAGGAGCAACAAGTTTAGAGTGCCGATAAAAAAAATTTTTTGGAAATAATTCTTCTTCTATTTTTTCAATATTTATCTATTAACATATTTAGCTGAGAAAAATAATTAAGGCTATTAATTGATATTGATTTTCAAAAAGATGTGATTATTTTTTTTAAATTATTTTAAATTCAAAGGATATGTAAATAATTTGTTTTTAATAAACTATTATTTAATAAGAAAGTTATTAAATGTATGACAAAAATAACTAAAGAGGAAGTAAAAAAAGTTGCTCATTTAGCGAGATTAGAACTGAACGAGAATGAAATCAATAATCATGCATTACAATTAGAAAAGATATTGGATTATATAAGACAACTTGAAAAAATTGATACAGATGATATCCCCTGTACAACGAGAGCTATAGAGGTTGTAAATGTATTTAGAAAAGACGAAAAGAAAAATTCTGATTGCAATGAAGAACTTTTAGAATTGGGTCCATCAAGAGAAGATAAATATTTTAAAGTACCAAAAATTATTAATGAATGAGTAAGTTAGTTGCTTCCAATAAATGTTTTGTTGACTAGCTTTAATAAAAATTTTTTTATCTTAAAGCCTGGATATAAATTTATGATTTTTCTTATTTTGCCCCTCTTTTTGCTATGACTCCTTACGCCTATTAATAAATCATAAATAAAGTTAATAATGTCTTCTTTACTTTCAAATATCCCAACCCTTTGAGGGGAGCCTTTTTTATCCAATAAAGGCTTAGTTTTTTCATAAGCTATTTTGTATTCAAACCAAGGAATCGAAGGCCATAGATGATGAATGAGATGGTAATTTTGTCCCATTATTAATAAATTCATAAATTTGCTTGGATAAACTCGAGAATTTATCCATTTATTCCTTGATCGAAATGGTCTATGGGGTAAATAATCAAAAAATATTCCTAAAGTGACTCCTACCATTAATGCTGGGCCGAACCATAAATTATAAATTAAATTCATAAAGTCAAATTTTAAACCTGCCAAGATAATTGTCAGGAATATGGATCTTTCAATTCCCCATTGTAGTAATTCATATCTTCGCCAGAGTTTTCTTTGAAAGAAAAAAACCTCATGATAAAAAAATCTTGGAGCAATTAGCCAAATTGGACCAAAAGTACTGACAATATGATCTGGATCATTTTTTGGGTGATTTACGTGAATATGATGTTGTAAATGAACTCTCGTAAAAACTGGGAAGCTAAAACCTAATAGAATAGCTGAGCCATGGCCCATTGCTTGATTTATCCAAGGAACTGGATGAGCAGCTTTATGACAGGCATCATGAATAACAGTACCTTCAATATGTAAAGCTAAAAAAGCAGTGGCTACGAGTAAAGGTAAAGGCCAAACACCTCTATACCATTGCCATATGCTAAGAAACGCAAGAAAATAACCGCTAAAAAATAAACCTAATGTTGGATTCCAAAAACTTGGCGGATCTACGTAATTTTTAATCTCTTTTTGCCAATTAAATGTTTTTGAAGAATTAGTAATTTTCGATGTATTTTTACTGGTTAAGTTTGAGATCGTTTCTTTTATTCTTTAAATAATATAACTAATATTTTAAGATGATTGCATGCTTAAACATAAAAAATTTCTTTTAGAAGATTTTTAATTCAATTTTAATGTGTCAAATTAATCATCTTAAGAAAAAAAATTTTTAAAATAAACCTCTTTCAATTATTATTTTATTTGAGCGGTCGTGGCGGAATTGGTAGACGCGCGAGTTTTAGGTACTCGTATCTTCGGGTGTGGGAGTTCAAGTCTCCCCGACCGCACTTAAGGAAATTCTGATAGATAGTTTGTTTATTGATATCAACTCTTATAATTTAATTAAGAAGTGAACTTAATGAATAGTTTGATATTTTATTTGGGAACTTTTTATATTTTGGTTGGGACCATTTTTCTAACTGTACCGATAATTTATCTTGAGCTCGGTAAACCAAAAGACTTAATAAAAGCTTTTTTAAATTTATTAATAGGTTTGATATTAATAATTAAACATAAAACACTAGATGAATCATTTTTTGTAATTTTCCTTTTTTTAACAGTACTAATTGTTTTGTATCTAGTAGAGCTTTTTTTATCTAGATGGTACCAATTGACAGATAACGAAAAGAAAAAATTAATTACCTTTTTGGAGTTTAAAAATAACTGTTTGAAAATATTAGAATCCCTAAATCTGGTATTTTCTGATTTCACCAAACCTTCAAATTTTTTTAATTTTGGTAGCAATAATAAAAATACAACCCAAAAAAAGTGGGTAAGAAATGATAAAAATGATAATATAAAAGTCTGAAATAAATAAACTGGTTATTTGAAACTTTCCAAAAAAACTACAGGTCAATTAAGAAAGAATATAATGAATTAGATTTATTTAAATAATTCTTTTGATCACCAATATTTCTTATATCGTCGTATGAAATCTCAAAATAGCAAAGAACAAAAATCAGACTTTTCTTATAAAGAAACTTTAAATTTATTAAAAACTGACTTTTCAATGCGCGCCAATTCAGTTGTAAGAGAACCTGAGATACAGAATTTTTGGGCTAATAATAATATTGATTTCCTATTAGGTTCAAACAATTCAGGCGAAATATTTACATTACATGATGGCCCTCCTTATGCAAATGGAGCTCTTCATATGGGTCATGCCCTTAATAAAGTTTTAAAAGACATAATTAATAAGTACAAAACTTTAAGAGGATTTAGGGTTCATTTCGTACCTGGTTGGGACTGTCATGGATTACCTATTGAATTAAAAGTTCTTCAGAATTTAAAATCTGATGAAAGAAAGAATCTTGATACTTTAAATTTAAGAAAAAAAGCAACAGATTATGCCCATATCCAAATTAATAATCAAAAGGAGGGTTTCAAAAGGTGGGGCATATGGGGAAATTGGGATAACCCTTACTTAACTCTTAAGAAAAGTTATGAATCTGCTCAGATTGGAGTATTTGGGAAAATGTTTTTAAATGGATATATATATCGAGGTCTTAAACCTGTGCATTGGAGTCCAAGTTCGAGGACTGCACTTGCAGAAGCAGAATTAGAATATCCGGATGAACATTATTCTAAAAGTATTTATGTTTCACTAAAAATTACTAAAATTCCTGAGCAAATTCTAATAAATTTCAACCAAGAAAACCTTAATAACAAAAAAGATTTTTTTCAAAATAATTCTTTCATAACTATTTGGACCACTACTCCTTGGACCATACCTGCAAATGAAGCAGTTGCAGTAAATCCAAAAATAAAGTACGTTTTTGCTATCGATGAAGAGAATAAGATTTACCTTTTTGCAGAGGATTTATCTTCTGAAATAAGTAAGAAATTTAATAAAAATTTCAAGGTGCTTTTAGAGGTTAAAGGCTCCAAATTGGAAAATATTGAATATCAACATCCCTCTAAGAATAAAAATTGCAGAATTGTAATTGGAGGTGATTATATCTCTACAGAATCAGGGACTGGAATTGTTCATACTGCGCCTGGTCATGGAATAGATGATTTTAATGTGGGTCAAAAATATGATTTACCAATAACATGTGTCGTTGATGAAAAAGGTAACTTAAATGAATATTCTGGTCAATTCAAAGGATCAAATGTCTTGAAAGATGCAAATGATTTAATTATTGAACATTTAAAAGAAAATAATTTGCTTCTATTACAAGAAAATTATAAGCATAGATATCCGTATGATTGGAGAACCAAAAAACCAACTATTTTTAGGGCAACAGAACAATGGTTTGCATCTGTAAATGGCTTTAGATCATCTGCATTAAAGGCAATCGAGGATGTTGAATGGATGCCAGAGACTGGAAAGAAAAGAATTTATTCTATGGTTGTTGGTAGAGGAGATTGGTGTATTTCTAGACAAAGGTCATGGGGAGTCCCTATTCCAGTTTTTTATAAAAAAAATGGTAATGACATTCTCCTTAACAAAGAGATAATTAATCATATTCAAGAACTTTTTAGTGAATATGGAGCAGATATTTGGTGGGATTGGGATGTAAAGAATCTTTTGCCAGAAAATTATGCAAAAGAATCTGATCTTTGGAAAAAAGGAACAGATACAATGGATGTTTGGTTCGATTCAGGATCAAGCTGGGCCGCAGTATGTGAAATGAGAAGTGAACTAAAGTATCCAGCAGATCTTTATTTAGAGGGCTCAGATCAACATCGAGGATGGTTTCAGTCTTCTTTGCTAACATCTGTTGCAGTCAATAATAAACCTCCCTATAAGAAAGTTTTAACTCATGGTTTTGCACTTGACGAAAATGGAAGAAAAATGAGTAAATCTTTAGGAAATGTTGTTGACCCAAATATAATTATTAACGGAGGTAATAATAAAAAAACTGACCCTGCTTATGGTGCTGATGTTTTAAGGCTATGGGTAAGCTCTGTAGATTATTCAGTTGATGTTCCAATTGGTTCAAATATACTCAAGCAACTTTCAGACGTTTACAGAAAAGTTCGTAATACTGCAAGATATCTTCTAGGTAATATTCATGATTATGATCCTAATGTTGATAGTTTTGAAATTGATCAATTGCCTCTCTTAGATCAATGGATGTTAGGCAGACTAGTTGAGGTTACAGATGAAATATCAAATGCTTATGAAAATTATGAATTTTCAAAATTTTTCCAAATCTTGCAAAGTTTTTGCGTTGTAGATCTATCAAATTTTTATTTGGATATTGCGAAGGATAGGTTGTATGTAAGTTCTAAATCACAATTTAGGAGAAGATCATGTCAGTTCGTCATGTCAAAAGTTGTTGAAAATTTAGCCGTTCTTATTTCTCCAGTGCTTTGTCATATGGCTGAAGATATTTGGCAAAATATACCATATTCAACTAAAGAAAAATCAGTCTTTCAAAGAGGATGGCCAATATTTTCGCAGTCATGGAAAAACCCAATACTTAATGAACATATTGCAAATTTAAGAAATTTGAGAGTTGAAATTAATAAGGCTATAGAAGGATGTAGAAACAAACAAATAATTGGAGCAGCTTTGGAAACTGAAGTTAATTATTTACCTGAAGATAAAGTTTTAAAAGATTCACTTACTTGGCTAAAAGAATTTGGCAATCAAGATGTAGATTTATTCAGGGATTGGCTTATAGTATCAAACTTCCAAGTCGTTTCTGATTTAGTGGAAAATTCTCTAATTATTGATAATAATGCACTTGGAAAAATACAAATATCAAAAGCTCAAGGTCAAAAATGTGATAGATGTTGGCATTATCAAAAAGAAACTTTTATTGGAATACAAAATACAAAATTATGCAAAAGATGTTCAAATATTATTAATTTTGAATTTATTTAAATCCAGTTTTTTTGATTCAAAAAGAAAACTGAGTTTTCATTTTCTCTTATAAAATTTTCTCCGGTATCTGTTAACGGCGCTTTATAAAGTTTAAAATTCCTAATTATATAATTAAGTGCTATTACTTTTTTTTCTGAATCTATTTCAATTGGATGAGTTGTTGAGCTACTGAAACCTCTGAAAATAATTATTTCTAATTGTTCTTTTTGAGTTTCTTTTTGAATGAAACCCTCTAGTTTGAGTATCCTATCAGGTATCTCGGAACTGATTTTTTCAAGACTATTTATTAAATCAATTTTTACCATTTTCTGAGAAGTAAGAGTTTCTTCCATTTTTAGGTAATTTGATTATTGACCATTGAATCAGGCCTAAAATATAGATTAATAATGAAAATAATCCTAAGAATTTTGCTATGGGCTGAGTAAAGTTAGCTCCAAAGAAAAAATTAAATAAATTTTTTAAAATAAGATATAAATTTGAAGAAGGCTTAAGCCATATTGCACACGCATCCGAATTAATAAAAGAAAAGCAGTTAAAGTTTTGTAAACTCTGAATAAAGAAATTGAGAGATATAAAAGTTATCGTCCATCTCCAAATTTTTGTCATTGTGGTGAGAGAGTAAGAAAAATCATATTCTCTTAACTCATCATTAATATCGTTCCAAAACCAAACTGAAACCGTAATTAACAATGTTGAAATATTTGTTATCACGAGAGCATAATTATATTTACCTATTAAAAGAAGAAGGCTTATAAAAAATAAAAGGGAAATTTTCCAATAAATTGAAAGAAGTTTATTAACTGCTTTATTTCTTTTCTTAATTGACCACAAGAATAGAGTAACAGGAATACCAATAAGGAAAATTATTGAAAGTTGAAAGGATAGCCAAATAGAAAGTTGATTAAAAACGTTCAAAACTTTTTCTTTTTAAATACATAATAATTAAACATCAAACTGTTACTTTTGAACTTACTATTGTCATAGTTATGAATATTATGCATCCTTATATTATTGCCTAAAAATATATTAATAATTGTATGAGACAGCATGTTAATCCGCTTAGTAGTCATTTTAATCAGATTGAGAGAATTCCTTCTTTGAGTGACATGTTTGGAAATTCTAAATTAAATCTTCATTTGGATATAGGTTGTGCTGCTGGTGAATTTCTATTCGATTTAGCTTTAGTTAATACCAGTTGGAATTATTTGGGAATTGAAATTCGTGAGAAATTAGTCAAAAATGCTAAATTAAAAGTGATTGAAAAAGAAATCAAAAATCTATATTTTTTATTTGGGAATGCTAATAATATTTTGAATGATGTCCAAAGTAAATTTATTATCAAAAATCTAAAAAGCATTTCTTTTAATTTTCCAGATCCATGGTTTAAAAAGAGACATTTGAAAAGGCGTGTAATTCAGCCAGAATTAATTAATATTCTCTCAAATTCATTACAAAAAGGGACTCTAATTTTTATAAAAACAGATGTAAAGGATCTATTCGATTACATGGATAGCACTATATCAAGTAATTTTTATTTTAAAAAAATAGATAAAAAAGATTTTAATTATTCCGAAAGTTTTAATCCAAATAAAGTTAAAACTAATCGTGAAAAGTATGTAATTGTAAACCAACTTGAAATTTTTGAAAGGATTTATATAAGAAATTGATTAATTGTTATTTAATTATTTTATTAATTTCTAAAAAGAGTTTGTTTGTTATTTCGCTAGATAAGGAATTAACTTCCTCATGATTTTTGGCTTCAACTAGAACTCTAATTAAAGGTTCTGTCCCACTAGGCCTTATAAAAACTCTACAATTATCCGAATATAATGCCTGAAAATTTTCTATAGTTTGATCGATGAAGATTTTGGTTTTTGGATTTAATTTTTTAATATTAAAATCTAATTTGATATTGGTTAGTTTTTGAGGAAGAGGTTCGAAACTACTTTTAAGCCAATCATTTAGATTAATATTTTTCTTTTTACAAAATTTAGAAATTTGAAGTGCAGTCAATATCCCATCTCCAGAAAAGTTATTAATTTTTGAAAGTATATGACCTGACTGCTCACCTCCTAAGACTGCCCCTTTTTCCTTAATTGCGTCATGCACATATTTATCTCCTACATCAGTTCTATATAAAATTCCTCCAATTTTCTTCCAGGCCTTTTCAAAACCTAAGTTTGCCATTTTCGTTGAAATTAGTAAATTATTCCTAAGAATTTTTTTTTCCATAAGTTCTCTACCCCAAAGAAAAAGAATATGATCTCCATCTAAAACATTGCCTTTTGAATCTATTCCAATTACTCTATCGGCATCTCCATCGAAGCTAAAACCCATATCTGCAGGAATCTCACTTAATGCTTTTTTTAATGGTTCGAGGTTAGTTGAACCACAATTCATATTAATTTTCAACCCATTTTTAGAGTTATTGATAACTCTTACATCAGCACCAAGAGTCTGAAAAATCTTTTCTGCGCAGGTTGTCGCTGATCCATTGCATGTGTCTAATATTATTTTCAACCCGCTTAGATCTTCTCCGCCAATTGTTTGGATTAGGCTTTTAATATAAATATCAAAAAGATCTTTATTTGTTTTTAATGGGATTACTTTTCTAGGAATTGAGATATTGTGATTTGAATCTTCAATTAATTTTTGAATTTTATTTTCAAAATATTTGGTGATTTTTTGACCATTGTGATCAAAAATTTTTATGCCATTATATTCTGGTGGATTATGACTTGCAGATATCATGATCCCACTACTAAAGTTCTCTTGTTTGATTAAAAGAGGAATTGCCGGGGTAGGGCAGATTCCAAGATTTATAAATTTTTTGCCACTTTCGTTTATACCTTGTGTTATTGCCTTAAGTAGAATATCTCCACTAATTCTTGTGTCTCTTCCAATTATTATTGGACTTTTATTCTCTAAGCTCGAACCTAAAGCATACCCTACTTTGTAGGCTAGTGAATAGGTTATCTCTTCATTAAATCTTCCTCTTATTCCATCAGTTCCAAAGATTGATTGCATAAATAGTTCTAGGAATCAAAGAATTTTTTGATAATTATTTAGTTATTATTTTATCAGTTGATTAAAAGCTTATAGATTTCAATTCTCTTTATTTGTTTAACTTATTTAAGATGTTTTAAGTTATTACTAATTTAATAGTGCAATTTGAGAGTCGAGAGCAAATTTTAAAGACAAATTTAAAAACAATACTTATTTTAATTATATCTATTGTTATCATTTCACTGCTATCGTTAAAGAACTTATTTTTTAAATCGACTTATCTTCTAAAGAGTTTTGGAGAATTATCTGTTGACCCTGAAATAGCTTTTACTAATAATAAGCCTACATTTCTCGAATTTTATGCTGAGTGGTGTGAAGTTTGCAAAGAAATGGCTCCGCAAGTTTCTGCTTTTAAAGATGAGTACGAAAAAGATATTAATTTTGTTTTTTTAAATGTTGATAATCAAAAATGGGGTAATTATATCCAGAAGTTTGCCGTCAATGGTATTCCTCAAGTTAATCTTTTTGATAAAAAGGGTAATCTAATATCCACTTATATTGGTAAACAAGATGAAATAAAAATAAGAGAATCTATTAATAATTTAGAAAAAGAAGAAAAATCTTATGAGGAAATCATTAATGCTGAATTTTCAACTATTCAGGAAAATAAAAATAATGAAATTAGTCCTCGTAGTCATGGATAATTTTTACCACTCTAAAGATTTTGAAACAATCGGAAAACTTTCTTTAAAAATAGACTTACAATTTTGGGCGATAGATTTGTGTTCTTGCTGGGTACCATGAGCTGATCTTAAATGAATGTAATGGATCCACGATCTGCATGATCCAGACATATAAATTCTTGTTGGAGTTGCTAATGGTAAAACAAATCTCGCACATTCTTTGGCTACGCCTTCAGCAAGTAAATCTTCATATAATTCTGTAGCAGCCTGAAAATGTAAACAAATTTTTTCATTGAATCTTTTTTTTAACTCATCAGGGAGATCAGGAATTGAATTTTGCCTATTTTTAAAATCTTGACGCCTTAATTCTGGTAAGGGGATATTACCCAATTGAGAACTATCTGCATATCTCTGTGAAAATTCCTGGAAAGTAAATGATCTATGTCTTAAAATTTGGGCAGCGATTCCTCGGTTAGTTTCTATTTGCAAGGTCATAAATGACTGTTCAAAAACACTCCAATGTTCATTTTTAATGCAATAACTCAATAATTTCGAATAGTCTTCATTTTCCTGATTTTTTGGATTACTAACTCTTGCAATGTAAGCCATTGTTTTTTCTGCATCAGGAGTTAGCGAAATTAGTTCAACTTTACTCATTTTAGATCTTTGCAAGAGTAACTTTTTCTGGTTGGTTTTGATATTTACCTCTTCTATCTTCATAAGTTGTGGAGCATGGATCACCTTCAAAAAAGAGTAGTTGGCAAATACCCTCTTCAGCATATATTCTGCAATCTGCACCTGAACTATTACTAAACTCTAAAGTTAGATGACCTTCCCACCCTGCCTCTGCAGGCGTTGTATTAACAATAATTCCAAGTCGTGCGTAAGTACTTTTGCCAATGCAGATTACAGTTATATTTTCTGGAACTTTCATCTTTTCTAAAGCAACTCCTAAACCATATGAGTGAGCAGGAAGAATAAAAAAGTCACCATCATTATCATGGTGAAGAACAGTTTTCTCTAGATTATTAGGATTAAACTTTTTGGGGTTCATCACAGTCCCCGGGATATGTCTGAAAATTAGGAATTCTTTTGATGAAAGTCTTAAATCATAGCCATAAGAGGAACATCCGTAACTCAAAACTGGCTTTTGTTTAATGTCAGGCTCAAGATGTCTCACCAGATTTGATTGAAAGGGTTTTATCATACCTTCCGAAGCTTTTTGATTTATCCAGAGATCATTTTTTAGCATTGTTTTATGAGCGAAGTTCGGTAATTTGGTTAGCCATCAATAATAAATCTTTAGGTATATCTGTACCAGTAAGGATTACATCTCCTGATATAAATCGGTTTTCAAGTGTTGAAATCAAATCATCTTTATCGATAATTTTCATGTCAACAGCTAAAGAAATTTCATCAAGTATTATTTGGTCATTCTCTCCGGACTGCAGTTCTTTTTTACAAAAATTCCATAATTCAATAGTAGATTCATGAATAGATTCTTTTAAATTTTTATTATTTTCAATTGCCTCAGAATTATATTGATCAAAGGAATGTGATGATCTCACCCAGGTTAAATTACCGCATAGCTTTACTGGATTATCAACTCCTTGCTTAACCCCTCCTTTCATAAATTGTATTAGTAGCACTTTCCTGCCAAGAGCAGCATTTCTTAGAGAGTCTCTAATAATAGCTGTGTAGCTGCCTCTATATGGAGATTGATAGATTTGAATTTGCCCGTTTTGCGAAAATTTTTTTACGTTAATTTTGTTAGCATTATTTTTTTTTACAACATCAAGATTACCTTTGGAATAAATATGAGATGAGCTAATTACCATTATTTAGATTCTTTCTACATGCAGTATAATTAGAAATTAATGACGCTGCATATAGTGTAATTTTACTTAAAAAAGGATTAAGCAATTTGAAACTGACTGAAAAAAGCTTGACGATAAACTGATAAGAATTGAAAATTGTTACAGTTGATACAAGATATTTCAGGGCGTCTCCTTAAATTTTTTAATAGTCAAGATATTTATGATACCTGCTTCTCGAGGATTCAACAGCTTTAGTTCGCAACAATCCGGACAAAGTAAAATTAACTCTATTGGAGAACGTTTTCCAATCAATAGAACTTTAATGGAAGTTATTAAAGGTCTAGATGGTGCAAGCACAGAAATGGTTGAGAGGTCTAAAACAATATTCTTCCCTGGAGACCCTGCTGAAAGGGTGTATCTTATAAGAAGAGGAGCAGTAAGACTTTCAAGAGTTTATGAGTCAGGTGAAGAAATAACTGTTGCTCTTTTAAGAGAGAATAGTCTCTTTGGTGTTTTATCTCTTCTAACAGGCCATAGATCCGATCGTTTTTACCATGCCATTGCATTCACAAGAGTTGAGATGATAACAGCACCTGCAAATTCTGTTTTAAGAGCTATTGAGGAAGATGCATCAGTAGGACTATTACTTTTACAGGGGCTTTCAAGTAGGATCCTGCAAACTGAAACAATGATAGAAACTCTTACACATAGAGATATGTCTTCTCGTTTAGTAAGTTTTTTAATGGTTCTTTGTAGAGACTTTGGAGTTGCAGGTGAAAAAGGTATTACGATAGATTTAAGGCTTTCGCATCAGGCAATTGCTGAAGCAATTGGTTCTACAAGAGTAACCATTACAAGATTATTGGGAGATTTAAAGGATTCAGGGCTTCTTAATATTGAAAGAAAAAAGATTACAGTCTTCGATCCAATTGCTCTTGCAAAAAGATTTAATTGATTCATCGTAAATTATGATGTACTGAGGATAAGCAAAAGTGTGGCTTGGATTTTAATTGTTTTTTTAATATTACTGGGAGGATTAATTGCACCATTCGGGGATATTCTTGGGACAAAGATTGGCAAAGCAAGATTTAGTATCTTAAAATTAAGACCTAAAAAAACAGCAACTATAATAACTATTATTACTGGTGGGTTTATTAGTTCAATATCAATAGGATTATTGATTTTAGTAAGTGAAGAATTCAGACAAAGGCTTTTTGTTGATATTCCTTTTTTGCAAAAAACTTTAGATGAAAGTAAAAAAGCTTTAATCCCTTTACAGCAAGAACAAAAGGAACTTGAAGGTAAAATTATTCAAAAAGAAAAGGAGTTAAATCAATTAAAAAATAATATTAAAGAATTTAGGAGAGGAAATATTGTTATTAAAAGAGGACAGACTTTATTTATAGCTGAAATTAAATCTAGCTCAAATGTAAAACTAGATTTTGCAAAAATCTACAATGAAGCTGATAAATTTGTAAGGAAAATTGTTATTCCAAATAATAAAGAAGCAAAAAATATTCTTTTGTGGAGACCTAGTGATATCACAAAAATTCAGACAATAGCAGCTAATGGTGGTGACTGGATTTTACTAATCAAATCAGCAACAAATGTTTTAAAAGGTGATAATTTTGTTTTTGTATCTCCTGATTTATTAGAGAATAAATTTATAGTCAAAAAAGGGGATGTTATTACAAGTTCAATTCTGGGGGAAAGTGATCTAGATCTTCAATCAATCAATTTAAAAATTAAATCATTGCTTAGAGAAACAAGGGACGAAATTAAGTCAAAAGGATCACAAGTTAGTGAAATTAAAACAAATGGAAATTTTGTAAAAAAAATTAGAGATTTTCTTCAAGAAAATCAAAATATCAAATTTAAATTAGAAGTAGTATCTTTGAGAGATAGTAAAACTGTAGAGCCCATAGTAGTTGAAATAAATATTTCAAAAATTGCCTCTTGAATGTCTAGAGTAATAACTATTGATCCCGGAAAAAGTAAATGCGGCTTAGTTTTAGCTGAAATAACTGAAAAAAAAGTTTATGAGGCTATCGTTGTTAAAAGTGAATTGCTTGAGAATTTTGTCAGAAAACTAATTACCACCGAGAAAATATCACAAATTATTATTGGCAATGGTACCACCAGTAGAGAAATAAAAGAAAAACTAAATTTTTTTAAAAAAGAAATAATAACTTTTGAGGAAAAAAATACAACTTTTAGAGCTAAAGCAAGATATTTTGAACTTTTTCCAATTAGTGGTCTGAAGTTTTTAATGCCCAGAGAGGTTTTTATTCTTAATAAAAACCTTGATGCAATATCAGCTTTGATAATTTTAGAAGATTATTGCAAAACGAAGTTTACTTTGAATCAAAATGTTGATTTTAAAACTTGGCTGAAATAGTGAACTTATATTGATTCCCTGCTTCTAGTTCATAATCTTTTTTCAATAAAAATCTCAATAAGGCATTCTCAATTAATGCTCTTCCCAAAGGTGGATTTACAGTTAATAAACCTTTATTAAAGAAGTATATAAAAGTCCATTTAAATTGACTAGCTTCCACTACTCCCTGAATTTGCTTTTTTGAGAAGCAATATTCCTTAACGCTAAGATAAGCAATTGTTTCAGGTTTTGAACCCATTTCTTAAGGTTGGTCTTTATCAAAAGAATTTAAATCATTAATAATATATTCTTCTTTTTTAGAATTTATTTGTTCGAGGGATTCTATTACTCTCTTATACACTTTATCTAATATTGATTTTTCTTCTATTGAAATATTTCCTAATACATGTGAAATCGTATTGAAATGATTTTTTCCTTTTGATACAGGAGGCGACCCAATACCAATTCTTATCCTTTTAAAGTTTTGTGTCTGCAATTTTTCAATGATGCTTTTCAGTCCGTTATGTCCCCCTGAGCTTCCTTTTCTTCTAAATCTTATTTTTCCAAGGGGTAGATCTTTATCATCGACTATTATGAAAATCTGATCTAAATTGATTTTGTACCAATCAACTATTGCTCGGACAGCATCACCACTGTTATTCATAAACGTATTTGGTAAAAATAATCTGAAAGTAGAATCATCGATTTGAAATTCAGAGCAGGAACTTTTAAGCTTATCTTTTAATAGAAAATTTGAATTATATTTTTTCGAGAGATGTTCAAGTAGTAAAAAACCTATATTATGTCTAGTTTTTGAGTATTTTTTACCAGGATTTCCTAATCCAATTAAAAATATTTCTTTCATTGTTAATTTCTAAATCTCTTTTTGTTTGAGAATTATGAATATATACAAAATATAACTAATTAATAAAAACAAAAATATTAAAAAAAGTTATTTGGCAATTTTCATATTAACCAAATAACTTTTTGAGAAAATTTCAGAAATTTAGTTTCCGTTCCAATCTACTGAGAAACCTTGTAGTAGTAGGGATTGGTTATAAATTTGTAGAAGAATAACTAAGAAAACCAAAAGTAGTAGACCAATTACTGTCATTATAGGAACTGCTCCCCAGCCAGGTACAACTTTCCCTTGACCTGAATTGCCAATTGCTTTTAAAAGACTTCCTAATGCTGTTTTTTGACCCATGTTAAATTCACAAAATCGAATACTATTTCGCTATTGTATAAGAACTAATACATAAATTGTTTACAAACTTAGCAAAATTGATGCAAACTTTATCATCAGCTCCAGATCCTGCAGTTTCTATAGCGGTAACAATTCTGGCTTTACTATTAGCTTTGACTGGTTTTGGTCTTTGGACTGCTTTTGGACCTAAAGCAGCAAAGCTTACTGATCCTTGGGATGATCATGACGATTAATTTCTCTTAAAGTATTTCAAAATTTACCAAAAATACAAAAAGTAAACAATTAATCATAGTTTAATTATAAATTTAATAGGATATAAATCTGTCAGCACTAGTAATTCCATGCTCGCTTTAAAAATTTCTGTTTACACTATCGTCTTTTTCTTTGTTGGAATATTTCTTTTCGGATTTTTAGCAAGTGACCCTACAAGAACCCCCAATAGAAAAGATCTAGAAAGTCCTCAAGATTGATATTTTAGTTAAATTCTTAAATTGATTTCAGGTAAATCCCAAAAGGCAATATTATTTCTTTTATTTTTATTAATCTCATTCAGCCATTAGAATATGCTGAGCTATTAAATTTTATATAGGGTAATTTTGTAAATTTATTTTCTATTAAATTTTCATTCTCAAGTAGTGTTGAAGTAGCATCCCATTCCCCTGACATAAACATTTTTCTTGAGCTTTCCTTAATCTCAAGATTGAAATTTAAATCTTTTGATTTTGCTAAGGGTTTTTTCAGATCAATTTCTAAAAATAAAAATTTATCATCTTTATTTTTTTGAAGTTTTTGTATTAGTTCTTTCGCAAGCGTAAAACATGGAATTCCAATTGCTATACAATTACTATAAAAAATATCAGCGAAACTCTCGCCTATAATCGCTTTTATACCCCATCTCATTAGTGCTTGGGGAGCATGCTCTCTACTGGAACCACATCCGAAATTGCTATTAACAACTAGTATTGAGGCATTTTTGTTTTCCTCTAGGTCAAAAGGATGTCTTCCCTTAAAATTTTTTCTATCATCAGCAAAAACAGATTCACCCAATGAATCAAAGTTAATACACTTCAAGAAACGTGCTGGAATTATTCGATCTGTATCAATGTCGTTACCAATCAAGGAGATACATTGCCCGTATATTTTTGTAATTTTTCCAATTGGTGGAGTAAACTCGGATTTCATTAGTTGATAAATTCTCGAACGTCACTGACTTTGCCATTAATTGCAGCAGCAGCAACCATTGCTGGACTCATAAGTAGTGTTCTCCCTTTAGGAGATCCTTGTCTGCCCTTAAAATTTCTATTACTAGAACTAGCACTAACTTGATTACCTATTAGCTTATCGGAATTCATTGCTAAACACATTGAGCAGCCTGGCTCTCTCCATTGAAATCCAGAATCCTTAAATATCTGGTCAAGACCCTCTTGTTTTGCTTTATTGGCTACTTTTTCTGAGCCGGGCACTACAAATGCTTTTACATTCTTAGATACTTTTTTGTCTTTTAATACTTTAGCTGCAATTCTCAAGTCACTGATTCGCCCATTTGTACAACTGCCTATGAAACAAACTTCTACAGGAATATCTTTTATTGATTGTCCTGGCTTGAAACTCATATATTCAAAAGCCTCTTCAGCAACTAATTTGTCATTCGGGGACAATTCATCTAAAAGAGGTATTTGTTGATTAATGCCTACACTTTGGCCGGGAGTAATACCCCAGGTAACGGTTGGTTCTATTTTTGATGCATCAATTTTAATTACATCATCATAAATTGAATTTTCGTCACTTTTTAATGATTCCCACCATGTGAGTGCATTGTCCCAATGCTCGTTTTTTGGTGCGTATAATTTGTTTTTAATATAACTAAAAGTCTTTTCATCAGGGTTTATATAGCCGCATCTTGCTCCTCCTTCAATAGACATATTACAAATAGTCATTCTCTCTTCCATTGATAATGCATTAATCGCAGGCCCTGCAAACTCATATGCAAAACCCACCCCAGCCTTTACACCGAGTTTATTAATAATGTGAAGTACTAAATCCTTAGCAAAAACCCCATTAGATAATTGATTTTCACACCAAATTTGCCTTACCTTTAATTTGTTCATGGCTATGGTTTGGGTAGCAAGAACATCTCTTACTTGGCTTGTGCCTATCCCAAAAGCAATTGACCCAAAGGCTCCATGAGTTGAAGTATGTGAATCTCCGCAAGCTATTGTCATTCCTGGCTGAGTTAGCCCTAATTCTGGAGCAACTACATGAACTATTCCTTGATTACCACTACCAATATTAAAAAATTTTATTTTATGTTCTAAGCAATTATTCTCAAGTGTTTCAATCATTTGTTCCGCAAGATTATCTTTGAAAGGCCTACTTTGATTGTCTGTTGGCACAATATGATCAACAGTAGCTACGGTTCTATCAGGAAATTTTACTTTTAAGTTTTTGTCTTTTAAAGCGCCAAATGCTTGAGGACTTGTGACTTCATGGATAAGGTGAAGACCAATAAAAATTTGATCAGATCCACCTCGAAGATTTGAAACTTTATGTAAATCCCAAACTTTATCAAATAAGGTATCTTGACTCAATTTGTAAAAATAATTACTTACTATTTGATAATAGGATTAATCTGAGGCTGTTCAAACAGACATTTACACTTAGTGTTTGTATTTCAATTCTATTTCGGGTTGAGTTAAATATTTTTTTTATGTTAGTTATATAATTATTCGGTCCTGTAATTGAGATATAGACAAGTCCAACTGGTTTATCTGGACTGCCTCCTTTAGGACCAGCTATTCCACTAATTGCTATTGCCCAATCTGCTCCTAATTTCTCTTTTACATTAATTGCCATGGCCTCACAAACTTCTTCAGAAACAGCTCCATATTTTGTAAGCTTTTCTTCAGAAATATTTAATAATGAATTTTTTAGCTCATTGCTATAGGAAACAATACTACCTTGAAAAACTTGAGATGAACCTGATATTGATGTTATTGATGAAGAAAGAAGTCCTCCTGTACAGGATTCAGCAAAAACAATAGTTTGGTTCCTCTTAGTTAACTCTTTTATTAAAACGCTTGGCAAAGTATCATTATCCTCTCCAAAAATAAACTTTGAAAAATCTTTTTTTAATTTTTCTTTTACTGGCTTAATTATATTTTTTGCTTCTAGGTCATTCTTTGCTCGCGCAGTGATTCTGATTTTAACCTCTCCTAAGTTTGCATATGGAGCAACCGTTGGATTTTTAAGATTTAATAGATCATTAATTTTTTCTGCAACGCTAGATTCTCCAATTCCTGCAAATTTAAGAGTATTTGAGAAAAAGGAATAACTATCTGAGAATTTGGCTTTAATTAAATCATACGCAGTCTCTTCCCACATAGTTTTCATTTCACTAGGTACTCCGGGGAAAGTAAGAATAGTAAATCCTTTTATTGGCTCCCATATCATTCCAGGAGCGGTGCCCCTAGGGTTATTAATTATTTGAGCATTTTTTGGGAAGAAACATTGTTTCCTTAAGCTAGAGGAATCGTCTTTGAGCTTTGAGTTTGGAAGTTTCTGTTTAATTTCATCCCATAAGTGCGGTCTTTCAAAAAGAGATACATTAAAAGAATTGGCTATTGCTTCAGTAGTTATGTCATCTGGGGTAGGTCCCAATCCACCAGTTGTAATTAGAAGATTACTTCTGTTCGATATTTCTTGAATTATTTTTTTAATTCGATCAAAATTATCACCTACAGTTGATTGCCTAAAATGATTTAAGCCTAATATCGACAATTGTTCAGAAATCCATTGAGCGTTTGTGTTTATGATATTTCCTAAAAGCAGCTCTGTTCCAATAGAAAGAATTTCAACTCCCTTGGAATTAGGACTCATTTAATTGATGCTTCGAGTTTGCCTTCATAAAGAGGAAAACGATTACATAAGGTTAATACTCTTTCTTTACATTGACTCTCAATCAGTGAATCGTTTGGGTTAAGTAATCTATCAGCAATAATTTCACCAACTTCAGCAAAAGCATTCTCATTAAAGCCTCTAGTAGTTAAAGCAGCAGTACCCAACCTTAGCCCGCTGGTTACAAAAGGTGATTCGGGGTCAAATGGAACAGTATTTTTATTTGCAGTGATATTCACTTCACTTACGAGCAAGTCAGCAATTTTACCAGTCATATTGATACTTCTTAAATCGAGTAAAACAATATGATTATCAGTGCCTCCACTAACGATATCAATACCTCTATTTATTAAAGTTGAAGCTAGAACTTTGGCATTTTTTATAACTTGTTGGGAATAATTAACAAAATCTGGCTGTAAGGCTTCTCCAAATGCAACTGCTTTAGCTGCAATTATGTGTTCTAAGGGCCCCCCCTGAGTTCCTGGGAAAACAGATTTATCAAATTTCTTTCCAAATTCTGCATCTTTACACAAGATAAGTCCTCCTCTAGGACCTCTTAATGTTTTATGAGTAGTTGTAGTTACTACATCACAATAAGGAATTGGATTTGGATGAAGTTTACTTGCTACAAGACCTGCGATGTGTGCAATATCAGCCATTAAGAATGCACCAACTTCATCTGCAATTTTTCTAAATGATTCAAAATCGATTGTTCTTGGATAAGCTGAATATCCGCATATGATCAATTTTGGTTTCGTTTCAAGTGCTATCTCTCTTATTTCATCAAAATTTAATTCACTAGTTTCTTTATTTACACCATAGTGAACTGCATTAAACCACTTACCACTCATATTTACTGGAGATCCATGAGTTAAGTGTCCACCATGAGATAGATCCATCCCAAGGATTGTGTCGCCAGGTTTTAGTAAACTTAGGAAAACAGCAGCATTTGCCTGTGCTCCACTATGGGGTTGCACATTAGCCCAATTTGCATTAAATAATTTTTTTGCTCTTTGAATAGCTAATTCTTCGATTTCATCAACAAATTCACATCCCCCGTAATATCTTTTTTGAGGTAATCCCTCTGCGTATTTATTTGTAAGGACTGATCCTTGAGCCTGCATGACGGCAATTGATGCAAAATTTTCACTTGCTATTAACTCAAGATGAGTCTCTTGTCTATTTTTTTCAGAGTTGATAAAATTTGATATTACTGGATCACTTTCTTTAAGATTTTGAAGAATATTCATTGAATTTGATAAGTAATAACCATAATATAGACGATATTTTTTAGAAAAATATAAAAAGAATATTTCATAATTTTAAACGCGCCTGGAGAGATTCGAACTCCCGACACCCTGATCCGTAGTCAGGTGCTCTAATCCACTGAGCTACAGGCGCATAATTATGTAATATCTCTGTTTCAGGGTCTCTTAGTCAACTAGATTTCAGGTAAAATATCTATTATTAACAAACTAATTATCAATATGCCTATAAAGTGGTACGGAAATGGTGATTCAGAGGATCCCATCTATAAACATTTTTCTCGAATAGTAAATTTTATAATTCACTGCATGATATTTACTGCAATAGTAAGTGGCACTTGGCTTTTAAAAGAAATTAAATATGAAATCGTTTTTTTTAATAGATTTGCAATTTTCTGGTCAATTCTTTTAGCCTCCCATTTACTATTTGTAATTATGAAAAAACCTAAAGATACATCAAAACAATCAACTTAATTAATTTTTAATTTATGGACTCTCAGGTACGAATAAGTGATCTAGAAAACATTATTTCAGAAAAGGTTTTCATAAAAATAGAAAAGTGGAATTTATATCTTGGAGATGCTGGCCTAGCTAGAAATCTTGCTATTGAATGTATCAGCAATAAAAATCAAGGCCCATTTGAGGCTGCGAAAATAAGTTTGAAAGCAATAAATGTAAAAGTAGGGGATGGTGTTAACAGTATTCCACTGATCAATTTAATAACTAACTCACAAATTCTAGAATTAGAGAAGATTTTGGAAAGTTTTTTTGAAAACTAAATCTTTTTTTTATAAACTTTAAATTTATTTACTTTCAGGCATTTTGTAAGGAGAAAATAGATTACAAAAAAAGTTAGAGACCCAAATATCAATAATAAAAATTCTGCGAGATTTGAATTGAAGTTATTTGTAGTTTTAAGAATAGTAAAACAAACGGTGCTATCTATAAATGCTGCTAATGACATGAGGATAATTTTCCTAAACAAATCCAAGTTAGGCAAGTGGATATTTTCATTTCTCAGATTAAAAGAAAGCAAAACACAAACTATAAAGTTGACTATTACTGAAGATAAAATTATTCCTACTACTCCAAAATTATATGGAGAAAGATTCCTAAAATTATTAATTGGGGCACCAATTAATAACCAATCAAAAACAATATTTAATATTATCCCTGCAAATGATGACTTGAAAGGGAAGTTTGTTTTTTCTATTGAATAGTAAGTTCTTACTAATAAATCTCTATAAAGATAAAAAGGTATGCCAACTCCATAAGCAATTAATATATTCTTTACTTTTAAAGCAGCTGAATAATCAAAAGATCCTCTCTGAAAAACTAACTGTACTAATTGATTATTAAATGTTATAAAAAATGCGGCTAAAAAAATAGTTGTCAAGAAACAGTACTCTATTCCAGAGATCAATTTTTTTTGGAGGCCTGTATAGTCTTTATCACTTCTCAATTTAGAGAATTTTGGAAGTAATGGCAAAATCAAAGAGTTAGATAATATGCCTAATGGGGCTTGTATCAGAAAGTTTCCGTAAGCTAGTCCCGATGCCGCTCCTTGAAAACTTGAAGCGAAAAACATATCGATAAAAACATTAATTTGACTAAGACCTGATGAGATAGATGCTGGAATAATTAGTTTGAAAATCCTCCTCTCTTCATCATTAAATAATTGGAAGTTTGACTTTAATCTCAAGAGACCGATTTTATTTATTTCCGAAATTTGAACGAGAAACTGAATTAAAGTTCCTGTCAAAGTTGCAAAAGCTAGTAATCCCGTATAAGTAAAGAAATGAGAATATGCATTTTCTTGGTTGATAATCCAGCTTAATAAAATAAAAAAAATAGTAGTTAGGCTTGTTATCGCTGGACTTATACTTGATAAAAAGAACTTTCTTTGGGAATTTAAGGCGCCAAAGCTTAAACCTATGAATCCGGACAGAGGGATACAAGGTGTAAGTATTTTTAATTGGTAAGTGGCAATTGATTTAGCTTCGTAACTTAAATTGGGGGCTAATAATTCAATTAATAAACTAGAATTAAAGTATATCAATAGAGCTAAACCAACTAATAATATTGAAAGTTTTATACTGACTTGAGTTAAAACAATCCCGCCATTTTTTTTGTTAAGGGGAGTTAAAACTGCAACGACTGCGTTATGTAAGGGGCCATTAATCCCTCCAATGATTATTAGCAAAAAACCTGGAATTATATAGGCATAATTAAATGCGTCATATGTTACACCAACTCCAAAAGCAGCAGCTATAAATATTTGTCTTATACATCCAGCTAATTTACTAAGACTAGTACCAAATGAAATTGAAAAAACATTATTTTTTAAAAATGAATGCATTTGGATTTGTCTAAATTTTTTCAAGAAGTTTAAGTTTCAATTATATTTGATTTTTAACTAACGACATATTTATGAATGATCGGATAATTGAATTTGATCCATTAATTGAAGGAGTTTTAATCAAGAGGTATAAAAGGTTTCTTGCAGATATAAAATTAGAGAGCGGAGAGGTAGTAACTGCTCATTGTGCCAATACAGGCCCAATGAAGGGACTTTTGTTTGAGGGAGCAAAGGTAAGAGTAAGTGTTTCCCCTTCTCCAAAAAGAAAATTACCTTTCACTTGGGAACAGATATGTGTTTTAGATGCAAAAAATGAGGAGGTTTGGGTTGGTATTAATACTCTATTTGCAAATAAGCTAATCAAAAAGGTTATTGAGAAAAATTTGCTTGACGAAATAATAGGAGAAATAGAGACAATTAAATCTGAAGTACCTTATGGAAAAGATAAAAAAAGCAGAATTGACTTTTTTTTAACTCCAAAATCTTCAAATCCTGATAAACGTAACATTTACATAGAAGTTAAAAATACGACTTGGATTAGAGAAAATGTAGCTCTATTCCCTGATACAGTAACGAAAAGAGGCCAAAAACACCTCATAGAATTAAAGGAGTTAATCCCAGAAAGTAAAAGTGTTTTAGTTCTTTGTATTACAAGAAAAGACGCTTGTTTTTTTGCTCCTGGAGATGAGGCAGATCCCTTATACGGCAATCTTTTTAGAGAATCTTTAAGTGCAGGAATGATAACGATTCCTTGTTCCTTTGAGTTTCATAAAGACCACATATCATGGAGAGGAATTAAACCTTTGAAATAAAAAATATCTTGATATTTTGAAACTTCCAAAAATTAAATTTTTTAATCTAACAAATAATTTTTAAGGTGCAACTATAAAAATGGTATCAACAACTACTAGACACCTATAAGTTTTTTGAATAAATTTAAATTTGAAAGGAAACAGCACAAACTGTTTTTTTGCAGATCTAATTTTTTTTTATGACCACTGCTTTGCAAACGCCTCAAAGGCGCTCTAGGTCCAAATTACAAGATGCGAGTCTTGTTAATGGGCCTATGCTCCTTTTGAGGAGTATTCGAGGATTTAGTTCAAACCGCTCTATGTTGTGGCTTGCAACTGTCCCTGTAGCTTTGTTTGGTTTAGGTATTTTTAATCTTTCTGCTCATGCAGGCGATCTACCTGAGTTGAATGCAGCTTTTCTTGCCAATAATTTATGGCTATTGGTCGCTACTATTCTAGTGATCTTCATGAACGCCGGCTTCGCTATGGTAGAAGCAGGTATGTGCCGTTCTAAGAACGCAGTAAACATCCTTGCTAAAAACCTATTCGTATTCGCTCTAGCTGTAACCTCTTATTGGTTTATCGGCTATTCTTTAATGTACGGAGACAGTGTTGCTGGAGGATGGCTATATTTTATGGGCCTATTTTTTGATCCAACAGTTACAGCAGAAACAGTTGCTGATGCTGGATTAGTCCCTACTGTTGATTTCTTATTCCAGTCTGCTTTTGCAGGAACTGCTGCTACTATCGTATCCGGTCTTGTTGCTGAAAGAGTTAAATTCGGAGAATTTGTTGTTTTTGCTGTTGTATTAACAGCATTTATCTATCCGATTGCTGGTAGCTGGAAATGGAACGGTGGTTGGCTAGATGCATTAGGTTTTGTTGATTTTGCGGGTTCTTCAATTGTTCACTCAGTTGGAGCATGGGCGGGTCTAGTAGGAGCTATGCTTCTCGGGCCAAGAATTGGCAAATACTCTGATGGGAAACCACAGGCAATGCCTGGCCATAATATGGCTATAGCAACATTGGGTGCATTAGTTCTATGGATAGGTTGGTATGGTTTCAACCCCGGTTCTCAACTTGCTATGGATCAATGGGTACCATATGTTGCTGTAACAACTACTTTGGCAGCAGCAGCTGGAGCTATTGGTGCAACTATTGTTTCAACATTAACTTCTGGTAAGCCAGACCTTACTATGATAATTAACGGAATCCTTGCTGGTTTAGTTAGTATCACTGCTGGTTGTGGTGACATGACTCTTGCTGGAGCCTGGTTCGCAGGACTAGTAGGCGGAATTATCGTTGTATTTTCTGTTGCTGCACTTGATGCCGCTGAGATTGATGATCCTGTAGGTGCATTCTCTGTTCACGGAGTTTGTGGTGTATGGGGTACTGTAGTCATCGGTCTTTGGGGTACAGCTGTACAAGGTGATGGAGCAGGTATTGGATTGTTTAATGGAGGAGGTATTACTCTTCTTCTAGTTCAAGCTCTTGGTGCCGCAGCTTATGCTATTTGGACACTAGTTACTTGCTGGATTGCCTGGTCTGTAATTGGAGGATTATTCGGTGGAATCCGAGTATCTGAAGAGGAAGAGACTCAAGGCTTGGATATAGGAGAGCATGGAATGGAAGCATATCCAGACTTTGCATCTGCTAAATAATCTAATTGAAAATTGATTTAAGAAACCTGACTTATGTCAGGTTTCTTTTTTTTACGAAAAATTATTTAAAACGTTGTAATATAGAAAGATGGACACTCAAGCTTTTAGAAGATCTCTTCATCATTCTGATAGATACAATAGGAGGGGTTTCGATTCTCCAACAAAAAGAGCTCAAGCGTTAGAAGAAGCTTACCAAAGTGATTTGATAAGTTCTATTAGGGATAATAATTTTACTTACACTAAAGGCAGACTAAATATAAAGTTGGCCCAAGCTTTCGGTTTCTGTTGGGGAGTTGAAAGAGCTGTTGCAATGGCTTATGAAACTAGAAGACATTACCCAAATGAGAATATTTGGATAACAAACGAAATAATTCATAATCCCTCGGTAAATGATCATTTAAGAAAAATGAATGTAAAATTCATCTCAGCTAAAAATGGAATTAAAGATTTTTCTCTAGTTTCTAATGGGGATGTTGTTATACTTCCCGCTTTCGGAGCTACTGTTCAAGAAATGAAACTCTTGCATGAGAAAGGTTGTCATATTATTGATACAACTTGTCCATGGGTTTCCAAGGTTTGGCATACAGTTGAAAAACATAAAAAGCATGTTTTCACATCTATTATTCACGGAAAATTTAAACATGAAGAGACTCTTGCTACAAGTTCATTCGCAGGTAAATATTTAGTTGTACTTGATCTAGAAGAAGCGAACTTTGTTTCTGAATATATTTTGGGGAGAGGTAATAGAAATGAGTTTTTGAACAAATTTGCTAAAGCTTGTTCTAATGGATTTGATCCTGATAAAGATTTAGATAGAGTGGGAGTTGCAAATCAGACAACTATGCTTAAAAGCGAGACTGAGGAAATTGGAAAGCTTTTTGAAAGGACGATGTTAAAGAAATTTGGACCAGAAAACTTAAATAGTCACTTTTTAGCTTTTAATACTATTTGTGATGCAACTGAAGAAAGGCAAGATGCAATGTTCTCTTTAGTTGATGAAGACCTTGATATTTTAGTAGTTATTGGAGGCTTCAATTCATCTAATACTACTCACCTTCAAGAAATAGCAATTAACAAAAATATATCTTCTTTTCACATTGATACTCCAGAGAGGATATCAGTTAAAGAAAACTCAATATTTCATAAACCACTTGGATCAGAATTAGAACTTAAAAATAATTTTCTACCTAGTGGAAAAATTAATGTTGGAATTACCTCTGGTGCATCCACTCCTGATAAGGTAGTTGCGGATGTTATTGAAAAGTTAATTGATATTGCTTCCTGAATTTGTTTTTCATTTATAAATTTGCTTAGTTTTTTAAATTTATTAGTCAGATAATTCCAAAAGATATACTTTATTAACTAGAATAATGAAAAAATAATGAAGTATGGAAGACAAAGCACAAACTAATCAGGTTCAAACTGCAAGTATGAATAGAACTAAAGCGCCCCAAAAAGTTGAAGTTGTAGTTGCAAATTCATCATCAGGGTCAGAAGTTAATATCCTTGGAGAACTATCGATTTTTGTTTTAAGAATAGGTTTTTGTGCCTTGATGATTCATCATGGCCTAGAAAAACTTCAGGATCCGCAGGGGTTTGCCGAGTTTGTAGTTGGCAAGTATTTCCCATTTTTGCCTGGTGATCCTGTTATTTGGACTTTTGGAGCAGCAATTACTCAACTGGTATGCCCAGTTGGATTGGCTTTAGGAATTTTTGCGAGGCTTTCTTCTCTTGGTCTATTCTCTACAATGGCATTTGCAGTTTATTTTCATCTCCTTGATACTGGACTAGAAGGTTTTCCTCTTGCAGTTGTTGAAGGTCATAATTATGCTTTTGAATTGTCTTTTATATATGGGGCTATTTCTCTCTATTTTCTATGTGCAGGTCCAGGCAGGCTATCTTTGTTCAGAAAAACTAACAAGATTACATATTATCCAAAATCAACATAATTCAATGTAAAAAGTGCCTTTTTTGCGTAAATACCATTGAAATTCCTCTTAAATTACACATATCAATACTTTCTTGATCTCTTAGACTTCCTCCAGGTTGAATAATAGCTTTTATTCCATATTCATTCGCTAGTTCTACAGTATCTGAAAAGGGGAAAAACCCATCGCTGGCCAAGACAGCATCAGAACATAACCTTCCAGCTGCTTTTAGTGCAATTTTTGCTGCTCCAACTCTATTCATTTGTCCAGCTCCAATCCCTATAGTTTTTTGGTCTTTTGCAATAACAATGGCATTAGATTTCACGTGTTTACAAATTTTCCATGCAAAATTTAGATCTAAGTTAATTTGATTACTCGGATTATTATTAGTTACTGAAATCCAATTTTCAGTTTTTTCTTCACTATCGTTAGTATCTTGAACAAGTAATCCTCCCATTATTGATTTAGTAGAATTTTGATTCTTTTTTGGAAGTTGATCTTTTGAAAATTTTAAAATTCTTAAATTCTTTTTAACTTTTAAAATTTCTAAAGCTTCCTCATCAAAAGATGGGGCGACGACACACTCTAAGAAAATATTTTTGAGCTGAATTGCGGTCTCACTATCAACATTAGAATTAAAAGCAACTATTCCTCCAAATGCACTAACAGAGTCGCATTCCAAAGCATTCAAAAATGCTTTGGAAGCTGAATTACTTATTGAAGCACCACAAGGATTATTGTGTTTTAAAATAACAGAGGCAAACATGTCGTTTGCAAGTTCATCTTTTTCTGCGTAGCCAAATTCTAAAACTGTTGAAAGTGCCGACTCTAGATCTAATAGATTGTTATAACTTAAGTCTTTTCCTTGTAATTGTTCTGCTGAGTTCCATCCAATCTTACTTAAACCATACCAAAAAGCTTTTTGATGTGGATTCTCCCCATATCTTAAGGTTTTGATTAGTGGATAAGATTCAATATATTTTGAAGTTTGTAAATCTCTTTCTTTTTTTATCCAATTAGATATTGCAGTGTCATAGTCTGCTGTATGTTGAAAAGCTTCAAGGGCTAATTTTGCTTTATATGAGTCTTTCAATTCACCTTTTTTACTTTCTTCAAGAAAATTTTGATACTGATTAGGATCTACTAAAACGGAAACATCTCTATGATTTTTTGCTGCAGAACGAATCATAGATGGCCCTCCAATATCGATATTTTCAATAGCATCTTCCCAATTAGCTCCCTGAGCTACAGTTTTTTTAAAAGGATATAAATTTACAACTACTAAGTCAATTAACTTAAGATTGTTAGCTTCAATATCTTTTTTATGTTCCTCGTCATTTCTTTTAGCTAATATCCCTCCGTGTATTTTTGGATGTAAAGTTTTAACTCTTCCTCCAAGAATTTCAGGAGAATTAGTAAAATCTGCAACTTTAATAACTGGAATTTTTGCTTCTATAAGATGTTTGGCAGTTCCTCCACTTGATAGGATTTTATAATTAAATTGCTCTACCAATTCCTTACAAAATGGGATTAAATTTTTTTTATCAGAGACACTTACTAAAGCTAATGGTGACATTATGGGAAAGTTTACTTACTTAAGAATATAAACATGAAATATGCTATCAATCATGAATTTGTCTCGATTAGCTCTCAAACTGCAACTCATAGAATTATTTTGATGCATGGTTGGGGAGCTGATTCTGATGACCTTTTAACATTTGGAAAGGAGATGACTGAAAAAATAAATATTGATTTTGAGGTAATTTCTTTGAGGGCCCCTGGATTGCATCCAAGTGGCCAGGGAAGACAGTGGTATGGCCTATACCCACATGATTGGAATGGGGCTGAGGTTGAAGTAAATAAACTTTTAGTGACATTAAAAAAATTTGATACTGATCAGATTCCACTAAGAAAAACAATTTTGTTGGGGTTCTCTCAGGGGGCGGCAATGGCAATTGATGCAGGATTTAAATTAAATTTCGGATTAATTGTTGCTTGTAGTGGTTATCCTCATCCCAATTGGTTTCCAGAAGAAAATTGCTCCCCATTGATTATTAGTCATGGCCTATTTGATGACGTCGTGCCGATAGATGCTTCTAGGAGTATTTATGAAAAAGTAAAGAGTAAGTCTTCTAAATTTTGTGAATTATTAGAATTCGATGGATTTCATCAAATTGATTCAAATTTAATTAATTTTATAAGTTCAAATATAAGTAATATTTTTTAAACAAAAGCATATTCGTATTCTTCAATCTCTTCCCAATCATCTGCAGTAAGTTCTAGACCTTCAAATATTTTTTCTTCACCAATTCCTTCAACTACAAATTTGAGTGATGGAAATAGAAAATGATTTTCTTCAGCATATTGTGCGCTAAATAAGCCTTTTTCACCCCAAAAGAACCTATCGGTGGTATGTTCATTTCTTCTGACATTGAAAACTGAAGGTGCAGAGAGACCATTTTCAGCTATGAATCTTCTTGCTGCTGTAACTGGTTTATGTTTGCCAGTTTCGATATGATAAATAGGTACATGTGCCATTACCCTTTGGCCAGCCAATCTTCTTCTGCTGATTCTTTTTCTTTTTTTGGACATTGATTGGTACTCCTGAAATTATTAATGAGATTAGTCTTATTTATTTTTACTAATCTTATATATGTGATTTTAAATTCACTTCAAATTACATAGAGGACCCATCAACCCCTGATGTAGCTTAAAATATGATTAAATACTCATATTTAAGGCTTGCTAAAGACAAACCTCTTTATATATCTTAATACTTTTTTCATATTTTACAAGCCCTTTTTTCAAGTTTTTTTTAAATTTCTCAAATTTCAATAGTTATGAATCTAACAAAAAAATTTGAAGAATTGATTACAAAACAGCTAGAGAGTTTTGGTTGCTCAATGGGCGTGACTAATTTAGTTATGTATCTTGCATCAGCTAAGCAAGGAACTAAAGCATCTTTTGAAATGGTTAGTCAATGGCCACAAATTGATATGCTACTGACATCAATAGAAGATGATCCTTCACTAAAAGTTTCATCGCCTAATAGAAGATGGTATCCGCTTCAAGAAAACGATATTCTACTTGGTGTCCTTAGAGTAGAAACTGATTTGAAAGGGGGGAATTGGCCAGTATCTCTTGATTCTAGATTAAAAGCCCTTTCAATATCTTTGGCTAACTGCGTCTCTATCGAATTAGAACGTCAAAATAAAAATAAAGAAATCAATTATTTAAAAAATCAGGTGAATGTCATTATCCATCAACTAAGGAATCCATTGGCTGCTATAAGGACATATGCAAAATTACTAATAAAAAGACTTGGTTCAGATAATGATTCTATTGAAATAGTCGAACGCATGATAATAGAGCAAAAACAAATTAATCAATATATGGATTCTTTTGCGCAATTAAATGCACCTATTCATTTGCCTATAGAAATTGGAGAGGAAAGATTATTATTACCACCAAATTTAGACAATAAAAAGTTAATAACTGTTCAGAGTTTATTGAGGCCAATTTTAGAAAGGGGTAAAGCTAATGCGAACTTAGAGAATAGAGATTGGACTGAACCTTCTCTTTGGCCAGATTGGACTATATCCCCATTAAAGGCAAAATATGCTGTAATTGCCGAAATTGTGGCCAATTTATTAGAAAATGCGTTTAAATACGCCCAAAAAGATTCTGAAATTGGACTCGCAATTACGAGTAATGGAATTTGTATATTTGATGATGGTAAAAAAATAACCAAAAATGAAAAAGAGAAAATTTTTGAAAAAGGTTTTAGAGGATCTGCTGCCAAGAAGAAGGACGGCACTGGTGTGGGACTTTTTTTGGCGAGAAAATTAGCAAAACAAATTGGAGGGGAACTGAGATTGCTGGAAAATGACTCAATTAAAAATACTGAGAAATCAAAAAATCTTAAGAAGAAAAATATTTTCTATTTAGAACTACCTATAAAAGAATTGCATGCATAAACAACATTGCAGTTTCAACTAGCACAACACTTGCACCGCAAGCATCTCCATTGAAGCCTCCAATTTTATTTCCCAGTATGTTTGGGATCGAATAGCTTAGAAAAATACCAACCAAAATAAGAATTAAAAATTTAATTAATATTGCTTGGGATGTAATTGAAACTAATTGGTATGGAATAAAAATTAAAAGAAAAAAAATGGAGATCAAAGATTCTTTTTTAAATCCATTCCAAAACTTTTTGTGACTAATAGATTTTTTCTTGTAACTCATATATTTAAACTTTTCTATAAAAAATAAATTTGAAAATCTTCCCCAAAATAAGCATATAGGTAAAACAAAAAATATTAGGTTTTGAATTTTTAGTATGCAAGCAATTTGAATTAAAGTTATGAAAACTAAAGCTTGAACGCCAAAGGACCCAACTTTACTGTCTTTCATGGCTTTTAAACGTTTCTTTTTACCCGCAAAAATACCATCGAAAGTATCCATTAAACCATCAATGTGTAGACCACCAGTAATTAAATATCCTGAAGCCAAACAAATTAATGCAGATGCATAAATTGACCAAGAGTTTGTTCTAAAAAAAAGAAAGATATAACTCTGTATTGTTCCAATCAAAAATCCTAAAAGCGGGGCAAATTGTGCAATATTTTTAAATTCGGGATTAATTAAAGGTATCTTTGGAAATGTAGTATAGAAAATCCAAGATCCTGCCAAATTTTTAATTAAATATTTTTTGATGAGATAAAAGTAGATTCAATATTAAATAATAGGGTAGATTAATAAAAAAGGGTCAAAAAATTTTATAAATTATCGTGTTTGAATTTGAAATTACATCGAATTGCAGTAAAACAGCGGCAAGAACTGGTATATTTCATACACCAAATGGTCAGGTAAACACACCAAAATTTATGCCTGTGGGTACTTTGGCAACGGTTAAGGGAATTTCATCAAAGCAATTAACCTCTACAGGATCAGAAATGATTCTCTCAAATACCTTTCATCTGCATTTACAACCTGGAGAAAAACTAGTTAAAGAATCTGGCGGAATACATAAGTTCATGAATTGGCCTAATCCTATTCTTACTGATTCAGGAGGATATCAAGTTTTTAGTTTGGCCAAATTAAATAATATTTCTGATAAAGGTGTGGAATTTAAAAATCCAAGAGATGGTAGTCATGTTTTTTTAACACCTGAAAAAGTAATAAAGATTCAAATGGACATTGGATCTGATGTTGCGATGGCTTTTGATCATTGTCCTCCGCATACAGCTAACGAAAATGATATTGAGGACTCTTTACAAAGAACTAATTCATGGTTGCAAAAATGTGTTGAGACTCATCAGAAATCCAATCAAGCATTATTCGGTATAGTTCAAGGTGGAAAGTATCCAAGATTGAGAGAATATAGCGCAAAATATACAAGTTCTTTTGATCTGCCTGGAATAGCAGTGGGAGGTGTGAGTGTTGGCGAGTCAGTCGAAGAAATACATAGTGTAATTAATTACGTCCCGAAATTTTTACCAATAAATAAACCAAGATATTTAATGGGAATTGGCTCTTTAAAAGAAATTTCTCTAGCTGTTGCTAATGGATTCGATATATTTGACTGTGTTTTACCTACAAGACTAGGAAGACATGGGACTGCATTTTTTAATGATGAAAGATTGAATTTGCGAAATGCTCGCTTTAAAAATGACTTTTCTCCGATTGATAAAACTTGTAAATGCGAAACCTGTAAATCCTATTCTCGAGCATATTTGCATCATCTAATAAGAAATGACGAAATATTAGGCCTAACTCTCATAAGTTTGCATAATATCGCTCACTTAATAAGATTTACCAATGCAATTTCTACTGCAATTAGAGATAATTGTTTTACAAATGATTTCGCTCCTTGGAAAACATCCTCTATTGCTCACCATACGTGGTAACGTCTTATCATAATTAATTAAATTATCAAAAAGGTGCCCATTCTATTTAATACATTCGCTGAATTGCCCGAGGCTTATAAAGCCTTTGCTCCAACTGTTGATGTTCTTCCACTGATTCCTTTATTTTTCTTTTTATTAGTGTTTGTTTGGCAAGCTGCAGTTGGATTTAAATAAAATTCTTTTAGTCTAGATTGTTGCTATTAGACGGGATTTTCAAGTAAGATCGCATCTCCAGAATTTTCTACAGCACTCTCTATAAAATCAGCAATTTTTAATGCTCTTGAGGCTTGCTCACCATCTACCTCAGGTATTTCTTTGCCCTGAACGCACTTAAGAAAATGCTCCAGTTCTGCATAAAGAGGTTCAATGGAGGTTGTGCTAACTTCTTCGACATATCCATCATTTCTATAAACTAATTCTCCATGCTCTGCTGTGTATGATTCATGAGACTTTCGATGGATTTGTAAAGAGTGATTTAAGAAATCAGTTTCTACTAGGCCATTTTGGCAGTGAGCACTTAAATTTCTAATTTTTTTGTGACTCATTTTGCTTGCAGTTAGGCTTGCAATAACATTATTTTTAAAAACTAAAGTAGCATTTACATAATCTATTAATCCTTCGCTATTTCTTCCTCCAACTGCAGCTAATTTTTGTATTTTTGAGTTTACAAGCTCCAAAATAAGATCAATGTCATGAATCATTAAATCCATTACTACAGATACATCATTTGCTCTGTCTGCATGAGGACTGTGCCTTCTTGCTTCTAAAACAACAATTTCTTCATTATTTACTATTTTATTTAATTCTCTAAATGCAGGATTAAATCTTTCAATATGCCCAACTTGTAATAGACAGTTACTTGCATTAGCAGCCTCTATTAAAGATTTTGCTTCCAACTCGTTAGCTGCAATTGGTTTTTCAATGAGAACGTTAGCACCTCCCTTGAGACAATCTAGTCCTACTTTTTGATGAAGTAGTGTAGGGACAGCGATACAGATTGCATCAACTTTTGGTATTAGGTCCTTATAATCCTTGAACCATTCACATTGAAATTGCTCAATAGCTAATTTGCCTCTCTCCCCATTTGGATCTGCTACTCCAATGAGATTTGCATCCTTGAGTAAACTTAGTACTCGAGCATGATGCCAGCCCATATTTCCTATACCTATGACTCCAACCTTTACGGGTGATGAGGTTGGTTGCATAATTTCAAATCCATATATTAATTATCATTATCCTCTATAAGTAGTCACATTTAGCTCTTGGGAAGAATTATTTTAACACGATCAATTTTTGGACCTGACATAGAAATAACTTCAAATTTAATGTTATTAAAATCTAAAACGTCGCCAATTTTTGGAACCATTTGAAATTTTTCTAACATAAATCCAGCAAGAGTATGATAATCAGTACCTTCTGGAATTGAACATCCTATCTTTTTATTAATTTCAACAATTTCTGATTTTCCAGCTATTGACCATTTCTTAGAGAAATTATCTAACATTCTCATATCTGAATAAATTCTATTATTGAGCATTTCCTCTCCAACTATTTCTCCATTTAGATCAGCTGCAGTTATAAGTCCTTCAGTTCCACCGTGTTCATCAACTACTAGTAAGAACGGATTGTAGTCTCTTACTATTGGAAATATTTCCGCTAGCGAACATGTTTCTATTATTTTTGTTACTGGTAAAAGGAATGGCTCTAATAATGTATCGGCTTCCATTTCACCTTTTGATATTGTCTTAGCTAGATAACGTAAATCTAATACGCCTAATACATCATCTAAAGACTCACCAATCACAAAGAATCGAGCATGTCGAGTTTTATCTACTTGTTTCATTAATTCTGAAAAGGTTATATTTTTTGGCAAAGTTACCATTTCAGATCTTGGAATCATTACTTCTTTAACCTGTGTATCTTTTAAAGCAAAAACTCCTTCAAGAATATTCTTCTCATCTGGTTTTAAACCTGTTACGTTATCTGTTTCTATGAGAGTTTCTAATTCTCCAGCAGATAAACCTGAGTTTAAAGAATCCCATTTGTTATTTAAATTGAACAAGCCTAAACAGGCGCTAGCAAAGAATTCTATTGTTTTTACTATAGGATTCATAGCTTTTCTCACGGCATCGAATATTGTGGTTAACCTTAATGCAGCAGATTCTGGATTGTTAATTACTAAAGCTTTTGGAATTAGTCCAGAAACAAGAGTAACAACTAAAACAACAAATAAAAATAATAGAAGATCATAAAATCTATTTGATAAAGTATTGCTTTTCCAATAATCATTAGCCAGGTTATTGCTTAGCCATCCAATTGCAATTAATGAAATTGTTACTCCAAATTGAGAAGCAATTAGTGAAGATCTAAAACGTTTTTGAATTTTTAAAATTGAAAAAGCTCCTTTCTTTTTTTCTTCTATTAACCTTAAAACTTTACTTGGCCTTATTAATAAAAAAGAGAGTTCACTCGCCGCGAAAAAAGCTGGTAGAAATAAAAGAAATAAAAGTAGAGTTATTTTCATTCAATAACAAATGAAGAATGGGGGTGGCGAGGATCGAACTCGCCTTAGCCAAATTATGAGTTTGGTGCATTCACCAGATTGCTACACCCCCAAGAGAATTTATGTAATTTTAATTACATTGAATTTCAATATACAATATAAAAATAATATTTCAAAAAAACACCTCATTTGGAAGTTTTTGTGAGATTTCTTGTTTTTCTTCTAATCTTTAAATATAAATTTAACTTTTACTAATGGATAAATTTTCGGATAAGTATGATTTAAATAAAGCAAAATTGTTAAAACAGTTAATTAAAAAATCTTACAAGAAAGGAAACTTCACTTTATCTTCGGGAAAAAAAAGCAGTCATTACTTGAATTGTAAACCAGTATCATTAAATGGTGAAGGCTTAAACTTAATAAGTGATTTATTTTTAGAGTTAAAGGACTCAAGGTCAAAAGCAGTAGCAGGATTGACATTAGGTGCAGACCCTATAGTTAGTGGATTAATTCTCAAAGCATCTTTGCATGGGCTTGACCTAGATGGTTTAATAATTCGGAAAGAAATCAAAAAATACGGTACCAAAGCTGGAATAGAGGGCCCTATATTAGAAGAAGGAACTTTGGTAACTGTCTTAGAGGATGTCGTTACAACTGCTGGTTCAGTGATAAAAGCTATAAAAAAGTTACGCGACAATAATTATGTTGTTGAGGAAGTTTTATCTATAGTTGATAGGCAAGAAGGGGGATTAGAAGCCCTTGAAGATGAAAATGTTAAATTAAAGAGTCTTTTTACAATAAAAGACTTTTTATAATTATTTAAAAATGCAAGATATAAAAAAAAAGTTTTGGCTTGAAAAATTTGATTGTTTTACTGTTACTGGAAAAGATGCCAGAAAATTTTTGAATGGAATAACAACTGGTAATATTCTCAATTCAGAAAATAAAGTTATCAAAACTTGTTGGTTAACTCCAAATGGAGTTCTAAGGTCATTAATTGAAATTATTTTTTTAGGAAGAAACTTAGAAGTAATTATCTTGGCGGGAAACACTAATGAAATAATTGATTATTTTAATCAAATTATTTTTCCAGCGGACGATGTACTTTTAAGTGAACCTTTCTTGATAAATAGAATTCAGGAAATTGATGAAACTAGTTCATGGAGAAATTACCAGCCTATTTTCTTTAAAACAGAGGGTAATGAATTTGAAATATATAAAAATAAACTAAATCTATTAAATCCTAATGATTTAAAACTTTGGAAGATTAATCAGGCAATACCCTCATTGGGAATGGAAATAAACGGAAAAAATAATCCTCTTGAGCTTGGTTTTCATGATCTTATAGATTTTAATAAAGGCTGTTATTTAGGACAAGAAACAATGTCAAAAATAAAAAATGTTTCTTCTTTAAAACAGGAAATAAGAATTTGGAAATCATTTGAATCTAATTTGAATTTAGACAATGAAGATAAAAATTTATATATAAATTCTGCCAAGGATATTTCTGTGGGCAAAATCACTAGTTTTTTTAAATCAGATTCTCAAATAAAAGGTTTAGCAATGATAAAAAGAAAATATTTAGAGGAAGGAAGTTATTTTTTTTCAGAAATTTTTGGAAAAATTATCATTAATAAATCTGTAGGATCAATTTTTCTTTAATTGATTTTTTATTAAATATTCTGCAATTTGTAGTGTAGCCATGCAATCATCTTTGTTATATAGGATAATTTTTTTTAAAAATATTTCGTTTTCTGTAATTTGATATTGAATCCACCAATAAAGGGCTTTCGAGCCATTTACATTTTTCTGCATCCATTCAAATCCAAGCCAATTAGAAACAGTTTTTAAGCCATAGTTTTTTAGTGGTAATATCCATGACTTTCGTATTAAGGTATGTAAGTCTATAAATCTTGAGACAAGTAAATCAATTTCTTCATCACTAAAATTTAGGTTTTTAGCAATATTAATTATTGCTATCTTTTCAGTTTCTCCGTAATGTAAAACTGGCCATTCCTTCTGTGAAAAAAGTATTTCAAATATCTTCCTGTAAGATTCTACTTTATTGTTTTTTAGATTTAAAATTGGTTTATAAATAAGATCTTCTTTTTTTGTAAACAATTTATTTATTTTTAAAAAACCATATAAAAAGTCATGCTTATCATCTGGATTTGACTCAATATCAAATATATAAAATCCCGAACATATTTTTTCTAATAGATCTTCCGTATTATTTTTATTAGAAATGAAATATGGTTCTCCAGAGATATATGCTTGTGCTTGCTTTACAAATGTGGATGCTTTTTCATACTTCTGATCTTTGAATTTAGATAATTTCTCTCCAAGTTGTTTTTCGCTGAACGAAGCTAATGTTTGGGTATTAGTTATTCCGTTTGCTTTGAGTAACAAGGCTGTTTTGGACCCTATTCCATCTATATCTGTTAGATATCCATTTTCTTTTGCTTCTTTGTCACAAAATTTTTGCCAGGAACAAATAGTACATTTTTTTCTATCTTGAGTTATTTCTGGTATAGGTCCCTCCAAGCATTCATTCAAATTTAATAAAACATTTAAAACTTTTTTTCTTAATTTTTTATTTAAATAAATTTCCTCAACTTTAACTTTTTTACAAAAAGTTGAAATTACTAATCCCTTCTCAATTTTAGATTCTTGAAAAGGTTCCAACATCATAGAACTTAAAGCTAAGTCGAATAAATGTTCTTTAGTTGTTTTGTGGCCTAACTTATAAACAGCAGGTAAATATTTATATTGTCCCCATTTACTTTTACCTTTAGTCTTTAAAAGTAATTGTGGAAGTATCTCTGCGTTTATATTTTGAAAAATATTTCCTTTGATTTTTAATCCAATTACCCCTTTATAACCATTTTCACAGGCTTTTAATCCTGTATATATTTCACCATTACAAAATTCAGAGAAAATTTGAAACTGATTAATTTTATCTATAGCTTTATGGGGAGACCAAACTTCAAAAGATTTTTTACCCTTAAAATCTAGCCATGCTTTTCTTTTGCATCTTGTAAAACTTTTTAAATGAAGAGAATTCAAATTATTTTTTAAGGGCGGTTTTAAAATTTACTTATATAAATTAGTATAGATAATTAAAAGAAAACAAGGAAATTTGAAATTTGACAGCTGATAAATTAGATAAGATAAAATTTGGAACTGATGGTTGGAGAGGAATTATTGGTTTTGACTTTAACCTTTCCAATCTTTCAAGAGTTGTTGTCGCTGCATGTCAGGAGTTGCATTATCAATACTATAAAGAAGTTAATTCAAAGAAAATTATTATTGGATATGATCGTAGATTTATGGCTTGTGAATTCGCCAAGGAAATAGTGCCTTTTGTAAGAGGATGTGGTTTTGAACCGATCTTATCTGATAGCTTTGTTACAACACCCTCCTGTAGTTTCTATGCCAAAGAAGTCGGTTGTCTTGGAGCTTTAGTAATAACAGCAAGTCATAATCCATATAATTGGCTAGGTCTAAAAATAAAGAGCTTTAATGGATGTTCTGTTGACGAATCTTTTACAAGTGAAGTTGAAAAAAGATTAATGCTTGGAAATTCAATTGAAAAAATTGATGGTATGAATCAATTGGTAGATATTAAGAAATTTCATTTAGATAGAATTAAGTCCCTTTTTGATATTGACTATATTTCTAAGAGATTAAAAAAAATGAAATTGAGAGTTTTTGTAGATTCTATGCATGGTTCAGCTGCAAATTGTATGGCTGAGATTTTTGCTTCTAATGATTTAGAAGTGATTTCAGAAATCAGGAAAGATGCTGACCCTTTTTTTGGAGGAAAACCTCCTGAACCTCTTTTGAATTATGCAGATGATCTAAAACAAATATTAATGAAAAATTCAACAAATGAAGTGAAAACTTTAGGAGTTATATTTGATGGTGATGGTGATAGAATTGCGGCAATTGATGAAAAAGGAAGATACTCTAGTACTCAAGATTTACTCCCGTACTTTATTAGCTATTTGGGCGAAATTAAAAATAATTCTTATCCAGTTTTAAAGACTGTTAGTGGTTCAGATATTATTAAAAATATATCAGAAAGTCAAAATAGAGATGTTTTTGAACTTCCAGTTGGCTTTAAATATATTGCTGAAAAAATGATTAAAGAAAAAATATTTATTGGAGGAGAGGAATCTGGGGGAGTTGGTTTTGGTGACTTTATGCCTGAAAGAGATGCTCTATATGCAGCGATGGTTTTATTAAATGGAATTGCTGAAAAATCTCAATTTTTATATGAAACCTTAGATGAAATTCAAGAAGATTTTGGGCCAAGTTTTTATAAAAGAATTGATATTAAATTTCCAAATCAGTCAGAAAAAAATAACGTTAAAGAATTTATCATAGATAATATTCCTGAGAATATTAATAATCACAAGTTAAAAAGTATCTCAAAGATCGATGGAATAAAGTTGAGAATTGATAAAAATTTTTGGCTTCTTTTTAGGTTTTCAGGAACGGAACCTCTTTTAAGGTTATATTGTGAAGCTCCAAAAGAATCTTATCTAATTGAGGTATTAGAGTGGGGTCAAGAATTTATAAATTTGGCAGGAAAATAAGGATGAAAAATTTATTTTTAGCGAGTAAAAATAAAGGTAAAATTGCAGAATATAAGAAATTGCTTGCTGGAGTTAATTGTAAATTGTTACTCCAGCCAGAATCATTAGAAGTTGAAGAGGATGGACTGACGTTTAGAGATAATGCAATTAAAAAAGCGAGTGAAGTTTCGATAAAAACGAATAATTTTTCAATAGCAGATGATTCAGGAATTTGTATTGAAGCACTAGGTGGTAAGCCTGGCATTTACTCATCTAGATATGCAGAAAATGATCAGAAAAGAATTGAACGAGTTTTAAGAGAACTTGATGGAGTTCAAAATAGAAGTGCTTTCTTTGTTGCTAATATTTGTGTTTGTTCCCCAAATGGTGAAGTGATTATTGAATCTGAGGCCAAATCTCATGGCAATATTATTTTAAACCCAAGAGGTAAAAGTGGTTTTGGGTATGACCCAATTTTTGAGGAGATTTCTACCAGATTAACTTTCGCAGAAATGAATAATGATATTAAAGACTCTTGTAGTCATAGAGGTAAAGCATTAAAAAAAATTATTCCAGATTTAATTGAAATTTTTCCTTAAATTCAATTAACCCAAGATCCATGAAGGCCATGAGGAATTGAAATTGGTAATTCATAAACAGCTAATTCTTTTAAGTCTTTTGCGTCTAATATTACTAAATCGCTTCCTCTTCTTTCTCCATTCCATAGAAGTATAAATAAAAATCCCTCATCTTCTTTTGAAGAGTTTTCTGATGGAACCATAATTGGTTCACTAACAAATCCACTTGGACCTGCTGACCAAAAAATCTCTTCCTTAGAAGTTAAATTTATTTTTTTTATTGCTTGAAGTGGAGCGTTCCCCAGCTTTTGAGATGTGCTTGCCATCCAACTATAAGTTGCATTTAATCCTAAGTTTTTAGGATTAACAACAGCAAATTCACAACATTGTTCACTGAAAGTTTCAAGTTCACAAGTTTTTTTCTTTAGATCGATAATTGATCTTTTCAGTTTTCCTTCTGGATATTTATCAAAGTCAATATCCCTAAAATTCTCGTCTGGACCAACTGATGGAAAATCATCATAAAAAATACTATCTAATAAGATTTTGGAATCTTTTTCAAATGCGTTTACATGATGAAAAACAAATCCTTCTGGAGCATCTATTGTTAAAGGAGGCTGTCCTCTAAATAATCCACTTTCTCTGGGGATAATAAAAAACTTTGCCTTTTTATTTGGGTTTGACTTTAGACATTGTGCCGCTCCTTTTTGACCCATTACAAATGGAAGAGGATTGAAATCAATAGCATTCTGTAAAAATATTGCCCAATTAGTTGTAATTGCGAAATCATGAAGGAATGCAAAGCCATTGAAGGTATCTTTTCGGTCAAAAATGAGCTCTCCAGAATTTGTACCAGCATTATCAAATTCCATTAATCTAATGGTACTTTTTGGCCCGGTTTGTACTCCAAAAGTTACTAAAAGTTCTGAAGATGCATTTGAGTTTAGGTCTGTTTTGGGATGAGCACTGAATGCTTCGTTAGGCTTGAGTACTCCTTTTAATGTTGTTAAACCAATAGTTTCAAGACTATCAAGATCCATTGCATGTGGACCTGCTGCTTCCCATAATGCGAGAATTTCATCTCCTAATTTAATGACATGGGTATTAGCGATATTCTTGAATTTTAGATCTAATGCATTGTTTAAAATCCCTCCATTTTTTTGTGTTCCAAAAACACCTCTATAAATAAATTTATCTATTTTTTCTTCTTCCAAATAGCCTTTAGTTTTAACAAATCTATTTGTTAAAAATGGCTGACCATTTTCGAATTTTATGGATGTTATCATCCCATCACCATCAAATGGATGATGAACCCATTGCCCACCTCTCTCTAATATTCCTGGTCCATTTCTTAATAGTCTTCCATTTAAATTTTTAATATTATTACCTTTACTAATTTTTAGAGGCTTTTTAGTTAGCTCCTTTTCTACATTTTGATAAGCACTTGACCAATCTTCTTTTTTAAAAATATTAAATTTATTAATTTTTTTATCTTGTAAATTAGTCACAATAAAATAATAACTTTTTTCTATCTTCGCCAAAAATCAACAGAATTGTGGCTGATTCGAAAAAATTCCTATTTTATTGTTTTTCTAACATTCCTTTACTGCTTGGAATTGAATCAGATCTTCTTGGATCTATCTCGGTAGCCATTCTCATTGCTCTTGAAAAAGCTTTAAAGCACGCCTCAACTATGTGATGTGAATTACTTCCTCGTATTTGGTTAATATGCAGAGTAATACCGCTGTTATTTACAAAGGCAATAAAAAACTCTCTTACAAGTTCAGTATCATAATTTCCTATTCTAGGAGCTTTTAATTGAAGATCATAAGATAGATGTGGTCTACCAGAGCAGTCTAAAGTGACTTGAACTAATGCTTCATCTAATGGAGCAAAGAAATGTCCAAATCTGCTTATTCCTTTTCTTTCTCCCAAGGCTTTTGAAAATGCTTTGCCTAATGCGATTCCTACATCTTCATTTGTATGATGATCATCAATATGGGTATCTCCAATTGCTTTTATATTTAAATCGAACAAACCATGACTGGATATTTGATGAAGCATATGATCTAAGAATGGTATCCCGGTATCAATCTCAGAAATTCCATTTCCATCTAAGTTTATAAATACAGAAATATCTGTTTCATTCGTTTTTCTTTTTATTTCAGATTGTCTTAGAGATGACATTTTTATGCAAAAAACTTAGTTTACATTCCATTAATGCAGTAACCCGCATCAACATAAATTGTTTGGCCTGAAATGCCGCTAGAAAGATCACTTAATAAAAAAGCAGCTGTATTACCTACTTCTGTTTGAGTGACTGTTCTGCGTAAAGGAGCCTTTTCTTCAACATTGTGAATCATATCTAAAATGCCACCTATAGCAGAACTAGCAAGTGTTCTTATAGGCCCAGCACTTATTGCGTTAACTCTGACTTGTTTTTCGGGACCAAGTTCTGCAGAAAGATATCTTACTGAAGCTTCTAAAGCTGCTTTTGCAACTCCCATGACGTTATAGTTAGGAATCGCTCTTTCTGAACCTAAATAAGTTAATGAGACAACTCCAGCACCATCACTAAAAAGTGGTTTTGCTGCTTTACATAAAGGTGCTAACGAATATGCACTTATATTAAGAGCCCTATCAAAACCCTCTGAAGTGGTAGCACTATAATCTCCAATCAATTCATCGCGTCCTGCAAATGCTAGGCAGTGAACTAATCCGTCAATTTGTCCCCAATTGTCTTTTATATTTTTAAATATTTCTTCAATTTGAGCTGGATTTTGAACATCAAGAGGCAAAAATAACGATGGCTTTAAAGGTTCAGTTAGTTCTCTAACTTTAGACTCGAATCTTCCCTTATCATCAGGCAAATATGTGATTCCAAGTTCTGCTCCAGCTTTTGAAAGTTGTTGAGCGATACCCCATGCTATTGAACGATTGTTGGCAATTCCCGTAACAAGAATTTTTTTGCCAGTTAGATTTAGAAGCATTTTGTTTATTATTTCTATTATTCTCCTATATAAAAGTACATATCTTTATGGATTACTGCAAAATATACAATAATTTTCAAATATCAAAGAATTTTTAACTTGAACATGGTAAGAACAAATTCTATGGTTTTGGAATTAGGTTTCCAATTACCGAATTTCGAAATGTTAAATGCTAATTCTCCAAATTATCAATATTTTAATTTTCATAATTTAGATAATCGGCATTTACTACTAATGTTTATTTGTGCCCATTGCCCATTTGTTAAATATATTGAGAATCAAATTTTCTCCTTAAGTAAAGAAATTCAAAATACTGTTCAAACAGTTGCAATATCTAGTAATGATATTGTCACTCATCCTTCAGATTCTCCTAAAAATTTGAGATTACAAGCACAAACACAGGGATGGAGTTTTCCTTATCTATATGATGAAAATCAAAATTTTGCTAAGAAATTAAAAGCGGCTTGCACCCCAGATTTTTATATTTTTTCAAATGAAGGAGATGGTCATTTTTTATTGTATTATCATGGCCAATTAGACGATAGTAGACCAGGTAATAATATCCCTCTATCTGGAAAAGATTTGCGCTCTGCCGTAAAAGATTTGAATCAAGATAATTCTTATCCTTCAAATCAGATGCCTTCTTTAGGTTGCAATATAAAATGGACTCTTGGTAAAGAACCAAGTTGGTTTAAATGAATTAAAAATTTTTTTTACCCATAGAAATATGGTTTAGGGTTAATATATTTACTATGCATATACCTCCATTTACTTTAGATAGGCAGTTCCAAGAAATTGGCTCTGAAATTGAGAGTGAAGTTTCTAAAGTTTTAAAAGGGGGCCAGTATATTGGAGGACAAGAAATTTCTAAATTTGAGGAGAGTTTTTCAAATCTGATTGGTGTTGAAAATACTATTGGATGTAATAGTGGAACTGATGCTTTAGTATTAGCTTTGCGCGCATTAGATATTGGTGTGGGTGATGAAGTTATTACCTCATCTTTTAGCTTTTTTGCCACTGCAGAGGCTATTAGTGCAGTTGGTGCTAATCCTGTTTTGGTAGATATAGACCCAGAAACTTATCTCATTAATACTGAACTAATAGAACAAGAAATAAATTCTAATACCAAGGCAATTATGCCAGTTCATCTATTTGGTAATGCAGTGAATATGACCTTAATAAAATCTTTGGCCAAGAAATATGACTTAAAAGTAATCGAAGATTGTGCTCAGGCAACATGCACAATGTGGGAAACTTCCAAAGTTGGTAGTATCGGTGATATAGGCTGTTTTAGCTTTTTCCCTACTAAAAATTTAGGAGCTGCTGGAGATGGTGGAGCAGTAACAACTTCAGATCAGAAGATTGCCAAAAAAATTAGAGAACTGGCTGTTCATGGCAGCCCAATAAGATATCATCATACCCAAATTGGATATAACAGCAGACTTGATACTATCCAAGCTGCCATATTAAACATTAAAATTAAATACATATCTAAGTGGATTAATAATCGCCAAAAAATTGCTAATAATTACCTTGATTTATTAGAAAAGAATCCATTTATTAGTTTTCCAAAAATTAGCTCTGATTCAATTTCCCATTCTTGGAATCAATTTGTAATCAAATTAAGAAACGATAAATATTTTTTAAATGAAGATTTTTCAAATTTATTTGATACTGATTGCAAAAAATACTATTCCTTAAGGAATTTGGTAAAACAACAACTTTTTGAAAAAGGTATTAATTCAATTATTTATTATCCAATTCCAATACACGCACAAATAGCTTACAAAAATAAAAATTTTTCTAGAACAAAACTCATTAATACAGAGAGAATTTGTACAGAAGTTCTTAGTCTTCCAATGTTTCCTGAAATTTCTTATGAAGAGCAAGTTTATGTAGCAGAAAATTTAAATAAAGTTTTAAGTTATTGTATAGAAGAAATTCAAATTTCAGCATAAAGTGATTTAAATAATCTTTGTTGCATGTTGTGATTGACAATAGGGCTTGAATAATTATTTTTTTCCAAATTAGATATCTCCCCATTTAATAATTCTGAATTTGACACTTTAGATAATTCAGGAATCCAATATTTTATATACTCGCAAATAGGATCAAATTTTTTTGCTTGGGTATATGGATTAAAAATTCTAAGTGGTTTTGGATCCATACCGCTACTGGCGCTCCACTGCCATCCTCCATTATTTGCAGCTAAGTCTCCATCAACCAAAGTCTCCATAAATTTTTTCTCGCCCATTTGCCAATTGCATATAAGATCTTTTACCAGAAATGAAGCGACTATCATCCTACATCTGTTATGCATCCAGCCAGTACTATTTAGTTGACGCATTGCAGCATCAACTATAGGTACTCCGGTCTCTCCGTTACTCCAATGCTGAAACCATTCATTATTGTTTTGCCATGGAAAGTGATCCCATTTTTTTCTATATGGACCTTTTTCTAGCTCAGGGAAATGAAATAAACAATGTTGATAAAATTCACGCCAAACAAGTTCTTTTTGCCAAGTTTCAATCGATAGATAATTTCCTTGATTTGCAAAATCTGAATTTAAATTTAATGTGGCGTTCCAAATTTTTCTAATGCTAATGGTGCCGAATCTGAGAGATGCACTTAGAAAAGATGTCCCATTATAAGAAGGAAAATCTCGTGCAGAGTTATAAGAATATATTTTTTTCTCGTTAATGAAGTTTTCTAATAATGTTTCTGCAGCATTCTCTCCAGGTCTACATGGACAAATATTCGAACCAGGAAATTTGATATTTATCATAAATTTCTCTAGAACCGAATCAGATGAATTTATTGTTTTATTTTCTTTGAGTTTATTATCTATATCTTTAAACTGGAAAACAACTTTATTTTGGTCATATGGACCTAATAAATTCATTTTTGATTTAAGGTTTTTATAAAAAGGGCCATAAACTGAATAAGGTTTATTATTTCCGGAAAATATTTTTAAAGGTTCTACTAATAAGTGATCCCAAGTTTCAATAACTTGAATATTTTGTTCTTCTAAATTTTTTTTTATTTTTAAATCGCGATTAATCTCATAAGGTTCAATTGATCGATTCCAAAAAACAAACTTAGCATCTATTTTCTTTGCTAATTGAGGAATTATTAATACAGGATCTCCTTCTTCCATGATTAATCTACTACCCATTTTTTCCCAATTATTTCCTAATTCTTGAAGCGAATTTCCTAGAAACCAAGCTCTTGAACTTGCATTGAAATCGTATGGGTAATTTTTATCAAATATGTAAGTTGAAGTAATAGCATTAGACAATGAAAATGCTTTGATTAAAGCTTGGTTGTCAAATATTCTTAAATCCTTTCTATGCCAAAAAAGTATTCTAGGTTTATTCATAATTTATCTAAAAATTGTTTAGCTCTAAACCAAGCTGTCACAGTTTTTGCGTCAAGAATCTCATCCCCACTAGAAATAAGATTATCTAGTTCTTTCGGATCTAAAATTAATACTTCTATATCTTCATCTAAATCTCCTTTAACCTCGGAATTTAGTTTGCTCAAATCACGCGCTAAAAATAAATAAATTTCTTCATCTGCATAACCAGGAGCAGGAACAAGAGTTCCTAGTTCATCCCATTTGTTTGCACTAAATCCAGTTTCTTCTTGTATTTCTCTTTTAATTGAATTAATAGGTGTTTCACCTATTTCTAATGTGCCTGCTGGAAATTCTAATAAATACCTTGAAACAGCAAATCTATATTGCCGAAGAATGATAACTTTATTGTCTTTTGTAATAGGTACTGCTAATGCTGCTCCAGGATGCTTAATGTATCCATATTCACCTTCGTGTCCATTTGGAAGCTCAATTCTATTTATTTCGAAGCTAAATTTTTTTGACTTTAACTCAGATATTTTTTCTTTAAAAATGGATTTTTTTATAAAGTTTATGTTGCCCATGAATTTTAAATAAAAATAGCCTAACAGTTATTTTTTTGTTTTGTAAATCAATTAATAGACCATTTTGGGTCATCAAACTTTGTGATTTTTTGGCTTCTACTTAAGATTTCAGAAAGTGGTGTAATGACGAAATTCCGATTCATGAATCTAGGGTGAGGTAATGTTAATTCCTCATCAACCGTATGAAAATCTTCCCACCAAAGAATATCTAAATCGAGACATCTTGATAGCCATTTCTTACCTTTTGGCGTCTCTTTTCGTCCGAAAAATTTCTCTAACTTTTTTAGCTCTTTTAAAAGTAATTTCGCGTTTTTACTTGATGGTTTAGGGAAAGAATTACTTTTTATGAGTAATAAAGTATTTAAATAATTTGGCTGCTCATTATCAACACCATGAGGTAATGTCTCATAAATTGAAGACCAAAAAAAGTTTGCATGAAATTTGCTTTTCTCTTCTTTTTTTTCATTTAAAATATCTCCCCACTCATTTATTAATTCCTCTATTTTTGGTTTGCAAATTAACAGTGACTCAAGAGGGCTTCCGAATTTACTATCAATATTTGCTCCGAGGGATATACATAGTCCATTTTTGATATTAAGATTTGATAATTCCACTACAAAAAACAAAGTTATTGGATAAATTCTATATCAGGCATTTTTAAAGTGATTTTGAACCCCGAGTTAAAAGAAAAAGGAGAAATAAAAGATTTGATGAAGTCAAAGGATTCTTTTAGAGCTTTCCCTTTGGCCGCAATTACAGGGCATAGCTTATTGAAATTATCTTTACTTTTGGCAGCAGTTGATCCCAGTTTAGGGGGAGTAATTATTGCTGGCGGAAGAGGTACTGGTAAGTCAGTTTTGGCAAGGGGTTTACATACTTTACTTCCTCCTATAGAGGTATTAGATAATGAATTAATACTGGAAAAGCTAACTGAGAAAAATAATGGAACTACTTTAAGACCTATTGGTAGGAACCTAGATCCAGATAAACCAGAGGAATGGGATATTAGTACTAATAAATTGTTGGAGCGGGTAATTGGAAGTGATTATTTGAATCAAATTGAAGAAATCCCGAAAAAAGTAAGAGAGGCTCCATTTATTCAAGTTCCCATTGGCATAACTGAAGACAGGCTTGTTGGATCAATTGACGTCGCTGCATCATTATGTACGGGGGAACAAGTTTTTCAACCTGGAATTTTAGCAGAGGCTCATAGAGGTGTTCTTTATGTAGACGACATAAATTTATTGGATGATGGCATTGTAAATTTAATTCTTGAAGCCACAGGTAGAGAGAAAAATAATATTGAAAGAGATGGTTTAAGCCTTTCTCATCCTTGTAAGTCACTATTAATAGCAACTTATAATCCTGAAGAAGGTGCCCTAAGAGATCATGTTTTAGATCGTTTTGCCATCGTGCTTTCTGCAGATCAATCTATTGACAATGCTCAAAGAGTTGAGATTACAAAATCTGTTTTATCGCATGCAGAAAATAATATTAAATTTTCAGAAAAATGGTCTGAAGAATCTGATAATTTATCCACTCAATTAATTTTGGCGAGGCAATGGTTAAAAGATGTCAAGATAACAAAAGAGCAAATAACCTATTTAGTTAATGAAGCTCTTAGAGGAGGAGTAGAAGGTCATAGATCAGAATTATTTGCAGTAAAAGTAGCGAAGGCTAATGCAGCTCTTCGAGGCGATGATAATGTAAATTCTGAAGATCTAAAAGTTGCAGTTAGGTTAGTTATTCTCCCACGAGCAATGCAAATTCCTCCAGAAGATGATGATATTCAACCCCCCCCTCCAGAAGATCAGAGTCCCCCGCCTCCACCTCAATCAAATAATGAAGAGTCTGAACCTGAGGCTAATGAAAATGATAATGAGCAACACCAAGAACAAGAAGAAGATAATTCTGATGGAGAAGAAGAATCTACTCCCGAAATACCTGAAGAATTCATTTTAGATCCTGAGGCATGTATGGTTGATCCTGATTTATTGCTTTTTTCGTCAGCTAAAGCAAAAGCCGGAAATAGTGGAAGTAGATCAGTGATATTTAGTGATAGTAGAGGAAGGTATGTAAAACCTATAATTCCAAGAGGTAAAGTAAAAAGAATTGCCGTAGATGCGACTTTGCGAGCCGCAGCTCCGTATCAAAAATCACGAAGATTAAGGCACCCTAATAAATCAATAGTTATTGAAGAAAATGATTTTAGAGCAAAGCTTCTTCAAAAAAAGGCGGGGGCTTTAGTAATTTTTCTGGTTGATGCTAGTGGTTCTATGGCTTTAAATAGAATGCAAAGTGCCAAAGGCGCTGTAATTAGACTTTTGACCGAGGCATATGAAAATAGAGATGAAGTAGCTCTTATTCCTTTTAGAGGTAATCAGGCAGAGGTGCTTTTGCCTCCAACAAGATCAATAACTGCTGCAAAAAGAAGGCTAGAAACAATGCCTTGTGGTGGAGGATCACCTTTGGCACATGGACTGACACAATCCGCAAAAGTAGCAAAAAATGCTCTTTCAACAGGAGATATAGGTCAAGTTATTGTTGTGGGGATCACTGATGGCCGAGGGAATGTACCATTAGGATTATCTCTAGGACAAAATGATGTTGAGGGAAAAGATAACGAAAATGAAAATGTCAATTTGAAACAGGAGGTTCTAGATATAGCTTCAAAATATCCCATGCTTGGGATAAAACTCTTAGTAATTGATACAGAGAGAAAATTTATAGCAAGTGGATTTGGTAAAGAATTAGCAGAGGCTGCTCAAGGTAAATACGTCCAGTTGCCAAAAGCTACAGATAAGGCAATCGCAGCTATGGCTTTAAATGCGATCAATGAATTTTAAATATTTCTTATGGGTAAATTTCGTTAAGGAATTTTGAAAGTCCAATCGTTAAATCTCTTATAGATTTAGTTAATTCTTTATCTTGTTTTAATTTTACAAAATCATCGCTCATATCATCAATTTTGGTTGAGATAGACCTAGCAGCATTAATTGTCAATTTAATGTCATTAAGGGTTTCTTTGTCATCAATATTAGACAAAATGTTATTTAAATGATTGGCAGCAATTGTAATTTCTTTTATTAATGGTTCAACTCTTTGTAGTTCTTGTTTCGATAAATAAATTAATTCATCAAGGTTTTCTTGTGTTCTATCAAATTGGTCAATTGAGTTAACGATGTTTTCAATTAAGTTTTCTTGATTTGTGTCTTTCAAAAGTTGACTTATTTTGTTAGTTATATTTGAGAGGCTTGATAGTTGTTTACCTGTGATAGTGTCTCCCTGACAAATAATTAATTTGGTATCGCATTTTTCGGATAAAGGTTTTGCAATGTTTTTAGGAATTGTCTTTTCACTAGTTTCTATAGCAACTTGTACATCTCCTCCAAGGAAAGAATTTGTAACTACTCTTGCAAATGCTGGCCTTGGAAGAATAATTTCAGGATTATTTAAAACTATTTTTGCTTTAATTGATTCATTCGTAAACAAGATATCTTCTATCGATCCAACTAAGATTCCTCTGTAAGTAACTGGAGATTTTTTGGATAAACCGCTTGCGTTGTTGAATTCAGCAAAGAGGTACCAATTTTTTGAAGATAATCTCACTCCTCTTAGCCAAAAAGAAAAAAATGTGAATATTAAAATTCCTCCTAAGAAGGAAAAACCAACTATTGAATCTCGTAAGCTTCTACGCATAATTTCTAAATGTCTTTGGGTTGCATTGGACCATCAAGTTTTCCATTCCTAAATTGATATACATAGGGATCTTTACTCTTTTTAAATTCATCAATTGAGCCAGCCCATCTGAATTTGCCTCCATAAAGCATTAAAACTTTATCTGAAGTCCTTTCTATAGTACTAAGAACATGGCTAACTACAATAGATGATCCTCTAGCTTTATCATTTGTTTTATTGATTAAATCTTCAATTCTTGATGAGGCAATTGGATCAAGGCCGGCAGTTGGTTCATCAAAAAGTAATAAAGGTTTAGACTTTGCATTAAGAGTTTGATCAGTAATTAATGCTCTGGCAAAACTTACTCTTTTTTGCATGCCTCCGCTTAATTCATTTGGAAGTTTATTCTCAACATTAAATAATCCTACCTCAGCTAAGCATTCAGAAACTATTTCATGAATTAACTTTTTTGATAGGTTTTTATTTCTCTTAAGGAGAAAACCTACATTTTCTTCAATAGTTAAAGATCCTAATAAAGCCGGGTTCTGAAAAACTAGTCTTACATCAGGAGGATTATTTTGATCTAATCTCAAATATGTTTGCATCTCACCAAATATTCTTAATTCTCCTTTGGTAGGTAAAATGAGTCCTGCTAATATTTTTAGTATGGTTGATTTACCTGAACCTGAGGGCCCAACAATAGCTAATTTCTCTCCATCATTAAGTTCAAAATTTATTTGATTAAGCACATTAACTTCTCCCCAGCTTATTGAGAGGTTTTTTGTTTCAACTGCATGTTTTGATTTTTTCAAAACTTATTTAAAAAGTTTCTATATTATTTCATTTTGCCTATTTTTAGAAATAAAAAAAGGATGTATAAATTTGATTTATAATGATTCTACATAAATTCAAATTTGAGAAAAATAATTTAAGAGGTTTTTTAATGAATAAGCGTAAAAAAAGGGTAAGAAGATACTATAAAAATTTTAAAAAGTCTAATTTTGAATTATTGAAGAGAATCTTAAGAATTTTGAGTTGGCTTTTGCCAGGTTTGGTAATAAAAAGATGGATGTTTACATCTGCGATAGGTTTTTTGACTGCATTATTAGGCGTGGCAATTTGGACAAATTTAAGACCGTTCTATTGGCTTATTGAAATCTTTTTTTCGGTAATTAAAGGTTTAACAAGTATTTTGCCTGTTTCATTGATGGGTCCATTGATTTTTCTTATTGGGATATTACTAATAGGGATTGGACAAAATAGAAGTATTAATTCTATTCAAAAGGCGCTTGTTCCAGAAAAAGATACATTTTTGGTTGATGCATTAAGAGTTAAAAGTAAATTAAACAGAGGCCCAAATATTGTTGCAATTGGGGGCGGTACAGGTTTATCTACTTTATTAAAGGGCTTAAAAAATTACAGTAGTAATATTACAGCAATCGTAACTGTATCCGATGATGGTGGAAGTAGTGGAATTCTCAGAAAACAATTAGGTGTGCAACCTCCAGGAGATATTAGAAATTGTTTGGCAGCCTTATCAAACGAAGAACCTACTTTAACTAGATTATTTCAGTACAGATTTTCAGAGGGCAGTGGCCTAGAAGGTCATAGTTTTGGGAATCTATTCTTGTCAGCTTTAACAACAATCACAGGCAGTTTAGAAAAAGCAGTTCAAGCCTCTAGTAAGGTTTTGGCGGTACAAGGTCAAGTTTTACCTGCTACAAATATTGATGTTATGTTGTGGGCCGAATTAGAAGATGGTGAAAAAATTTTTGGTGAAAGCAAGATAAGTAAATCTAAAAAATTAATTTCTAGGATTGGTTACCTACCAGAAAATCCTTCAGCTCTTCCGAGTGCTCTTGAATCTATAAAAGAAGCTGATTTAATTGTTCTTGGCCCAGGTAGTTTATACACTTCTTTATTGCCTAATCTTTTAGTACCAGAGATAGTGGATGCCTTATTGCAAAGTAATGCTCCTAAAATTTATATAAGTAATTTGATGACTCAGCCTGGAGAAACAGATGGACTTGATGTCTATCAACATATCAAAGCAATAGAAAAACAACTATCGAATTTTGGAGTTAATGCTCGAATTTTTAACTCAATCTTATCTCAGATTCAATTTGAGAAGTCTCCTTTAGTAGACTATTACGAAAGTAGAGGAGCAGAGCCTGTTAAATGTAATAAAGAAAAATTATTATCTGAGGGTTATTATGTTTTGCAAGCACCATTGTATTCAAAAAGAATAACTCCAACTCTTAGACATGATCCAAGGAGACTAGCAAGAGCAGTTATGTTTATTTACCGCAAATTAAAAAAATTAAATTAATAAGCATCTTGAAGTTCATAGAAATCTGGCTGTATATAATCTTTCCTTAATGGCCATCCTCTCCAATCTTCAGGCATTAATAATCTTTTGGGATTTGGATGATCAATAAAGTTTATTCCATACATATCAAAAGTTTCTCTTTCTTGCCAATCACTTCCTTTAAATATTCTATACAAACTAGGAATTGATAAATCAGAATCTCTTTTTAAGAAAACTTTTAATCTGACTTCTTTAATTTTTTCGATTTTTTGAAAATCATCAACAGTTATAAAATGGTAGAAACTAACAAGATTTTTGCCTGGTCCCTCATCGTATCCTCCTTGACATTGGAGATAGTTGAAACCGTAATTTCTCAATGCAGATACAGCTTCATATAGTTTGTTAGGTTCCACAGAAATATTTTCAATTCCAATATGATCATCAGATAAATATTGATTTGGAATTCCATCTTTAGATAAAGATTGGCTTATAAACCCATCTTTTTCTATTGAAGTATCTGAGGATTTGGCTAAACCGTCTTTTTCCATTAATCTTCTACAGTGTCAATAATTTCAGCTTTTTCGGCGTTTTCAGATAATTCAGTTATTTTTTCTTTTTTTGAGGAGGTGATGGCATTATTAGAAGTTTTGTTTAGATATTCACCTGTATTTTCTGAGAAAACAAGATTCATTTCGTGATCAGTTGTTATGTATCTGTGAGTTTGCTCTGTTTTTGTGCGCTCTAAAATTGATTCATTACCAACTTTTTTTCTTAATTTAATTACAGCATCAAAAATTGCTTCTGGTCTTGGTGGGCATCCTGGAAGATATAAATCGACTGGGATCAATTTATCAACGCCTCTTACAGCAGTTGTAGAATCTGCGCTAAACATTCCTCCTGTGATTGTGCAAGCACCCATGGCAATCACATATTTTGGTTCAGGCATTTGTTCATAAAGTCTTACAAGGGCTGGAGCCATCTTCATCGTTACTGTCCCTGCCACTATTATCAAATCTGCTTGCCTTGGGGAACTTCTAGGTACTAATCCAAATCTATCGAAATCAAATCTAGATCCTATTAAGGCAGCAAATTCTATAAAACAACAAGCTGTTCCGTACAAAAGAGGCCATAGGCTGCTCAACCTAGCCCAATTATGAAGGTCGTCTAAACTTGTCAATATAATATTTTCGCTTAAATCTGTAGTAATTTGGGGTGCACCAAGAGGATTGCAAGTCCCTTCTCGGATTTCTCTTATTGCTTTTGGGGATAATTGTGGATTCAATTTTTTAACTCCATTCTAGAGCACCTTTTCTCCATGCGTATGCCAGAGCGATAACAAGTATTGCAATGAAAATTAAAGCCTCAATAAAAGCTAATAAGCCTAATCTATTGAAGGCAACTGCCCAAGGATAAAGGAATACTGTCTCAACATCAAATATAACGAAAACTAAGGCAAACATGTAATAACGAATATTAAATTGAATCCATGCTCCACCTATAGGCTCCATTCCAGATTCATATGTTAGTTTTCTTTCCCCTGTTCTGCCTTTTGGGGCAACGATAAGATTAGTAACTAGAGCTAATATTGGTACTGCTGCGGCAATGAGAAGGAAACCTAAAAAATATTCGTAGCCATTTAATAAAAACATCTTAAAAATTAATTTTGAATAAAAGTCGCTTAATTAAGCAAAATCTTTTAAAGTTCTTAAAGAACAATAATAAACCGTGAGTGAAAACATTCAACCAGCCTCTGAGGAAAACAAAATAGTTGAGAACTCCGAGAAAGAAAATCTTTCTGAAAACTCCTCAGGAGTAAATGTTGAACAACCTTTCCTTAATTTAGAACAAAATAGATTCGAATGTAGAAGTTGTGGATACATTTATGATCCGTCTGAAGGAAATAAAAAATTAAACATACCTAAAAATACGCCTTTTTCAGAGTTGGATGGGAATATTTTTGCTTGCCCTGTATGTCGAGCTGGTAAAAATTTTTATAAGGACATAGGTCCTAAATCTAAACCTAGTGGATTTGAAGAGAATTTAGTTTATGGATTTGGTTTTAATAGTTTACCTCCTGGACAAAAAAATATTTTGATTTTTGGAGGGTTGGCGTTTGCTGCTGCTATGTTCCTTTCTTTGTACTCTTTGCATTAATATAATAAAATGAAAAATTTTTTTACCATTATTCCTAATCTTCTTTTATCTGTAGTTCTCTGTTTTGTTTTAAGCAGTTGCTCATCTACAGGTGTCAAGATGAATGAAAGCAGCCCTTGGAAAACAATTCAGTTTGAAGATCAGGCTAATGCTTTAGATGTTGATTTTATAGATGATAATCATGGGTTTTTAGTAGGTTCAAACAGATTGATTATGGAATCTACAGATGGTGGTGAAACATGGGAAAAAAGATCATTAAATATTTCTGCTGAAGAGAACTTTCGCCTTCTCGATATTGATTTCAAGGGTTCTGAAGGTTGGTTAATAGGGCAACCCTCTCTCGTAATGCATACTCTCGATGAAGGTAAAAATTGGACTAGGCTTTCACTTGGGAAGTTACCAGGCCAGCCTTTCTTAGTTACTACTATCGATGATGGAGTTGCTCAATTGGCGACAACCTCAGCAGCTATTTATGAAACTTCCAATAACGGTGAAACATGGGAGGCTAAAGTATCGGACCCATCGGAACAGGGAGGTATAAGAGATTTAAGAAGAACATCTAGCGGTGATTATGTGAGTGTAAGCAGTCTTGGAAATTTCTTCTCTACTCTTGATAGTGATAGCAATACTTGGATTGCTCACCAAAGAGCAAGTAGTAAAAGAGTGCAAAGCATTGGTTTCAATCCAGAAGGAAGTTTATGGATGCTTTCAAGAGGTGCGGAAATTAGATTTAATGAAGATTCTAATAATCTAGAAAGTTGGTCAAAGCCTATAATCCCTATTCTTAATGGTTACAATTATCTAGATATGGGATGGGATCCAAATGGTGACATATGGGCTGGCGGTGGTAATGGCACACTAATAGTAAGTAAAGATCAAGGTGAAACTTGGAATTCGGATCCTCTTGCTTCTGCATTGCCTACTAACTATATAAAAATAGTTTTTCTTGATAAGGAGTCTTTAGATAATCAAAAAGGATTCATACTTGGCGAGCGTGGTTACATTCTTAAATGGAATGGCTAAATCTGTAATAACTTAAGAAAATAATAAAAAAAATCTTAATTTTGGATGAATTTAACAACTGTCTGTAACCAAGCTGTTAATTTCTTCGCGAACTTATGATTTTACACTGTAAGATCATATGGTAAACATTTGTGATTATGGCCGCAGGTTCAACGGGTGAACGCCCATTTTTTGAAATAATCACCAGTATTAGGTACTGGATTATTCATGCAGTAACATTACCAGCTATCTTTATAGCAGGCTTCTTATTCGTATACACAGGCTTGGCTTACGACGCTTTCGGTACTCCTCGTCCGGATAGTTATTTTCAGGCATCTGAAGCAAAAGCTCCTGTTGTAACACAAAGATTTGATGCGAAGTCCCAACTTGATTTAAGAACAAAATAACTATGTCTAACTCTCAAGCTCCAATGCAGGCTGCGGAAGTCCGCGTTTATCCTATATTTACTGTTCGTTGGCTAGCAGTTCACGCTCTAGCTATTCCATCAGTATTCTTTTTGGGTTCCATTGCTGCTATGCAATTCGTAGCCCGATAAATTTAACTATCATGCAAGTAAACGAAAATCCTAACAAAGTTCCAGTTGAACTTAATCGTACAAGCCTTTATTTAGGCTTACTATCAGTCTTTGTATTGGGAATTTTATTTTCCAGTTACTTTTTCAATTAAATTAAAACTATGAGTAAATTAAAAGGACCTGATGGAAGAATTCCAGATAGACTTCCCGACGGTAGACCAGCAGTTGCATGGGAAAGAAGATGGACTGAAGGAACTCTTCCTCTATGGCTTGTTGCTACAGCAGGTGGAATTGCAGTTATCTTCGTTTTAGGTATATTTTTCTATGGTTCATACCAAGGGGTTGGAGCTGGAGGCTAACAAACCCTTACCTTAACCTGATAATCACTTATATAAAAAAGCCTAATAAGAATCAGTAAATATCCTTAGTTTCTCTTTTGTGGAGCTTGGGATATTTTCTTTATGGGTTATCAATCCATCTTTTAATGAAAAATGAGATTTGCTTTTTGGTCTTTCTTTTTCAATTAATTTAGCTACTTCGAATATTATTTTATTAGCCACTTCAGTATTTGATCTAAGATTATCCAAAACCATCTCTACAGAAACTTCTTGATGAGTTTGATGCCAGCAATCATAATCAGTAACCATAGATAAGGAGGAGTAAGCTATTTCAGCTTCTTTAGCTAATCTTGCTTCTGTGTGGTTCGTCATTCCAATTATTGAACATCCCCAACTCCTATATAAATTAGATTCTGCTCTAGTTGAGAAAGCGGGACCTTCCATTGCTAGATAGGTACCCCCTCTATGTAATTGTCTACCGCCAGGAATATTTTTTTCTCCGATTTCACTTAATATACGTGATAAATTTGTACAGAAGGGATCTCCCATAGTTACGTGAGCAACAGCTCCCTCGTTAAAGAAGGTTGCAGGTCTATTTTTGGTCCGGTCTATAAATTGATCTGGAACCACTATATCAAGTGGCCTTATCTGTTCTTGTAATGAACCAACTGCTGATGGAGCAATAATCCATCTTACTCCTATTGATCTTAGAGCCCAAATATTAGCTTTGTAAGGGATTTCAGAAGGATTTAAACTATGCGTTCTGCCATGTCTAGGAATAAATGCTATCTCTAGGTTTCCAAGATTATATACTTTTATTGAATCAGAAGGTTTACCATAGGGAGTATTGATTTCTAGTTCTCTTAAGTACTCTATTTGATCCATTGAATAAAATCCACTTCCACCAATCACTCCTAATCTTGATTTTTCAATTGGTAATAAATGTTCTTTATTCATAGTGGTGTAAATGGCTTTTAATCATCTGGTACTAATTGGAGGAGGACACTCAAACGTTTCTCTATTGAAGAAATGGTTAATGTTTCCGAAATTAATGCCAGAAACTCCTGTTTCAATTATATCTAGAGATTCTCATTTGGTTTATTCGGCTACTTTTCCATCGGTGATTTCAAAATCAATCACTTTAGAAGAGAGTTTAATTGATATAAAATCTTTAGCAAAAAATGCAAAAGTATCTTTTATAGAAGAAGAAGTAAAGGATATTGATTTCAATTTAAAGAAAATTGTTTTAAGTAATAGACCTTCAATTAATTATTCAAAGTTGGTGCTTAATTATGGAAGTCAAACAATTGTTCCAAAAGAATTTGAATCACTGGTTAAAAATCGAAATGCTTTTTCAATTAAACCTTTTTTAAGTGCTTATGACTCAATATTAAAAGAGGACATTTTTGATTCAGTTAATGAACTTCCATTTGTAATTGTTGGGAGTGGCCTTGCTGCAATTGAAGTATCTTATGCTTTAAGAAAAAGATGGGGAGATAGACCTTTAAAACTATTATGTGATTCAAGAAAAATTAATAATACAATTCTAAAAAGTTTAAGGAATTCCAATATTGATTTAGTTGAAAAACTTAATTTTGATTATGGCAAGATTCTTTTATGTACTGGAAATACATCTCCATTATGGTCACAAAAAAAATTATTAGATTCGGATTCTTATGGCAGAATAATTACAAATCAGAATTTACAGATAAAAAGTTTTTCTGGAATCTTTGCTGTCGGTGATTGCGCAGTTGTAGGTTCAGCAAAAAGACCAGCATCGGGAGTTTTTGCAGTAAAAGTTGTAAATACATTAGTACAAAATCTAAAAAAAGATATAGAAGGGAAATCATTAAAAAAGTGGTTTCCTCAAAAGATTGGATTGCAAATAGTAAATATATTTCCAAGCCATCATCCAAAGGCTTTTGCTATTTATCGTAATTTTGTTTTCGGCCCTTCTTTTATTTTTTGGATTTTAAAGCATAAAATTGATCTCAACTTTATTAAAAAGTTCAGATCAAAAAGGCTAATTATGAAGAGTAGCGAAAAAAATCTTTCATTGAATGATTGCAGAGGATGTGCAGCTAAAATTCCTCAGTATGTTTTGAATAAATCATTAATAAATTCAAATTTAAATTCTTTTGCCTCATCACCTGAAGATTCAGTTGAGATATATCAAAATGGTCAAGATATTATCTTGCAAAGTGTAGATGGATTTCCTGCTTTGGTAAGTGATCCTTGGCTTAATGCAAAAATTACTACCTTGCATGCTTGCTCAGATTTGTGGGCATGCGGAGCAAAACTTTCATCCGCGCAGGCTTTAATTGCATTACCAAAAGTTGAAAGGGAATTTCAGAGTTACCTCTTTTCTCAATCACTTCAAGGTATTAAATCAACAGTTGAGGATCATGGAGGTGAATTACTTGGAGGCCATACTTTCGAGGCAAGAAGTTTAGTAAATAAACCTTATTCATTAGAAATAGATATTTCTTTAACAGTTCAAGGTATTTTAAAAAATGGAGCAAAACCATGGCTTAAATCTGGAATGAATATTGGAGATATTCTCATGATGTCTAGACCTCTGGGCGTTGGGATTTACTTTGCCGGTCAAATGCAAAATATTAATATGCTAGGTAGTTCTTCTGAAGTAATTAATAATTTAGTAAAGAGTCAGCAATATTTGATTGATGAAATTTATCTTTTTCAAAATCAATTTAAAGAATCATTAGTCAATGCTGCGACTGACATTACTGGATATGGATTTATTGGACATCTTAAAGAAATGGTTGAATCATCTAATTTATATAGGCAAAGAAATAATCTTGAGCCACTAAAAGTTTTATTAGATTTATTTGCATTTAAAGCTTATCCTGGAGTATTTGATTTAATAAGAAAAGATGTTAAAAGTACTTTCTTTGAATCTAATAAAGAAATTTTTGACAAAATTTATAAAGTAAATAAGCAAAAAAGAATAATTAATTTTTTAAACGAAAATTCATTGGATCAAGAGACTTTTAACGAGAGAATATCATTACTATTTGATCCTCAAACATGTGGACCCTTATTGATTAGTTGTAATCGTAAATATGAAAATGTTCTAAATGATAAATGGTACAAGGTTGGAGAGGTTGTAAAAATGTAATTAATTTCTATTTAATTTGTCAATTTCCAAATATCTTAATCTTTTGATTTCCTTTCCCATCCCCCTCCCTGGGGCCCATCCTTCTTTTTTTAATGTTTCTCCATCTTTTTTTGATTTTATAAATTTGTAAATAAATAACCATTTAAACAATTTTCGCCAGTATGGTCCTCCATCACAAATTAATAATTTGACTGTCTCATCATTAAGGTTTCTATCTTCAATAAATTCTGTCCAACTTGATGGAGAAAAATGATTGAAATTTTTTTGGTTTGTATTTAATATCTTTTTGATATTAATATAATCTTCTATTATTTTTATCTCGCTATTATTTACCAAAAATCTTTGACATGCCTTTTCTAAATCTTCTGAATCTTTTAATAAGAAAAGCATATAATTTCCCTTTAACTTCTTAATCCAATTTAGTCCTCTTAAAAATCTTTTATCGACTTTAATATTTTCATTTAAAATTGAGATAATTTCCCATTTATGAATTATTGAAATCACATTAGTCAAATTATCGTGTTTGCATATTTCAGCTAGTTCCATCCTTATTCGTATGCCTAGTGCAGGAGGGTAAATCATTTTCTGATGAGTTTCTGAACTTTTCCATGGCCATTGTCTAACTGTTTCTTGAGATTGTTTGAGGGAATTATTTGAAATATTGAAATCTAACCTTGAAGCATATTTTGCACATCTAATTAATCTACTTGGATCATCTGAAATACTATTACTGTGAAGTAAGTTCAATCTTTTACTTTTTATATCAGAAATTCCTCCATAAGGATCATAAATTTTCCTTGTCGAGACCTCGAAGGCTATTGAATTTATAGTGAAATCTCTCCTCTTAAGATCCTCCTCAATATTACTTTTATTTACTGTGGGATTTAAGCCAGGAGCAGAATAAATTTCTTTTCTTGCAGAAGCAATATCAATTTTATAGTCATTAATATTTATTTCTACAGTGTTGTATAAATTAAATTCCTTTATTAAACATAAATCTACATTTACAATATTTTTTTTAATAAATTTTGCGAGAGAAATAGAGGATCCTTCAATAACAAGATCAATATCTACAGGTTTAGAAAACGATTTTTTGTGGAATTTACTAATTAATAAATCTCTTAAATAACCGCCGACAAAAGCTACTTTAGTATTGTTATTAGATTCAATATATTTAGCAATTAGGTTATATAAATTAAATGGAGTTTTGATTAATTCCCCTTGGATGTAATCAGAAATATCGTTCATGAGTTTTAACTTACATAACGAATTGGAGCTAATCTTGGATCTAGAATTTTACTTCCTTTATCACCAAATTTTACTGCTAAAGATATTTTCCCCCCACTCCCAAAAATATGTATGATTTCACCTTTCCCAAACTTTGAGTGAATTAGCTTATCTCCAACTATCCAGCTTTTCCCTTTACTGGGACCTGAATATAATTTTCTTACTGCATTTATTGGTTTATTAACAAATTCATTTGGATTGTTTCGATCAACTCTAGTTAAACGATCAAGATGCCAATCTCTTCTAATTGAGGCACCACCAGTTTGTGGTAATTCGCCATCCATTAAATCTTCAGGTATTTCCGAAAGAAATATTGAAGGAATTGTTGCTTCACGCATTCCACCCCATAATCTTCTTTCCCTGGCATGACTTAAGAAAACTCTTTCTTTAGCTCTGGTAATACCTACGTAGCATAATCTTCTTTCCTCTTCAAGCAGTGAGGGAGTATCTATTGATCTATGGCTAGGGAAGAGACCTTGTTCTAGCCCAGTGATAAAAACATTTTGAAATTCTAAACCTTTACTATTATGCAGAGTCATGAGAGTTACAGAGTTAGGATTATTTTTCTTAGTGTCATTATCAGTTGTTAAGGCTGCTGTAGAAAGAAATCCCTCTACATCTCCACTTTCTGTTTCTTCTTCATATTGAGTAGCTGCATTAATTAGTTCTTGTAAGTTATTTCTTCTATCTTCAGATTCTTCGGTCCCACTAGAGAGCAAGTCACTTAAATAACCACTTTTTTCTAATATAAGTTGTAATAGTTGAGCGGGACCTGAATTTTCTAGGTAACACAGTAGATCATTCATAACTTCAGTAAATTTATTAATTCCTTTTGATGATCGGCCTATTGTTTCTTCAAGACTTTGCTTATCATTAATAACCTCCCATAATGGGATATTTAACCTATTAGATAGTTCATTAAGTTTTTGAATAGTAGTCTTACCAATCCCTCTTCTAGGAACATTTATGATTCGTAAAAGACTAATGTTATCTGAAGAATTAACCAGAACTTTCAAATATGCTATTGCATCTTTAATTTCCCTTCTATCATAAAAACGCAATCCTCCAAAAATTGTATAAGGAATGCGCCACCTTACAAGAGATTCTTCTAATACTCTCGACTGAGCTCTGGTTCGATATAAAATTGCAAAATTTTTCCAAATTGGGTTTTGATTATAGTTATTCAGTAATTTTATTTTATTGGTAATTGCTTCTGCCTCGGAAATTTCATCATCACAGCTGAGTAACGTTAAAAGTTCCCCTTTTTCTTTAGTAGCCTTTAAAACCTTGTCAATTCTTTCAGAGTTGTTTTCAATTAGTGAGTTTGCAGCATCAAGGATATTGGAAGATGACCTATAATTTTCTTCTAATTTAATTAAAGATGATTTTGGATCATCTTTGATTGAAGTTTTAAAATCTTCTTGAAAACCCATTAAAATTCTGAAGTCAGCTGCTCTGAAACTATAAATACTTTGATCAGCATCCCCAACTACAAAAATTGATCGATCTTCCCAATTGAAGAATTTTTTTGGTTCAGTATTTCCAGCCGTAATTAATTTTATAAGTTCATATTGAGTTCTATTTGTATCTTGATATTCGTCTACTAAAATATGTTTAAATCTTTTGTGCCAGTAATCTCGGACTATATCATTTTGCCTCAATAAGAAAACAGGCAAAAGTAAAAGATCATCAAAGTCTAAAGAATTATTTTTTGAGAGCGAAATTCTATATCTCTTGTAGGCTTCTGCAACTGTTTTATCAAAATTATTATCTGCTTTTTCTAAAAGATCATTAGAAGTTAAGCATTGATTTTTAGCATTACTTATTAATCTTTTAATCTTTTTGGGATCATATCTCTTTGGGTCAAGATTCATATCTTGACTAATAATTTCTTTTACTAATGTTTGAGAATCTGTTTCATCGTAAATTGAAAATTGCCTTGTCCATGTTAGGCCTTCTGGATCAGTATATTTTTCAATATCGTATCTCAGAAGTCTTGAAAATAAAGAATGGAAAGTACCTATCCAAAGGTTCTGAAGCCTCTCTTGGTGAACGTTTGTTCTTAATTGATTTTGATCAATTTCTTTGAGAGTTGTCCAAGGCTGACCAAATTGATTTAAAGCTAATTCCTGGGCTAGAAGAACCTCTAATCTTGCTTTCATTTCTTTGGCAGCTTTGTTAGTGAAAGTGACTGCGAGAATGTTAAAGGGATCTATAGAGTTACCCTCAATAAGGTTTGCAATTCTGTGGGTAAGAGCCTTAGTTTTTCCGCTACCTGCGCCAGCTACAACTAATAGTGGTCCATAAACATGTTTTACTGCTTGAAGTTGTTGATTGTTTAGGGACTTAAAAAGGAAATTGTTGGTTTTAGGCACTTTTGGGAGGGTTTTTCAAAAATCAGACTTTACTATGAGATTCAAATTCCGTTTCTAGATCTTCTAACGTTTTTTTTAAATTAATAAGTTCATTGTTGTTATTAATTATTTCTTCAAATTTATTTTGAGGTATCTTTAATTTCATACTTCTGTCTAGAATTTCTTTTTCCAATCTCTTTTTATATGAGGAAATAAGTTTCTTTGATAATTTTAAATCCTGCTGATCCAAAACTTTATTAAAAACGTAAATTCATATTAGCGGAAAAAAAAATTTTTTTTTGAATTATTTCAACTATCACTTTGGAATGAAGTTATTAATTAAGAAGCATTGCGTTAAGTTTGAAATTGAATTGTTTTTACTAGCTTTGTATTATTCTTAAGTTCGATCTTTAATTTGTTTATTACAGGAATGTCAGTTTCAAAGAATAATCAACTATTGTCAGCCGATAAGAAATTAAATGATTTAAGCAATATAAAAGAATTTATTAATACTGCAAACTCAAGATTAGATGCAATAACCTCAATAACCAATAATTCACATGCAATCGCAGCAGATGCTGTAACAGCAATGATTTGCGAAAATCAAGATTCACTTAATTCAAAAATATCTTTAAATACAACTAACAAGATGTCCGTTTGTCTAAGAGATGGAGAAATAATCCTAAGGATTGTTGCTTATCTTTTAATTTCTAATGACGAATCAGTTTTAGAAAAAAGTTGTTTGAAGGATCTTAAAAATACTTATCTTGCTCTTGAGGTACCTTTAAAAAATGCAAGAAGGGTTTTTGAATTAATGCGAGATGCAACTATCTCTGATTTGAATTCAACAGTTAATAATATGCGTGGAAACAAACGCTTTCTTCCTAAATTAATATCTGAAACAGAGTTTCAATTTGAAAAGATAATTAATCTTTTAAACTAGCTAAATTCCTTATCTCTGAAGTATGGGACGTCTGTATTACTGAGTTATTTTCAAGATGTCTAATAGTAGAAAATCTGGATCTTACATGAGTGGATAAAAAGGAAATTCTTTCTTCGGAAACTGTTGATTTATAAATAGTTTTAATGTGTAAATTATTTTGTTTATCAACAAAATAATTTGATGATGAAATAAAGGATTCTGTATAACCTTTATTTCTTAAAACAATTCCTGAATTTTCATCTTTGGGTAAAAAAATCAGAATAGTTTCATCTCCCTCACGGATATCATTATTGTCCCAATCACTAATAGCTTGCCAGTTTATAGAAATGGCTATGCTCTCTATGTTTAAACTAAATTTATAATTTTTAAAAATTTCAACGACTTTTTTATTTTTTTTGTTGACATGTTTTATATATATTTTACTAGTTGAATTTTCAAATTCCTGAAAAGCTAAAGTGTGAGTACTTCTAATAGATTTCCACTCTCCTATACTTTTATCGATGAGTTGATTAATTATTGTTAGATTCTTCGTCAAGTTTATCTTCTACGGAATGATTTTCTGCTTTTTGTATCATTCTTACCATTGAATCCACCATTAATCTCTTTGCAGAAGTTACTTTTAATCCAGAAGGAGTAGTTGATATTTGTTCTCCAGGGCGATCATATGAAGTTGGTCTAAATGGAGTCATCTAATAACTTTAAAAATTAATCGATTCTTATTCTTGCATGAATAATTATTTATATAGTTAATGTTTGCGAAAATGTCATATCTTTCTTCTTTGATTACAGAATTATCAACTGTATTGTTATTTAGGTATTTTATTTTTTGCCAATCCTGAAATAGTCGCTAAAGCAAACATTCCTAATAGAGCAATCCCAAGAAATAATCCTGCTCCCTGACTAACTCCAGCTCCTACTGCGACAAGTATAGAGTCACTGATTAGAAGACTTATTAATAATGCAGGAGTAAATATTTTCCAGCGAGTTCCTCCAATACCAATTGCGTAGCTTAGAAAATCAAAAAGGCCAGTCATTAGTAGACCAGTCATAAGAAAGAAATTTTCTTCTAGCTGGTTTTGATTAAAACTTTCAATCTTTTTCATTGCTTTTGGGCCTACTAAATTACGTACGGGAACACGACCATAATTTCTTGCAATAAAGAAAGCAGCTTGGCAAAAAACAATATCTGAAAAGATTATTGTCATGTAGCCTTTTTGAAATCCTAGTAATGAACCAGCTAGCAGAGAATAAGCTGAACTTGGAAGAGCGGGCAAAATAATACTTACTCCTCTAAGTATGAATATTCCAAAAGGTGCCCAAATTCCCATACTTTCTATTTTGTTTCTAAGAGGTTCAATCCCATAATTTTGGATTAAGTAAATCAATACAACGAATATTGCTATAAAAAAAACTACTGAGAGAAATTTTTGTATTTTATTCATTATCTTTCTAATTAACTTATTGGAAGTAAGTTTTGAATTTAATATTTGATTGTATCTATAATAGAAATACTAATCAATAAAAATTTTTACAAATTTTTAATCTTATATTTACTCTAGATAAAAAATTTTTGTATTTAACAAGTATTCATGGTTTATTCTAAGAATAAAGTTAGTTCAATATTTATTAGAAATAGCATTGGTTTAGTTCTGTTAATAATCGTTTCCATTTGTATTTTTATAAAACAAGCAAATGCTTTACCTCATGAATGGGTTGGAGTCCCTAAAAGTGAATATGGAGAACAGTTGTGGGATAGGCAAAGTATTCAAAGGAATGAGGATGGTTCTGTGAGAGTATTGAGTAAATATATTCCTAAAATAAAAAGTGAAATTACTAAGGATATTCTCTATACAATGGATATAAATTGTTTTGAAAAATCATTTAGAGACGTTGATGTCTCTATAGAAGAAGTAAATAGTAATTTTAATGATTTAGCTGATTGGAAAGATCCTAATGGAGATGAATTGATTTTGGGTGTTATTGGTCAAGTCTGCAGAGTAGAAAACTAACAAATCTTAAATTCAAGAAACAAAATAAAAAGTTAGTGTCTAATTTTTGAAAATATAAAACCCCTTCATAGAAGAGGTTTTAAAGGTGCCAGGACCCAGATTTGAACTGGGGACACGGCGATTTTCAGTCGCCTGCTCTACCAACTGAGCTATCCCGGCTCTAACCTATATACTTTAAATTAAGATGTGTAGTTTGTGAAACCCTTTTAATTAAAAATTTTATATCTTCATCAAATATCTAAAAAAAACTTTTATTTTGAGTTCATCGCTAACAAGGCTGTACCAAATGAAGTGGTTTTTTTACATGAAACTATTGGTATATTGATAATATTTTCTCTTATTTTTCTCCACTGAGGGTTTTTTGAACCTCCACCAATAGTAATAATTTTTTTTGGAAGTGAACCTGTTAGTTCTCCTAGCTTTTCCCATCCTTTCAATTCGATCTTAGCAAGACCCTCGAATAATGCATGTAAATAAAGTGAGTCGCTTACTGGCCTTGGACCAAGTATCGGATTTAAATTAGAATCATTAACAGGAAATCTTTCTCCTTTACTATTAAGAGGTACAAGATTTAAAGAAGTGTTTTTTGATGGATTTATTTGTCGACTGAGCTCTTTTATTTCTAAATCAGAGAAAAGCTGAGACAATATACCACAGCCTGCGTTTGATGCTCCTCCACATATCCAATTACCGTTTACTCTATGGTTTGTAATTCCTTGTTTTTTTATAGGATTATCAATAATTTTCTTAACTACAAGAGTTGTTCCTAAAACTGTAAGACCATCTTCTTTTCCTAAACCTGCAGCTATTACACTTGCATTAGAGTCAGTAGTGCCTGAGATTAATATTAATTTCTTATTCAAGTTAAATCTCTCTGCTAAATCAAAATTTACTTGTCCAATAATTTTCCCACTTTTTATTATTTGAGGCAGGCATTTTCTCCATGAAGTATTGAGATAGCTTTTTGGCCATGATTTTTTTTTTAGATCCCAACCAAGTTTTAAATTATTACCTTCTTCTCCATAAGTCCAATCTTTTAAAAACCAACCAGTGATCCAATCAGATTGATGTCGTAAAATTATATTTGTCCCATATTTATCTATTAGTTTTAATGCTTTAGCAAGACTACTGTATGGAGTTCGCAGATGATCTTCTCCAAAAGTTAATGATTCAAGAAGGATCTTATTTTCATTACATGCCTGGTCATAAGGTATTGCTTCTCCTATTGACTCTCCTCGTAAATTTGATGCTGTTAAAGTTCCTGATGTGCCAGATATAGCCAATTTTTGAAGGTTACTTTTTACCTCAATAGGTAAACATCCTAAGAGTTTTTCACAAGAATTGATCCAAGAATTTGGATTTTTAAAGCTACATAAATAAGGAACTGAATTTGAATATATCAATTCTTTATGAAAATTTATTATAGATATTCTTGCGCCACTAGTTCCAAAATCTAATCCTCCATAAAAATTATCAGGCATAGAATAAATATTTTTATAAAAATACTTTGGAAGCCTCTGCTAATTGAGCTGCTTTTTCTTCTACCTTTTCCCAGGGGAGATCTAGATCTCTTCTGCCAAAATGTCCATAGGATGCAGTCTTTCTGAAAAATGTACCACCCATTTTTTTGGGTAGATTTCTTAGATCAAATTCTTTTATAATTGATGCAGGTCTTAAATCAAAGTACTTATTAATGAGCTCAGTCAAATTAGCTTGTGAAATAACTCCAGTATCAAAAGTTTCAACAAGAATGGAAATAGGTTTTGCAACTCCAATTGCATAACTTAATTGTACTTCTGCCTTTTTTGCCAATTTTGCCTTAACTATACTTTTAGCTACATAACGTGCTGCATAAGCAGCTGATCTATCCACTTTTGTGGGATCTTTGCCCGAAAATGCCCCTCCTCCGTGTCTCGCGTAACCTCCATAAGTATCTACTATAATTTTTCTTCCAGTAAGTCCGGCATCTCCTTGAGGCCCCCCTACTACAAATTTTCCTGTGGGATTTACTAGAAATCTTGTTGTATGAATGTTTGGTTTGATTTCTAAATCTTCAGTAGCAGGAATTACAACATTCTTCCATAAATCTTCTTTTATTCTTTGACGAATTTCTTCTTCATTTGTCATACCATCTATCTCAGGATTATGTTGAGTTGAAATTAAAATGGTATTGATCGATCGTGGTACTCCATTTTTATAATTAATACTTACTTGAGTTTTACCATCAGGGAGTAGATAATTAAGCACGTTTTCATGCCTTACCTTAGAAAGTTGAATGGCTAATCTATGAGCCAAGCTAATCGGTAAGGGCATTAATTCAGGCGTTTCATCGCATGCATAGCCGAACATTATGCCTTGGTCGCCAGCACCGGTATTATCTTCCAAATCATCGTTAACATCATCTGCTTCGTTTACTCCTTGAGAAATATCTGGTGATTGCTCGTCAAGTGCTACTAAAACTGCACAACTATTTGCGTCAAAACCACCTGCTCTATAGCTCTCATATCCAATTTCTTTAATTACATTTCTAACAAGTTTTATATAATCGACTTTTGCTTTTGAAGTTATTTCTCCAGTAAGTAAACAAAGGCCAGTGTTTACAACAGTTTCGCATGCAACTCTGCTTTCTGGATCTTCTGTCAATAAAGCGTCTAAAACAGCGTCACTAATTTGATCGCATATTTTGTCTGGATGACCTTCAGTTACGGATTCTGAAGTGAAAATGAAATCAATCATTTACAAATAATTTTTGAATTAGGAAATATCCTAAATTAGATTATCGTTACAAATCAATTATTGTTAATTAAAAATACTTGTATAAGAATAATGAGTCTTAAGTTATGGTATTTGTGCACAAAATAAATAAGTTAGGTTATATTATTTCAGCTGAAGCTGTGGATATCTCTTCGTTCTCGTCAGTTTGTTCAAATAACATTTGTTTATATTTAGCAGCCATTTCTTCAGCTTTACTAAAAACTTTTTGAGGGTCAGTTAGCATATCTCCTGGTTCAGGTTCAAGTGCTTTAGTAGATAATGAAATTCGTCCTCTTTCTGAATCAAGGTCAATTATCATCACTTTCATTTGGTCATTCACATTTAAAACATTATGAGGAGTCTCAATATGTTCATGACTAATCTCAGAAATGTGCAATAGACCACTAACTCCACCAATATCAATAAACGCTCCATAAGGTTTAATACCTTTTACAGAACCAACAACAACTTCGCCTACCTCAAGTCGGTTCATTTTCTTCTCAACTAAAGCTCTTCTATGACTTAGTACTAATCTATTTCTCTCTTCATCAACTTCAAGAAATTTTAAAGGTAAATATTCACCTTCTAAGTCATCTTTGAGTTTTCGAGCACTTATATGAGAGCCTGGGATAAAACCTCTCAAGCCTTCTACCCTGACGAGAGCCCCTCCTCTGTTTGTTGCAAAAACTTCAGAATATATAGTCGCATCCTCTTTTTGAAGTTGTCTAACCCTTTCCCATGCTCTTTGATATTCAATTCTTCGAATGGAGAGAGCTAATTGGCCATCTTCATTTTCTTCGCTCATTATGAAAAATTCTCTACTTTCTGAAGGTTGTAAAACATCATTAAGTCCTTCAACTCTATTTATTGAAACCTCCTGAACGGGCATGAAAGCAGCTGTTTTTGCCCCAATATCTATCATGGCCCCTTTTGGCTCTAGAGCAAAAACGGTACCTTTAACTAAATCGCCAGGCTTAAAGTTATAGTCATACTTACCCAAAAGTGATGCAAATTCTTCTTGTGTGAATCCTGCGTTGTCAAAATCAGTATTTCCTCTGCTAGAGGAAGAGTCTGCTGAAGGTATATCGCTCTTCTCGAATGATAAATCTTCCTCATTTTGAGAGTTTGAATCATCATCTAACTCAGTCGAATTTTTTATTTCTTGATCCTCAGAAAGTTCTTTAATGGTTTGGGAAGAATTTTCGTTCATTTGTTGTATCGCAGACTACCTAAGGTAGTTAGAAAGGAATGCTACTAGCCTGCAAACCAATAGCAAAAACATTTGTGTTATGTATTCTACACTTTAGGATGCTTAATTTTATAAAATTGAAGCTAATTGATTTTTTGAACTTCCTTTTAGAGATTCAAGAGTAGAAATAAAATCTTTTACCCCATTAAATTTTCTGTAAACTGAGGCGTATCTTATATAGGCGACTTCGTTTTCTTTCCTAAGATTTTTAAGTATTAATTCTCCGATTTGTGAAGATTTAATATCTTTATTAGAGTCTTGAACGATTTGTGATTCAATTCCATCTACGAAATTAATAATTGCTTCACTGCTGAAGTTTGTCTTTTCGCATGCCCTTGATATGCCAGTAAATAATTTTTGTTTATCAAATAATTCTCTGCCACCGTCTTTCTTTATAACTGAAACTGGCATTGTTTCCACTCTTTCATAAGTTGTGAATCTAAAGCTGCAATTTAAGCACTCCCTTCTTCTTCGAACACTTTTACCACTATCAGCAGATCTTGATTCCAAAACTCTGCTATCTGTGTTTTGACAGGTTGGACACTGCATGTGGTGAAAAAGTGTACTTCAACCCTAATAGTAGGGTAATTTTTTAATAATGAAAAGTAAAAAAAGACCTCTAGTTAAAGAGGTTTTTTTCTTAGTTCATTTTCTATCAAATTTAGGTGGGTCTCTAAAGGCGACAGCAAAGAATAAGGTTACAACTGCGAGAGTTAGAATAAGAACGTAAGCGAAAGCTTCCATAAGATTAATTAATAAAGTTTAGTTTAAACCCTTCCAGGGATTCTTCTTGTGGTTTCGTCTCCAAGCTTCTTGAATAAACCAAATTCAACTTGGTCTCCAATCTCAGCATCAATACCAGCAAAGGAATTTCTGTAAAGAGTTCTTGAAGCGTGCCACCAGTGCCCAAACAAGAATAGCAATCCGAAACATAAATGTGCATATGTAAACCATGCTCTTGGAGAGCTTCGAAATACACCGTCAGATTTATATGTCTCTCTGTCAAACTTGAATGCTTCTCCAAGTTGAGCCTTTCTAGCTAATCTTTTCACTACTGCAGGATCTGTAAATGTTTGTCCATCTAGGTCTCCTCCATAGATAGTTGCAGTAATGCCAGTTTGCTCAAATGAGTACTTTGCTTCAGCTCTTCTAAATGGGATATCTGCCCTTACATTACCTTCTTTGTCTTCAAGAATGACAGGGAAGTTTTCAAAGAAATTAGGAATTCTTCTAACTTCTAATTCGTTACCTTCCTTATCTTGAAAAGCAATGTGACCTTGCCAACCAGTTGGTAAACCATCACCATTAACAAGAGCTCCAACTCTGAATAGTCCCCCTTTAGCTGGACTATTTCCTACATAATCGTAGAATGCTAATTTTTCTGGAATCGATGCATAGGCCTCTGATTTAGTTGCACCTTCATCAATAGCAGCTTGTACTCTTCTGTTAATTTCAGTTTTGAAATAGCCTGAATCCCATTGATATCTAGTAGGACCAAAAAGCTCTATTGGAGTAGTTGCTGAACCGTACCACATCGTACCGGAAACAACGAAAGAAACAAAAAGTACAGCAGCTAAAGCACTGGCAAGAACTCCTTCGAGACTTCCAAGTTTTAATGCTCTGTAAAGTCTTTCTCCAGGCCTGTTGGTAATGTGAAAAATACCTCCAATAATACCCATAAGTCCTGCTGCAATATGATTAGCTACAATACCTCCTGGATTAAAAGGATTAAATCCTTCAACTCCCCAGGAAGGTGCTACAGGTTCTACATGTCCACTTAAACCATAGGGATCAGAAACCCAAATCCCCACGTTTGCGCAATGAAAAGCTCCAAAACCAAAACATGTAAGTCCTGCTAGAAGAAGGTGGATTCCAAAAATTCTTGGTAAATCAAGAGCAGGCTCACCAGTTCTTGAATCTTCCCATAAATCAAGATCCCAATATGTCCAGTGCCAAATAGATGCCAACATCAATAGGCCACTAAATACTATGTGTGCTGCCGCAACCCCTTCGAAACTCCAGAATCCAGGATCAACTCCAGTAGCACCCGTAATATCCCATCCATTCCAACTACTTGTGATACCTAGTCTTGCCATGAAAGGCATAACGTACATCCCCTGTCTCCACATTGGATTGAGAACAGCATCAGAAGGATCAAAAATGGCTAATTCGTAAAGAGCCATTGAACCGGCCCAGCCGGCTAATAATGCAGTATGCATAAGATGCACAGCAAGTAGTCGACCTGGGTCATTAATAACTACTGTGTGAACTCGATACCAAGGCAATCCCATCGGTTAATTTCTAGTAACTATGCTGCATGAACAGCTAAACATCACGATAGTAAGGGTTTTTTAGTCTTTGAGGGATTTTTGTAAATAAATTTATTTTCTTGCAAAAATTGGGCAAATCCATTAGCAGAACAAAGTTTACAAGAAATTTTTAGCTAAAAACTGTTAATATTTTGGTCACAATTCTCAAAGTAAAACGCCAAAATAAGAAAAATAACTAAAAAAATGGCAACAATCAGATTTATTCGTGAGGACTTGGAGGTTCAATGTAATCCTGGTGAAAATTTAAGAGAACTCGTAATGAAAGAGAATTTACAGCTTTATGGACTAAAAGGTATTTTGGGAAATTGTGGAGGCGCTGGACAATGCAGTACTTGCTTTATTTCAGTTGAAGGTGGAAACAAAAATTCTTTAAGCCCTCTTACATCCGTTGAAGAAGATAAACTTAAAAATAGACCAGAAAATTGGCGACTAGCATGCCAAACTTTGATAAAGTCATCTGCAGTAATCTTAACAAAACCACAATCCCCTCCCTCAAATTTGGAAGAACTAAAAAAAATTAGTGAAAATAAAAAATTAACACGCTAAATTGTTTAAGACTGTTAATCAGTTTATAAAATTTGTTTATTTTTCCACTTTGTTTCAATATATATGTCTATAGTCTAAGTACCTAATTATGTAACTACTAACTAAATGGAAACAACTAACTTTGGATTCGTAGCTAGTCTTTTATTTGTAGGGGTGCCAACAATTTTCCTCATTGGTTTATTTATTTCTACTCAAGATGGAGAAAAATCAAGCTTCTACTCTGACTCTAGTAAAGGTAGACTTGGCCCAAAACGCTGATGCTTTAATAAATGCTTTGCATTTCTGTAGAGAAATTTTTATTGTGGAAAAAAAAGCAACTTTCAAAAGGTGGTGATCAACAATCTTTTCAAGTTTTACTTGATTGTGTAGGCGATATTTCGACTAAGGATTTAAACTTGAAAATTTTAAATCCCAAGGGAAACTTACATTTAAAAAAAAACTTAGAATTTTTAGAGTCTGTTTGGGATGATCATTTAATAAGATCTTGCCCGATTCAATACCTTTGCGGAATTACATATTGGAGAGACTTAAAATTAAAAGTTACAAATAAAGTACTTATTCCCAGACCAGAGACAGAGCTCATAGTAGATATTGTCTTCAATTTATTTAGAAGGAACTCAGAGAAATTATTTTTTGCTGAATTAGGAACTGGATCAGGCGCTATAAGTATTGCGTTGGCATTGGCTTATCCATTTAGCGAAGGAGTGGCAACTGATATAGATAAAGACGCATTAGAAATAGCTACTAAAAATTATATAAATTCTTCTAAACAATCAAATCTGAAATTTTATAGTGGAAATTGGTGGTCACCTCTTGAAAATTTTAAAGGAAAATTAGACCTTGCTATTTCAAACCCTCCATATATCCCTAAAGATACTTATGAAAAACTACCCAAAGAAGTTAAAAATTTCGAACCTAAAGTTGCTTTATTAGGCGGCGAAGATGGTTTAAAACATATTAGGGAAATAATACAAAAAGCACCAATATTTTTAAAAGAGAAGGGCTGGCTAATTTTAGAGAATCATTTTGATCAAGGCGAAAAAGTAAAACAACTTTTTATTAAAAATAAATTTACATCAATAGAAATTGTGAAAGATCTTTCAGGTATTGGTAGGTTTACTATTGGAAGATATAAATAAATTATTACATTTTCATAATCTAAATGAATCTAGTAGATTGCAAATCCGCTTTGAAGACGCTTAAAAGTGGTTTACCTATAATCTTCCCAACTGATACATTACCTGCAATTGGATGTTTGCCAAAATTTTCAAATGTTATTTATAAGTTTAAAAAAAGAGATAGAAATAAACCCTTAATTCTTATGGGATCAGAACATAAACAATTAATTGATTATGTTCACGAATCAGCTAAAGAAGATTACGAAAATATAGCTTCAAAATATTGGCCTGGAGCTCTGACAATGGTTATTCCTGCTTCAGAAAAGCAGACTAAAATCCTCACAAGCAATGATCTTACTCTTGGGTTGAGGACTCCAAATTCTTATATGGCTCAATCTCTCATGAAAGAAACAGGCCCATTATTAACTTCAAGTGCAAATATTTCAGGTTTTAAAGGATCAACTACAGTTGAAGGGATAGCTCTAGACTTCCCTTCTGTAAAAATTTTGGGCCCTATCCCTTGGGGAAAAAGAAGTGGGAAAGCAAGTACTATTATATTTTGGAAGAAAAGTGGAGATTGGAAACTAATAAGAGAAGGAGAAGTATTAGTTAGGGAATTGTATTTATGATTTTATTATTATTTTTTGTTTTATTAATTCAATTTTTTACTTATTGGGTATTTGAACCCCTTGGATCTCTTTTAGAGTATGTTCTCGAAATAAGATTGTTTCCTTTAATTGCTCTGATAGTCTTAGTCTCTTTGTTTTCAGCAAAGACTATTGAACAGAATTAAATAAATCAAAATGCCGGCTAACAGATTTGAACTGATGACCTTCGCTTTACAAAAGCGCTGCTCTACCGCTGAGCTAAGCCGGCAATCTTTTTATCTTACAATTAGGTAGGGTCAAATATCGGTATTTCTTAGCTTTTTTTTAATTTATTATTTTTTGATATCTTTATTAGCTTTATCAGATTTATCAGATTTATCAGTTTTTTTAAATTTTATTTCTCCTGAAATAGTTCTTTTGATTGGTAAATTGGCAACTAAAGCAGTCATTCTATCTTCAGTCTCTAAACTTACTGCCACCTCATCAAAATCAATTTCAACATATTTAGCAACAACATCAAGGATCTCTTTCCTCATTTTATCTAAAAGATCAGTTGTTAAGGAACTCATATCAACTCTGTCATGAGCAAGTACAAGTTGTAATCTTTCTCTAGCTGTATTTGCACTAGACGTTTCTCTGCCAAGTAATTTATTTATAAGATCTCTGAGAGTCATCATTTTAAAAAACCTTTGTTTGCATTAATCTCATGAATTTATCTTTAAGACTTTTGCCTTCTTTTTTTGGATCGATAATTGGCACATCTTTATTTGTAAGTCTTTGAGAAACATTTAAATAACATTTTTTTGCAGGAGATCTACCATCTGAAAGTGTCAGTGGCTCTCCTCTATTTGTACTTATTATTACCTGTTCATCTTCTAAAACAATACCTAATAAAGGCAAAGAAAGGATCCCTTGAACATCTTCGATAGATAACATTTCTTGACTAGCCATCATGTTAGGCCGAACTCTATTGATTACAAGTTGGATAGGCTTAATATCTAAAGTATTAAGGATACCTATTACTCTGTCAGCATCCCGCACCGCAGATAATTCTGGGTTAGTGACAACAATAGCTTCTTTACAGGCTTCAAGTGCATTTTTAAAGCCATCTTCTACACCAGCAGGACAGTCTACCAAGACAAAATCAAATTTCTCGCTAAGCAGTTCACTAATTTTTTTCATATCTTCTGGCTTCATCCAATCCAACATTCTAGGATCCCCAGCAGGTAGAAGAGCAAGGTTAGGTTCCTTTTTATGTCTAACCAATGCTTGGTCCAGTCGACAATTCTCGTCTAGGACATCTTGAGCCGTATAAATGATGCGATTTTCTAATCCTAGAAGAAGGTCTAAATTTCTTAAGCCAAAATCAGCATCTAATACAGCAGTTTTTGCCCCGCTATTAGCAAGAGCAATGCCTAGATTTGCAGTTAAGGTGGTTTTACCAACTCCTCCTTTGCCTGAACAAATTAATATTGTGCGAGTATTTTTTCCCAATAAATTTTAAGTTTTACAAATAATAAAGCCACTTCCAGAAAGTTAAATATTTTAAAGATTAAGTAATTCTTAAATTTATCTAGTTTGAATTAATTTATTGCAAATTATTGATTAATTTTTATTTTCGATTAAGTATGGTTTGATAATTATCGTTTGTTTATCTATTACCGCAATTTCTGGATAACAATTTTTGGGCTTATCCTTTGGTCCAATAGCTATCACATCTGCAATTCTTAACTGTAAAGGGTTTAGATAAAGTGATGAGATATAAGCATTTTTATTTCCACTTTTCCCTGCGAATGCGATCCCTAATAATTTTCCCCAAACGTAAATATTTTTCCTAGCTGAAACTATTGCTCCTGGATTAACGTCTCCAATAATGCATAGGTTACCATTTGAAGATATTCTTTCACCTGATCGCACTGTCCCTTCGTGAAGAATATCGTCTTTCTTTTTTGAATTGAATAATAGTAACTTATTTTTAATCTCTCGCTCTTTTATAAAAGTTGAATCTATTTTTAAAGACTTTCCACTTAATATTGTATTTCTATTATTTGAGTAAATGCATAAGGAACAAATATTAATTTTGTCAAAATGATTTTTTAATATTGATAATTGATGAGAACTTATTGTTTCATTGATCGCGAAAATTTTTGCTTCTAAAGGTTCTTTGATAGAAGAAAATCTTTTAAAAGTTTCACGTATATTATCTAACTCTAACAAAGAAAAAATTTCCATAAATTTACTTTTATTGTTTTTTAAAACGATTTCCATTTAATTAAATCTAGGAATTATTTTTTTAATAATGAAATTTCATTTTTAACTTCATTTTTGATAATGTCTGGATAAATAATAAAAGAACTTTCCTCAGATCTCATTAAAGTTTTTATTAATGCAGAACTATTTTCTAATGCGCTTTGATAAGTGCCGTCCCATATTTTTAGTGCATTATTAGATTCAAAACCTTTAAAAGACCTTTCTTTAATTCCGCAAAATATTTCCGAATCATAACTATTCTTCTCACATAATTTTGATGTAAATGCAAGGATTTTTAATCTATCCACTTTACTTAAAAAACTTATGTCTGATGCCTTTAATAAATCTCTATCAATAAACATTTTGCATAGTGTAGAAAGTGGCTCAAAAGATTCATCTTTCCATCTAATCAAATGATAATAAAAGGCTACATCATCATTTTTTATAAAATCATCAAAATCAACCTTTGAAGGTGAAAAAATCCATTTATGTAGAGAATTATCTAACCAAATATTCTTTTCATAATTATGTTTTATTGTATGTAATATTTTTTCCAAAATCCATGTTGATATTTCGTTTATCCTGTGATTGTAGATAGTTCTATACATCAAGTTTCTAAGGACGAGGAAATGCTCAATAGCGATCACGCCTTTTGGTTTGATTCCTATGTTCCCATCAGGTGAAAAGGTAAGAGCTGAAATTATTCTCTCTAAATCTACTAAGCCATAATTAGTACCTGTATTGTGACTATCGCGTAAAAGATAATCGAGACGATCGCAATCTATCTCGCTACTTATCAATGTTTTTAGAGGGTTAGAAAATAGTTGTTTTGATTGAAATAATTCACCAATTTTTCTGGGTAATTCGTTGTCATACTTTTTGAGAATTGAATTTATTGGAGAATAATTTGTAACTAAGTCTTCAGACCATTGTTCGTGATCATGCTTGAATATTGTTTCACTTGTATGGCTTAAAGGTCCATGACCTAAATCATGTAATAGAGCTGCTCCATAAAGAACAAATTTATTTTCACAAAATGAAGAATTAATTTCAATTAATCTATTATAAATTTTTCTAGCTATACAAAAAACACCAATTGAGTGAGTAAATCTACTTGATTCTGCACCATGAAAAAGTAATGATGCCGCTCCAAGTTGTTTTATTCTTCTTAGTCTTTGAAAAGCAACTGTATCAATTAATTCCATTATCATTAATTCTTCTGGCTTTCCTGCATCAAATACTATTTCTTTATGAATTGGGTCATGAAAAATTCTTTTATTATTCATATTTTTAAGATTTTTTATTTTCAATCTTTAGCCATTTAAAGATTGAATTTCTTCATTGTTTAATTCAATTTTTTGAACTGAAACTTCTTCTTTTTCTAAAAGCGACCCCAGAAATAATTCTGCATTCTTCACCCATTTATCGTCAGTACTTCCATAATCACTTGTATCCGGTAAATCAAGTAATTTGTCAGGAGTCATACCTTGGCCTTGAATATTGTTACCTTTGGGAGTTAAGTAACTAGCAACTGTTATAGCAATACCACTATTTTCTCCCAAACTTTTTAGGGATTGAATTAAACCTTTCCCATAAGTTTGTTCCCCCATAAGAATTGATCGCTTATTATCTTGTAAAGAACCAGCAAGTATTTCACTGGCACTCGCAGTACCTTTATTTACTAAAGTCACCATTGGTCCATCAAAAGATGTCTCTTTTTGAGAAATAATTGCATCTTTGATTCCATTTCTATCTTTTGTCTCTACTACAGGTTTCTCACTCAATAATGAGTCTGCAACCGCTATACCTGAGCTTACTAGTCCTCCTGAATTATTTCTAAGATCTAAGATTAAGCCCTCAACCTCTTTCTCTTTTAACTCTTGAAGTGCCTCTTCAACTTTTTTGGGTACGCTTTCGCTGAATTGAGTTATCCTTAAATATCCTATTGTGTGAGAATCGTCTCTTAATCTTTTTGTTCTAACTGGTCTTAGATTCACTGATCTCCTTTCTAGATCGACTTCTCTAATTTCTCCTGACTCCGAAGATAATTCAACTAAAACTTTTGTCCCAGATTCACCTCTTAACTTAGAGGCAGTACTTGCAAGCCCTAATTTTTTTGATGAGATTCCGTCCACTTTCTCTATAAATTCCCCGCTTACTATTCCAGCTTCTTCAGCCGGCGAACCTCCTAGAGTAGAAATAACTTTTACTCTACTATTATCGTCTTCACCTAGTTGAAGACCGACACCATTTATTTCACTTCCAAAATTACTTGATTTTAGTAGTTCATAATCTTTTGGGCGTAAAACTCTCGTGTAGGGGTCGTCTAGAGGTCTTAACATGTCTTCAATTGCGGAATAAGCCTCTTCACTTGTTTCAATTTGTTTCTGTAATGTTTTTTGTCTAATTCTTTTCCATTGGATTTCATCAAACTTTTCTGGATCATAAAAACCTTCGTTTACCAAGGTCCAAGCGTCAAGTACTAATTGCCTGCTATCACTAAGAGCATCCACTCTTTCCATCAACAAAAGATTGATAGAAAAAACGATGATCATTGATGCAGTGATCACATTTTTGAATGTTAAAAGTTTGTTAAAAGATGAATTCATTGGGTTAAGTGTTAACACCAAGTATAAGAATTTTAAGTAAGCTCTTTATATCAAAGCTAATTTTTTTTTGGATGGCGAATTCTTCATCTGTTTATGATTGGTTTCAAGAAAGACTTGAAATTCAAGACATAACTGACGACGTAACTTCCAAGTACGTACCCCCTCACGTAAATATTTTTTATTGTTTAGGAGGCATAACTTTAGTATGCTTCCTAATTCAATTTGCAACAGGTTTTGCAATGACTTTTTACTATAAGCCAACAGTTACACAAGCTTATAGTTCAGTCAGTTATTTAATGACCGATGTAAGTTTTGGATGGTTAATAAGATCTGTACATAGGTGGAGTGCATCAATGATGGTTTTGATGTTAATCCTCCATGTTTTTAGGGTTTACCTTACAGGAGGTTTTAAAAGGCCAAGGGAATTAACTTGGGTTACAGGTGTTGTAATGGCAGTTATAACTGTTGCTTTTGGAGTGACAGGATACTCACTTCCTTGGGATCAGGTAGGTTATTGGGCAGTTAAAATTGTTTCAGGTGTACCTGCTGCAATCCCAGTAATTGGCGACTTTATGGTTGAACTGCTTAGAGGTGGAGAAAGTGTTGGACAATCCACTTTAACCAGATTTTACAGTCTTCATACTTTTGTATTGCCATGGTCCTTAGCAGTTTTCATGTTGATGCACTTTTTAATGATTCGTAAACAGGGTATTTCAGGTCCTTTATAAACCCCTATACTAAAACCATTATTAGTTCTCCATATGTCTACGTTAAAAAAACCAGATCTATCAGATCCAAAATTGAGAGCAAAGTTAGCTAAAGGTATGGGCCATAATTATTATGGTGAACCAGCTTGGCCAAATGATTTACTATATATTTTCCCAGTTGTTATCTTAGGAACTATTGCATGCGTAGTTGGATTAGCTGTTCTTGATCCTGCAATGTTGGGAGACAAAGCTAATCCCTTCGCAACACCCTTGGAAATACTTCCTGAATGGTACCTTTATCCAGTTTTTCAAATACTTAGAGTTGTTCCTAATAAACTTTTGGGTATTGCTCTACAAACATTAATTCCACTTGGATTAATGATTTTACCATTCATCGAAAACGTTAATAAATTCTCTAATCCGTTCAGAAGACCAATAGCAATGTCCGTTTTCTTATTCGGAACTTTTCTAACAATATATCTCGGTATTGGGGCATGCTTGCCAATCGATAAATCACTAACCTTAGGTCTATTTTAGGTTCAAATCTCAAACATATCTAGATCGTTATACTCATTTCTTAGAAAATGATTCATTAATAAAAACCCAACAATTGTCCAAGTTTGATATGTTCTCGATTGCTGCCCAACCCAAGTACCTGTAGGACCATCAAAATATTCTGCCCATTCTTGCTTAGGCAATTGATTAAGTTGGCACCAGTATGATTCCTCAATTAAAGATTTCATTTCTTCCATGAGAATCACATCCGCAGAACCATAATGTTTTTGATGCAATAGCACAGCTGTACCAAAAAACCAAAGTAAACTTGGCCAATGACCACCGTTATGGTAACTCCAAGGCCAATTCTTTGGATCAGATCCAGTTTTATTTTGCCATTCTTCAACATCCATATGAGGATGACAAATTCTCATAGGCATTTGGGCCATCAAATGCTGTCTGTTGTGTAAAACTAATCTAAATAAAGCTCTTTGTTCTTCAGGAGGCAGTACTCCGAACATACATGCTAAAGAATTGCCTAAACTGTAAAATCGAAAGTCGGGCCTTCCTGTCCTTATATTTCCTATTAAGTAACCACCTCTATTCTCTAACCAATCTTGGAGCCATGAGGGAACCACTTGAGGTTGAACGTTAAATTCATTGAAGTGTTGATCATCACCATACTGCTCAGTTGGCCTTCTTCTTAAAATTTGCATTGTTTGGCTGGTAACCCAATAATGTTTTAAGAGAAAACTTCCTAAATCCCTAACCCATTGATTCGTAAGAATAAGTCTTTGGTCTAGAAGTCTACTAACGTGGTCTGCTCTGCTTAATTCCATTAAGTTAATGCAACTTTTTAAACATCCATGCAGTAAAACTTCAACTTCTAGAGGTGCTCCCCAAACATCCATAGGTCTATCAATCATAAATGAGCAATCTGGAACAAAAAGTACTGGAGTACCCTCAAAAGTTGGATGTAGAACCAGATCTAGGAGAAGTTGGATACCTCTTTGAACGCTTTGACTTTTCCCAAAAGCATAATCACCACTTTTATTGACATAATACCAACATAAGATAGGCCACCATAAACTTGCATCGGCTGAAGTAATCCTTCCTATTGATCGCTGACCATAGTCTCCAATAAGCTGTCCATTTTCTTCAACGAAACTAGTAGGAAATACGCCGCGCGTTTGGTAATTAGAGCTTTGTAACTCTAGGCATACACTTAAGAACTTTTTGACAATTTCGTACCGTTTTTGGGTAATGAGGTAAATCATTACAGGAACATTGTCTCTTAAAAATATTTCTCCATAGTTTAATTTTTTATTTTTTGTTGGGTGTTCTAGGGCAGCAACGCTTCCCACTAACTCGCCTGATATTTCAACTAAAGTCTTTTCGAAGTGCTTTTTTGCATTTGTTACAATTTTCTCTTCATCAGAACTTGGTCTTACTCTTAAATTTTTTTGACTAAATCTTTCTGCCATTTCATTTATATCCCTTTATTTAAGCCTAGTTGTTTAATGAGACTTTGAACAAATAAAAAATTAATAAAAAATTTTTGTATAAAAGGTTGCACAATTACAGTCAGATGGTTTAGTATTTTCTTCTGGGCAGAAATATACTTTTTGCGAAGTTCAAGAAATTATCTTAAATCTGATTTTTGGTAAATGATTGAATTTTTTGGAGATTTGATTTCGATCATTATTTTCAGCCAGAAGAAGGTTTTTACCTTCTAAATTAGTTATTCACTTGTTGTTTAACTCTGCACCTAGAAAATTTAAAAACTTAGGAACTGATGCTTTTATTGCGTCAAGAATAACTAATTTTTTTCAGTTATCTCAAGATGTATATGCAATAAAGGTGTGAGGTCCCGTCAAGAATATACAAAAATGTCATCAATTGCTAACTTTTGGCTTTGATGCAAACGGATCTGAGATCTTGGAAAGTCACTTTAGAAATATTTAATGTGCACTCAATGTAATCCTTAAAATTTAAGGAGGCTGAAACTAAATACAAATGCTAAATTTTTTATTTGGATAAAGCAATTCAAATTGAGTAGATTTATCTACAAAAGGATTTGAACACAACGGAGAGTTTGATCCTGGCTCAGGATGAACGCTGGCGGCGTGCTTAACACATGCAAGTCGAACGAACCTTCGGGTTAGTGGCGGACGGGTGAGTAACGCGTGAGAATCTGCCCTCAGGAGGGGGATAACGGTTGGAAACGACCGCTAATACCCCATATGCCTACTGGTGAAATGAATTTCGCCTGAGGATGAGCTCGCGTCTGATTAGCTAGTTGGTGAGGTAATGGCTCACCAAGGCTTCGATCAGTAGCTGGTCTGAGAGGATGATCAGCCACACTGGGACTGAGACACGGCCCAGACTCCTACGGGAGGCAGCAGTGGGGAATTTTCCGCAATGGGCGAAAGCCTGACGGAGCAACGCCGCGTGAGGGACGAAGGCCTCTGGGCTGTAAACCTCTTTTCTCAAGGAAGAAGATATGACGGTACTTGAGGAATAAGCCACGGCTAATTCCGTGCCAGCAGCCGCGGTAATACGGGAGTGGCAAGCGTTATCCGGAATTATTGGGCGTAAAGCGTCCGCAGGCGGCTTTTCAAGTCTGCTGTTAAAGCGTGGAGCTTAACTCCATCATGGCAGTGGAAACTGAAAGGCTTGAGTATGGTAGGGGCAGAGGGAATTCCCGGTGTAGCGGTGAAATGCGTAGATATCGGGAAGAACACCAGTGGCGAAGGCGCTCTGCTGGGCCATTACTGACGCTCATGGACGAAAGCCAGGGGAGCGAAAGGGATTAGATACCCCTGTAGTCCTGGCCGTAAACGATGAACACTAGGTGTCGGGGGAATCGACCCCTTCGGTGTCGTAGCTAACGCGTTAAGTGTTCCGCCTGGGGAGTACGCACGCAAGTGTGAAACTCAAAGGAATTGACGGGGGCCCGCACAAGCGGTGGAGTATGTGGTTTAATTCGATGCAACGCGAAGAACCTTACCAGGGTTTGACATCCTGCGAACCTCTTAGAAATTTGAGGGTGCCTTCGGGAATGCAGTGACAGGTGGTGCATGGCTGTCGTCAGCTCGTGTCGTGAGATGTTGGGTTAAGTCCCGCAACGAGCGCAACCCACGTTTTTAGTTGCCAGCATTTAGTTGGGCACTCTAGAAAGACCGCCGGTGATAAACCGGAGGAAGGTGTGGATGACGTCAAGTCATCATGCCCCTTACACCCTGGGCTACACACGTACTACAATGCTACGGACAAAGGGCAGCAAACTCGCGAGAGCTAGCAAATCCCATAAACCGTGGCTCAGTTCAGATCGTAGGCTGCAACTCGCCTACGTGAAGTAGGAATCGCTAGTAATCGCAGGTCAGCATACTGCGGTGAATACGTTCCCGGGCCTTGTACACACCGCCCGTCACACCATGGAAGTTGGCCATGCCCGAAGTCGTTACTCCAACCCTTGTGGAGGAGGACGCCGAAGGTGGGGCTAATGACTGGGGTGAAGTCGTAACAAGGTAGCCGTACCGGAAGGTGCGGCTGGATCACCTCCTAACAGGGAGACAACAAAATGTTTAATATTATTATTTTGTCACCTTAGGTCGATCGGTATCTCACTTTTTTAATTTATTAAGAATTTCATTTCCTAAGTTTTTCTAGGTCACACCCATTATTTTTCCTGGGCCATTAGCTCAGGTGGTTAGAGCGCACCCCTGATAAGGGTGAGGTCCCTGGTTCAAGTCCAGGATGGCCCATATCTCTATGTTGGGGGTATAGCTCAGTTGGTAGAGCGCCTGCTTTGCAAGCAGGATGTCAGCGGTTCGAGTCCGCTTACCTCCACTGATTACCACCTCTACCATATTTTGTAGAAAGGAAAATTTTGTGTTGTGATCACTTTTCTGAACGAATCTAGCTTCCTAATAAAATCATTAAGATGCTGGATTCATTGAATTAATTTCAGTGTTTTCAGAGAACCTTGACAACTGCATAGATTATTTTTAAAGACAATAAGCATCTTTATGATGCAGATTTATTATTTGTGCGAATGCATTAATAACAATTCTATTAAGCTGATGCTTCAATATTGAAGTTATTGGTCAAGCTACAAAGGGCTCACGGAGGATACCTAGGCACACAGAGGCGATGAAGGACGTGGTTACCTGCGATAAGTCTCGGGGAGTTGGAAGCACACTTTGATCCGGGAATTTCCGAATGGGGCAACCCCATGTACGGCCAACTGAATATATAGGTTGGTGCGAGCTAACCCAGCGAACTGAAACATCTTAGTAGCTGGAGGAAGAGAAAGTAAATAACGACTCCCTCAGTAGCGGCGAGCGAACGGGGAACAGCCCAAACCGATAGTCTTGACTATCGGGGTTGTGGGACAGCAATTTGGATCAATAAGTCTAGAAGAAACGTTTGAATGGCGTGCCACAGAGGGTGAAAGCCCCGTAATCGAAAGATAAGTTGACCTAGCTGTATCCCGAGTAGCACGGAGCACGTGGAATTCCGTGTGAATCTGCGAGGACCACCTCGTAAGGCTAAGTACTACTGTGTGACCGATAGTGAAACAGTACCGCGAGGGAAAGGTGAAAAGAACCCCGGGAGGGGAGTGAAATAGAACATGAAACCGTGAGCTTACAAGCAATGGGAGCCCGACTAATCGGGTGACCGTGTGCCTGTTGAAGAATGAGCCGGCGACTTATAGGCACTGGCGGGTTAAACCGGAAATGGTGGAGCCACAGCGAAAGCGAGTCTTAATAGGGCGTTTGTCAGTGTTTATAGACCCGAACCCTGGTGATCTAACCATGGCCAGGATGAAGCTTGGGTGATACCAAGTGGAGGTCCGAACCGACTGAAGTTGAAAATTCAGCGGATGAGCTGTGGTTAGGGGTGAAATGCCAATCGAACCAGGAGCTAGCTGGTTCTCCCCGAAATACGTTGAGGCGTAGCGTCTAGTGCTCCAGCAGGGGGGTAAAGCAACCATTTCGGTGCGGGCTGCGAAAGCGGTACCAAATCGATATGAACTCTGAATACCCTGTGTGTAACTAGGCAGTCAGACTGTGGGGGATAAGCTCCATAGTCAAGAGGGAAACAGCCCAGACCGCCAGCTAAGGTCCCAAAATTAACGCTAAGTGATAAAGGAGGTGGGATTGCCCAGACAACCAGGAGGTTTGCCTAGAAGCAGCCATCCTCAAAGGAGTGCGTAATAGCTCACTGGTCGAGCGATCCTGCGCCGAAAATGAACGGGGCTAAGCGTTATACCGAAGCTGCGGATAAATTTATTTATGGTAGGGGAGCGTTCTATGTAGGGTGAAGCGTTAGCGTAAGCGGACGTGGACAGCATAGAAGTGAGAATGTCGGCTTGAGTAGCGAAAACATGGGTGAGAATCCCATGCCCCGAAACCCTAAGGGTTCCTCCGGCAGGCTCGTCCGCGGAGGGTTAGTCTGGACCTAAGGCGAGGCCGAAAGGCGTAGTCGATGGATAACAGGTCAATATTCCTGTACCAGATGTGTTTTGAGAAGGGGGACGGAGAAGGCTAACCAGGCCAGATGTTGGTTACTGGTTCAAGCGTTCGAGGCTTTGAGAGATGGAGAAAACATCTTGAGCTAAGGCGTGAGTACGAGCTGCTACGGCAGCGAAGTTGGTGATGTCATGCTTCCAAGAAAAGCCCTATACTCGTTAAGACACAAATGCCAGTACCCGAAACCGACACAGGTGGGGTGGTAGAGAATACCGAGGGGCGCGAGATAACTCTCTCTAAGGAACTCGGCAAAATGGCCCCGTAACTTCGGGAGAAGGGGTGCCAGCGAGAGCTGGTCGCAGTGAAGAGGCGCAAGCGACTGTTTACCAAAAACACAGGTCTCCGCTAAGTCGCAAGACGATGTATGGGGGCTGACACCTGCCCAGTGCCGGAAGGTTAAGGAAGCTGGTTAGCTTTTAGTGAAGCTGGCGACTGAAGCCCCGGTGAACGGCGGCCGTAACTATAACGGTCCTAAGGTAGCGAAATTCCTTGTCGGGTAAGTTCCGACCCGCACGAAAGGTGTAACGATTTGCGCGCTGTCTCGGAGAGAGGCTCGGCGAAATAGAATTGTCTGTGAAGATGCGGACTACATACACCCGGACAGAAAGACCCTATGAAGCTTTACTGTAGTTTGATATTGTGCTCGGGCTCTGAATGCGCAGAATAGGTGGGAGACGTTGAAATAGTGCTTGTGGGTATTATTGAGTCATCGGTGAGATACCACTCTTTTAGAGCTAGGGTTCTAACGCTTACCCGTTATCCGGGAAGCGGACAGTATCTGATGGGCAGTTTGACTGGGGCGGTCGCCTCCTAAAAGGTAACGGAGGCGCACAAAGGTTCCCTCAGGCTGGTTGGAAATCAGTCGTTGAGTGCAAAAGCAGAAGGGAGCTTGACTGTGAGACCTACAAGTCGAACAGGGACGAAAGTCGGTTTTAGTGATCCGACGGTTCTGCGTGGAAGGGCCGTCGCTCAACGGATAAAAGTTACTCTAGGGATAACAGGCTGATCTCCCCCAAGAGTTCACATCGACGGGGAGGTTTGGCACCTCGATGTCGGCTCATCGCAACCTGGGGCTGAAGTCGGTCCCAAGGGTTGGGCTGTTCGCCCATTAAAGCGGTACGCGAGCTGGGTTCAGAACGTCGTGAGACAGTTCGGTCCATATCCGGTGTATGCGCAGGAATATTGAGAGGATTTCTCCCTAGTACGAGAGGACCGGGAGGAACGCACCTCTGGTGTGCCAGTTATCGTGCCAACGGTAAACGCTGGGTAGCCATGTGCGGAGTGGATAACCGCTGAAAGCATCTAAGTGGGAAGCCCACCTCAAGATGAGTATTGCCATGGCTTAAGCCAGTAAGGTCACGGGAAGAACACCCGTTGATAGGCTCTACGTGGAAGCTTGGTAACAAGTGCAGCGGAGGAGTACTAATAGACCGAGGGCTTGACCAAACAAACTTAATTTATTGTTTTTAATTTATATAATTTTCTATGCAGTTCTCAAGGTTCACACTTTCCTGGTGTTCATGGCGATGTGGAACCACTCCGATCCATCTCGAACTCGGTTGTGAAACGCATCAGCGGCGAAAATATTTAGGGGGTAGCCCCTTGAGAAAATAGCTCAATGCCAGGTAAAAATATTTTAAAGGGTTTACTCTTTTTGAGTAAACCCTTTTTTATTTTTGGCATTTAGGACACCAATGGGTGCTTCTCCCAGTAATTTTTTGTCTTTCAATTAAATTTCCACATTTACGACATTCTTTTCCAGTTCTTCTGTAAACATTTGTCTGTAAACCAAAATTCCCATTCTCTCCTTCCAAGTCCCTAAAATCACTAAATGTCGTCCCCCCAGAACCAATACTTTTTTTTAATACACTTACGATTGATTCTTTGAGCTTGATTAATTCATTTTTCTTTATTGTTCGAGCTTCCCTAAAAGGTGAGATGCCAGCAGAGTATAAACTTTCATCTGCATAAATATTACCTATACCAGCTACTATAGTTTGATCTAATAAGATAGCTTTTATAGATTTTGTTCTTTTTGAAGTAACTTTCTTAAGGTAATTTGCATCAAAGTCTTTAGAAAATGGTTCTGGTCCTAATGAACCTAATCCTTTAATTATTTTGTTAAGCGAAAGGTTTTTATTAATCCACCACATTTGACCAAAACTTCTTACGTCAACGTACCTAAGCTCATTATTATTTTTATCTAAAAATCTTATTCTTGTATGTTTACAAGGATGAGTTGATTTTTCAATGAATTTGAAATATCCAGTCATTCTTAGATGAATTACAAGAAATCCGTTATTTTGTGAATTATCTAGAGGAAATTGAGCATTCTCATTTTGAACTTCTTTTAATTGAGCTATTAAATATTTTCCTCTTCTATCCCATTTATAAATAAGAGAGTTCCTAAGTCCTTTTATGAATTCTTTTTTGTTTAATGGGAATGCAACAGTTGAATCCCTACAAACTTCTACTTTTTTAATAATAAAGTTATTGAGTTTTTGCTCTAAACCTCTCCGAACAGTTTCTACTTCAGGTAATTCAGGCAATTATTTAAGCTTTCTCTAATTCACTTTCAGCGAAATTGTTTGTATTTGCTCCACCATCAGTTCCGCTTATACCAGCGTAATTTACTTTATCGAATCTGACTACACAGTTATATTTAATACCTGAGGTATCTACTGAAGCTACTTTACCTATTTCATTATACCAATATGATTCTGGTCTTTTTACTCTTACGAGATCTCCTCTTGAAATTGCCATTACTATTTATTTAACTTTTTGTAGAATAACCCATCATTAATATTCTTAGACAAATTATTCACACATATTAATTAAAAGTTTTAACAAAAATCATTTATTAAATTATTTTCGAATTCTTCTTTGACAGGCTTACTGCCCATCCATTTCCTACCAGGTATTCTTACATCTAATTCATTTGTATCACAATTGATTGAAAGAATAAGTTTTTTATTATCTTGATTTAGTACGTTTAAAACTTTTCTACCTTTAATATCTTTATATGATTTGCTTTTGACAATTATAGGACCATAAATTTTTTTATTTAACTCAAATGAGTCATTATTTTTTTTATATTCACTTGTTTCATAATTTTCTGAATTAATTGTGTTTTTTCTTATTATGAGCTTTTGGCCAACTTTTATTGAATCAGGATTATTGAGATTATTAATCTCTATAAGGTCGATTACTTTTAAATCATATTTGTTTGATATCTCAGTGAGATTTTCACCAGTTTGAACAATATGATAATTATTTATTAAATCAAATTGTTTTTTAAGATTTTCAGTAGATTCGTAAATGATAAGATTTTGGCCAACAAAGATATAATTTTCATTTTTTAAGTTATTCAATTTAATAATTAAATCTTTATTTATCGAATAGAATTTTGAAATACTTGATATTGTATCTCCACTTTTTACAATATGAATTTTTTTTATTTCAGTTTTTTCTTTAGTAATTGATTCTTTTTCAGCAATATTCTCAATTCTATTTTTTGCTGAAAATATTTTTTCTTCTGATTTTATCAATGAGTGATTAAAAAAATTAATAAATATGGCAATTACTAAAAATGCAAATTTCATAAAACTCACTATTTATTTAACGATAATCTTTAAATTTAAAATCGCTAGGTTTTTGAAAACAATTTAAGTAATTAAAACCTGAAAATAAACTTTAAAAACTTCTTTAATATGTTGTAAGGAGGATAACGCAGATTTGAATCAAATAAAAAACCTTTAAAAGTAATAGATTTTTGATTTGAAAAATTGCGAAATCCAGTTTCTCCATGAAATTTACCAATACCACTTTGCCCAACGCCTCCAAACGGTAAATTTGGAATAAGGACTGGTAACATTACATCATTTATACAAATTGTTCCTGAGCTGGTTACTTTTGAAATGTGATTATGGATTTTTTTATTGCCTCCAAATAAATAGATTGCTAATGGTTTTGATGTTTGACTAATCTGTTTTAAAGCTGTTTCCTTATCATTGATTCCAATTATTGGAAGTAGTGAACTGAATAGTTCTTTCTGCAAAATATCTGTTTCATTTAATTTTGCTTTCAAGATTGTAGGAGAAATTTTAAACTTTTTATTACTAAAAGTCCCCCCAAATAAAATTCTTTTCTCTTTTTTATATTGTTTGAGAATCTCTAAGGTTGATGTAAATTGCTTTTTCTCTAATTTTGATAAGTTTTGAGAAATAATTGGATCATCTCCGTAAAAACTTACTATATATTTTTTTAATTTTTCTATAAAAATATTTTCAATTTCTTTATCTACAAAGATATGATTCGGAGCCATACAGGATTGACCAGAATTAAAAAATTTGCCCCATACAATTCTTTTAGCAGCTACTTCTAAATTTGCATTCTTGAAAACAATTACAGGATTAGTTCCGCTTAACTCAAGCGTTAATGGAGTTAAGTTTTTTGAAGCTAATTTCATTATAGATTTTCCAGTCTCAGTACTTCCTGTAAAAAAAATGTGGTCAAAATTTTGTTCAATTAATTTTATGGATTGTTTATTATCGCCCTCTACTGTCATTAGAACGTCTTTATGGAAATATTTGGAAGTGAGCTTTTTAATAAGTTTTGAAGTCGTAGGACATTTCTCTGATGGTTTTATAACTGCAGTATTTCCTGCTGAGAAAATATTTACCAATGGCTTTAAAACATAAAGTAATGGATAATTATAAGGGCCAAGAATTAAGACACACCCAAGAGGTTCATAAATAACTTGGGATGATGATGGAAATAGATAAAAAGGTGTATTAAACTTTTTTGGCCGCATCCAAGAATTGAGTTTCTTTTTTATGAGTGAAATTTCTTCTTTCACTAGAAGGATTTCTGAAAGCCCTTCAATTTCAGATTTACCAAGATCTACAAAAAGTGATTTTATTATCTCTTTTTTATTTTCATCCAAAAGTTTAGAAACTATATTGATATGATCGATCCGCCATTTTATATCTTCAGTTTTACCAGTGAGAACTGTATTTTTTAATTTATAAATGTCTTCTAAATGAAATTTATCAGAAATTTTCATTTTTTACCTTTGAATAGTATTAAATATATCAGAGGATAAATTTTAAATAACTAAGGTTTTTAGCCAATTAAATCAAAGCAAATGATTTAAGAGAAATAATTAAATTTATTAGTATTGACTTTAAAGATTCAAAATTTTCTTGGTTAGTATATTTCTATGAGGAAAAATTTTTCAATTAGATTGATATCTCTAAATGAAATACCAGAAGTCACAAACTGGGCAAGGTTAGAAGGATTTTCTCCTGGAATGGATGATGTATCAATTTATAGAAATACAGATAAACAAGGGGTATGGGTAGCTTGTCTCGATAATAATCCCATAGGCTCTATTGCGTGTATAAAATATAATTCCTCGTATGGTTTTATAGGTTTATTTATCGTTAAAAAAGAATTCCGAAATAATGGATATGGAGTTAGATTATGGAGACATGCCCTGGAATATTTAAAAAATGTTGATTGTATTGGTCTTGAGGCTGCCCCAGATAGATTGAATGATTACGCAAATTGGGGGTTTAGAACATCTTCCATTACAAATCGATGGAAATTAAATGGATCTCAAGATTTTCCGTTGAGAAATTTCTATAAAGATCAATTTCATTCCTTTAAAGTTGTCCCAGGTAATAAAATTTCTTCTGAAGCAGTTTTAATCTATGATGACCAAAGAGAACCCAGTCCTAGACCACATTTTCTAAATGACTGGTTGAAAAATTCTCATGGTAATGTCAGTGCAATTGTCGATAATAATGGAATGTGCCATGGATTTGGAAGAATAAGACCTTGTGTATTGGAGGATAATGAACAAGGCTGGAGAATCGGACCTCTTTTAGCGGATACTCCACCACTTGCTGAACTGTTAATAAGGGAGTTAGTTGGTGATTTAGATTCCCAAATCTTATTGGATTGCTCTAATCTGAATCCTTATGCAAATTATCTTTTGTCAAGTTTGGGGTTTGAGGAAATATCAAAAACTTACAGAATGTATAAAGGCATTCAACCTCCCTGCCCAATGAATCAAGTATACGGACTTGCCTGCTTGGAACTGGGGTGATGTCTTTTAAAGCGTTCAATTTACTTTATGTTTCTGTAATACTGAAAGAATCTTGCTTGATTATCAATAAGCTTAACTTTCAAAAGGTTTCAAAATTTTTTCTACAATATCGGCGTTGATTATAGTGATCTCTCCACTATCAATATTGGCAACTTGAAACAAGGTCCATGAATTTGGATTTCTAGCTCCTCCAATACAGTCGATAACTTGACCGACCCAATAATTTTTATTCTTTTCCTTGGTATTTTCGCAATTTTCTTTTTTAATTGCGACATGATCACCAGGCTTAACGAAAAGAAACTCAGGGTTTACCGAGCTCACAATAAATAGCTAATAGTATATATGTACTATAGTAAGTTATTAATTTTGTTGCCGAACTTTGAATTATTTCGCAAACTAGGGGTAATTCAAAAATAAAATGGAATCAACTGAAATTGCTATATTTTCAACATTATTGGGGTTAATTTTAGCTTTAACTGACGCTTATATAGAAAGAAATATTCCTGGATAATATTTCCAATTCATTTCTTAAATTAAATAAGATTTAAGCTGGTCTAATATGTCGGCACGGGTGGAAACTAATTTTGTAAAAACTAAATATATCAACCCTCCCATTGCGAGTCTTCCGTTAATTTTCTCTAACTGCTTTAGTTTTCTCAAAAGATTAAATTTGCGGTTAAATAAAATTTAAAGGGTATTAAAAATAAAAAAGTATTGATTACTTCAAAATAAAAAAAATTTTTTACATATTTGTAGAAATATTATTTTAAGCACAAATTAAATTTAAAGCCAAGCCTCTTTCATCTCAAGATAAAGCCTCTCGCTCTCCGCAGAATTAATTTTGCTTTCTGAATAGGATTGTTGCTGTTGCTGTTGCTGCGGTTGAGTTGAGTTAGTATTAGGGTTTTGGGCTTCGCTCATTAGAAGACAAAATTATTTGTGTTTATTCTCTCATATTTAGAGCTTTTTTTGTCAAAATAAATTCTTAAATTTTATTTAAATTTTCTACCTCTTTAATTTTCCTGTTTTGAGTGAAGTTATTTAGCTACAGTTGTTTTGGTGTATAGAAATTTAACTTCCCAATATACAATCCCTAGGAAGATAGCACTTGCAATAATAATTTCAGAAATGGCTAACATTTTATTTTTCAATACTAATTTAATTTTGGTATCAATTTACACATAATGCAATAGGTACTAATTACATTTAAGATTTTAAAAAATTTTATTTAATAAAATAACGCGTCGAAATAATATAAAATTTTAAATTAGATACATATTATTTTCGTGGGAAATTTAATAAATTCAACAACCCTTATACCTTTAATACCTTTAATAACCTCTTTATTTATTTTTATTTTATTGGTAAGTTTCAACAGAACAGTTAACAGGTTAACAAAACCAGTTACTGCAATGGTTGCATTATCTTTATTAAGTTCTACTTTTATCAGCTCGTATGACTATTTTAAGAAAATAGAGGAAGAATTAGTTTTATCTGAATTTCTCAAATTTTTTGAAGAAAAAAATTTAGTTATACATCTCGATTCAGTAAATGAAAAAATTATAATTTTTTTCTCCTTAATAATGATATTAATTATTGGAATATCTTTTTATAAATTGCCAAGAAAAAAAGGTTATGTCTCATTTATGATTAGCCTAGGATTAATATCTTCTTCGGTAATGCTTTCAATATTGATAATAGATTTCTCAGCACTAACCTAAACTGTAAGCATTGACAAAGCTTGGTTAAGTTCTTGGACATGATTAAGTTCATCTTGAGCAATTTCTTTTATTTTTTGATCATTTGGATTATCTATTAAATATTTGGAATAAGTTTCAAATGCATGTTCTTCGATTTTTATGTTGACATCATAAGCATTAGCTGGAGAGAAGAAATAATAAAAAACCATTATCCAGTAATAGACAAGCACAAGGTGTCTCGCAAAAAATCTATCAATCCAAAAGCTATCTCCTCCTCTTTTCTCCATTTCTTTAAGATGCTCAGTTTCGTTAATAGCTTGATAAAAATGTTCTTTCATTAAAATCATTGTTTTTTCATTTTTAATTCCTAGGGATTCTTTAAAATGAAGAACTGAAAGAAATGCAAAATAAGGTGATCTTGCTATTACTTCTAAAACCCAAAATCTTTGTAAAGATCTACCAGAGTAAATGAAATCTAAGAAGCTGACAGTACTATTTAAAATCAAAGAATTTAATTTCTTCATACATTTCGTTTTTCTTTAAGTATAATTACTCAGCCGCTTAGTGGCTATAATTTTTAGGAGTAATTAACCAAAAATAAATATTTATAGTCTAAAAATTGTTACTTCCATTGAAATATTTTTTTTTCATGCATTAATTGGATAGATAAAAATTTTATATGACAACTACTGAAAAAATTGCAAATGCCAAAAAGAGGATTGATGAATTGGAAAGACTTATAAAATATTGGAATGATTCAGACCATGATGAGGCAAAAATAATAAATTTTACAAGGAAGATTGAAAATAAAGTTGCCTAGATTGTTATGACTAGGGCTAATTAACTTTATCTACTTAAAGTGATTTAATATATTTTTGGGTCTCGAATTTTTTTTAATTTATAAATAGAGCAATTAAACCTATTCTCAAAAACGGTAAGGAAGAAATAATCTAAAAGAAAAGTTTATATGAAAACCTTTTCAAAAAAATATTTAGTCCCAATTAAATTTATACCATGGGTCTTTTGGGTATTAATATCTTTTATGAGTTTATATTTGTGTAAAATAGCCTGGTTAAATTGAATAATTATTGAATCTAGCTTCTCCTTAACCAACCAGGAGCACCGCCAAACCAATCCGATATATCATCTTCATTTGGGTTGAAATGATTTTCTTTATCTAGTCCATCTATCCCAAATGATTGTAAGAGGTTATCAATACCCCTATCATTTTTTGTACCATTCCTTCTAAAGCTGTTAGCTTTTTTCAGCCAAAGAGAAATTGTCGAATTATGGTGTGCAAATTTCTCCACATATATCCTTTCTTCTAATGTAATTGATTTATCTTGAGCAATTCTTTTAATTATCCCTTGGATCTTTAGTCTTTTTTCATTACTAAGGAGCATTTTTTATTAATTCATTATTCTTTTTATAGGAAGGATTACTAAATATATCTTGTCAATGTTAATTTCAAGAAATTAACTATTTTAAAAGGTATTTAAGCGAGAAAAGTCTTAAGACACTAAAAAAAGGGATCAATAAGTTACTAATAATACGTTTTTGTATTTATTAAACTTATAATTCGTGCAAAATAGATAAAAAAAATCAATCCATTTATAAGGAAACTTTGAAATTAAGTTAACTGGAAGCAGCTGTTGCACTATAGTAAAAATGTACTAATATTAGTACAGATGTATTATTAAGATATGAAAGTGATTTCATCTTCTCCTTATGCCCCTTTTAATTCAAAAGAGTGGAATTCTCTAATAAGCAAAAATGCAAAGTTTGAAAATACTCCAATCAAGATTCAAAAAAGAATTTATAGAACTTTTACTCTAAAAAAGCTTGGAAATGATGACCTTTTGCAAGAGAAGAATGATTTGCCTCAACAAATGCAACTTGTATTCGGATAGAAAAATATTAACTAACAATCTTTTTATTGAATATTATTTTACGAGATCCAATTTTTTGTTAGATTAGTAGAAATACAAGAAGGATTTAATTTGGCTGTAGATCGAGAACTTTTAAAAGAAGTTACCCAAGAACTTTGGAATACCGTAAAAAAACTAAGACCTGAAATAGATCGACAAACTCGACTTCAATTAGTTTTAAAGGCCTTATTAACTATTGGAGATTTGCCAGATCAAATGCAAGCTGCCATGGTAGTTGGTGTTTGCGCAGAAATGGATAAAAGTGATGTTGATAATGTTGAAACTAATTCACAAACTAAAGATTTAAGCGGAGTTGATACTTCTACAGGCAGAAAAGTGGTTAGAAGAAGTTCAGCTAAATAAACCTTAAACGATCATCCTTTAATTTTCTTTGATTCGTTTTTATTAAGTCTATTGAATAGGTAATATGAAATTACAAGTAAGAGAGGAACGAATATAGAATGTAAAGTCATCATTAATTCTGTTTGGCCCATTCCTATAAGGTTTGACTCGTTTGGAAGTTGTTCTGACCAAGTGCCAACTAAATGCCAGGCTTGAGGAATTGATAAGAAAAACATATAAGAGCTATAAGTAAAGTTTATGTTCAGATAAAGATTATCATTATTGAACGTTTTTGCTTTCTTTATTCTTATTTCTTAACTAATTATTTGTAGATTTATAAAAAAGAACTTGATTCATAAATTTATTTTCTTAAGAAGAGTTTTAAATTCTTTTTTACCAATAATTTTTTCAGCTGCGTAAGCCCCACTTGCTGAAACAGCAGGAATTCCAATACCTGGAAATGTACTTGCACCGCATGTAAATAAATTTTTTACTGGAGTTTTGCATCCTGGGAAAAGACCTTTTGCTGCAGATAATGCAGGGCCGTAACTACCGCAATAGGTATTGGTGAATTTTTCATGAGTGATTGGGGTTCCTAGCATCTTTAAATCAATCCTTTCATCTATATCAGGGATGAATTTTCGCACTGCATTAAGGAATATTGAACATCTTTCTTCTTTCAAATTTCTATATTCTAATTCCTTTGGATTTAGGTTTTCCCAAATTTCCCAAGGTTCATTTGCGGGAGTATATCCATGAAGAACATGTTTTCCTTCAGGGGCCATATTTTTATCTAAAACAGATGGGATTGAAAATACAGCTATATTTCTTTCTGCGGTTATACCTTTTTCCCACTTGTCGACGTGTATCGCATGTATTGGCAAATCTTCAAGACCATCAGCATCAAAACCTAGATGTATATGAAGGAAAGAATCACATTTTTTAGGGTTCAAAACTTTTGTATTCCATCTTTTTGAAATTTCATTTGGAATTAACTTCTTTAAATTCCAAACATCAGTATTCGTGACAACAGATTCACAACTATAACTAGAGCCATTATTAAGAGTTATACCTGTAGCTAAATTTTTATTGAAGTTAATTGTCTTTACTCTCGAAGAAAGAATTAATTTTCCTCCATTTTTTTTAAATCCATTAATTAAGGCTTTTATGATAGATTCACTACCTCCTTTGGGGTATTCAAGGTATGAATTTGGTTCAAACCATTCGTTAAATAAAGTAGCCATCGCAGCTGTATTTGTATCATTCATTGACATCCCACTTATCAAAAAGCTCAATAAATCAACCCAATTTCTGAGAAAAGGATCTACTAGATGATTATTTACTAAATTCCCAAAGCCTTTATTAATTTTTGGTATTTGATTGATATTAGGTAAAAATTTTGAGGTTAAATTTATTAGATCTAAGAAATTTATTGATTCAGGAGAAAATGAGAGTAAAGGTATTTCATTTATTATTTGGCTAAGAGGTTTAATTTCGGAAATAAATGATTCCCATTCTTTAACAGATTTCTCACCTCTTAAAGTTTTAATTGTTTGTTTAAAAGGTTCTTCCCCCACATCAAGATTAAAATTGCCCTCTGGGACAATTACTTGCCAACCTTTGTATTGAAATAGTTCAACTTCTTCATCAAGTAATTTAAGAATTTGCCCAAGGGGGTTAGTTGTCGGCCATTTACCTATTCCACTCCACAATGAAGGACCTGATTCGAAAGTATAACCTTTTCTTTTGAAACTGTGAGCAACGCCTCCCGGCTGTGTATGTGCTTCACATATAAGAACTTTTTTGCCTGATAAAGCTAAAATAGAACCACAGCATAATCCTCCTATTCCACTACCGACTATTACAACGTCGTACTTTTCCATTAAATATTAATTTACTCTGCTCTAAAAACTAATATGTTTTAGACAAATGTGTTGCTTGAAGTTGTAATACTAAGAACAACAGCAAGGAAAAATATATAAGGGACAGCTTTAAGAGGTATGTATCCTTGGCTTTTAGAGATGAAATCCATAAAATTAGTTACTTTATGTAAATATATTAACGAGATCTTGTTCCTTATGTGTGCCAAAAAATTATTTTTTTGGAAATATATTGAAACAAAGAAATCTTTTTCGAGAGATTTTTTACTAAGAACATTTTTTATGAAGTTATCTTAGTATTTGATTCTTAGATTAAGATCTATTATGAAACACTTTCCTGATATTAATGAGATAAGATTATTAGAAAAAAATTCTCAAAAAAATGGTAGCGGAATTGTATATGAGGAATTGTTAGGAATATGGAAGTTCAAGTATGTATGGGAAAAGGAGTCAGATGAAATCAAAAATATATCTAGTTCTATTCTCCAAATATTGTCGGCAAGCCTCGAACTGAAAAGTAAAAATAAAGAGAATCAAATAAATTATGAAATAAAAAATTCAATTAATTTCGGATTATTAAATATTACTTTTATAGGCAACGCAGAATTAAAAGGGATTAGACCTTTATTGGCTTTCTATTTTGAAGAATTAAAAATTAGTATTAGTAGTTTTCCTATATTTAATAAGGAATTAAAAAAACCAGAAGATAAAAAAATGCCTTTTTTCTCACTTGTAGGAATTAGCACTAAAGATAATTGGTTGTGTGCTCGAGGCAGAGGCGGAGGGCTTGCAATATGGGTTAAGTCTTAATTTAGTGGTATTCTCCTGGATGATCTACCTTTCTTACGGTAACTTTATCAACTTTTTGTCCATTAAATCTTAAGAGATCATCTCCTGAAAAGTCATAACCTAAGCGTTGACCTATTAGGGCTACATCATCTGCTGTAGAGGATGTCGTAACCTGCTTTTTTAATTCTTCATCAGATTGCATTTTAATTAAAAATTTTCTTATTTCAGAAAAACTCATTACTAGAATTTGATTGATTGATTTTAAAGAAATTTATAAAATCTTTTTCTTAGCAAGAACAAGATAAATAGATAATTATTATACTATTTTTATGACTTACTTATTCCTCTATATAGTTGGCATAATTTTAATATGGTGGATATATCGTGTCGGTTGGCTTGAGGCGCTCAAAACAGTAGTTAAAGTTATAGTCCCCTCAGCGCTTATTATTTTATTTAACATAAAAGCAGGGAGATTACTTTTTAAAAGTCCTGTAGTCGGATTATTAAGCGCTTTGCCTACCTCTATTTTTATTTTTAGAGGTTCATTACCTTTAGTTAGTTATATAAATAACTGGATTGAAAATAAAATAAATAATTATGATGATTCGGAAGTTATAGATACTGATTCTGTGCCTTTAGATGATTAATTTAATCAAATCCAAGAAATAATTCTTTGTGTACAACAAGAACATCAAATAAAGTTGTTCTATGAATAGGACTTAATGGGATTTTGTCTATATTTAATGCTTCTGCGCAAATTAAATGAGCATCCCATTTTGTATTGTGATCACTTATTTCAATTGACCACTCAATTACTTTTTTGAAATGATCTGGCATCTCCGAACCAATTTTTCTGCAAATTTGACATAGAACTGACAAAAGTGGAGGTTTTGATGGCCTTTTTAAATCTTTAATAAGACTAGGTTGTGTAAAAACACTTGTATAGCGGATGTAGTCTATCAATTCATATTCTTCTTTAGTAAGAGCTGCTTTATCTAATGCTCTTTCAAATTCGTCTATGGGGGTTATGGGCCTATCCAAGATATTATTTTTTGCTGTTTTCTGAATCTATTTTTTCTTGATTAATTTCATTAGTTTGATTGCTTTCTATAGATTTAGGAGATTCATCTTCTTCGTTCATAACTTGGTCGATTTCATTTTGAAATTCATTCGATGCTTTTTTAAGACTTTTCAAAGTTTTACCAAGCTGTTTCCCTAATTCTGGAAGCTTTTTTGGACCAAAAATTAAAAGAGCTAAGATAAGTATTACAGTAACTTCAGGCAAACCTACACCAAAAATATTCATAACTGATAACTATTTAACTAATAAGTAAATCTACTATTAAATATAGTCAAATCATGCGAAAATTTCATTCTCGGAAGAGCTTTTTTAATATTAAAAAATTTTGAAAAATATTATTGTTATTAATACTCCTTTAAAGAAAACTAACCAAAGTAATTGATAATCACTCAATTTGAATTTTTTTTGGTACCAATTTATAAGAGTTTTATGTTTGTCTATTAATTTTCTCATTTTACCTAGATTATTTATTACTACCACTTATTTTAGCTTAATTTCTTTTATTATTACTTTATGGAAATTCATGATTCAATCCAAATAGATTATCCTATTAGATTTTAATCTTTTCTAAATTAATTTTTTTCTAAATTATTGAAACTATTCGCTAAATATCTACTAGCTTAAAAAAAATGAAGTACTTATTTGTTGTTTTTTACCTATTTTTTCTAATTTATCCAGCTGAAGCCGTTACCACAAAAATGTTTAAAGTATTGGATACGTGTGCAAGATATCGACTCGGTGAGATTAATGCTAATGAGGCTATAGAAAAACTAAAATTAAAATCAATTAATTCTTCCATTAGTCAGCCAAAGGATCTAGTAAAAAAATATTGCTCAGTATTTACTCCAAATGAAAAAATTGAATTTTAATTTTAGCACTATATATTTAATTATTCTTTTTTGAATAATCTTTAGCTTTGCTTCTTATTTCTTTAACTTTTTTATAATTAGTTATTTTTAAATTAAAAATAACTCCCAAAAAAAGAATAAGAAATAAAAAAATATAAATTATTAATTCCATATTTTTGAACTAATAAATTTACCATAGTTAAATTTACCCTAGTTTATTTCAATAATTTTTTAGTATCTTATAAAACAAAAAAACTGACTTTAATATCAGTTATTTAATTCAAGGCCACAAAAAAAACATATTAACCTCTAATATGGAATTTTATAAGTATTATTGTGCAGATTGGAGATAAAATTCCAGAATTCTCTTTACTGGATCAAAATGGAGTTAAAAGATCAAATAAGGGTTTAAAAAATCCCCTTGTTTTGTTTTTTTATCCAAAAGATGATACGCCGGGTTGTACTATAGAAGTTTGCGGATTTAGAGATAAATATGACTTATTTAAAGTATTAGGCGCACAAGTTTGGGGAGTAAGTAATGGAAGTACCTCAAGTCATTTGGCATTTGCTAATAAAAATAAATTACAATATCCATTACTTTGTGATACGAATGACTCTCTTAGGAAAACTTTTAAAGTTCCTAAAGTATTAGGTTTTATGGATGGTAGGGTAACTTACGTTATTGATCGCAAAGGGACAGTTAGGCATATTTTTAGAGATTTATTGAATGGTCCTGAACACATTAAAGAGGCTATTAGAGTACTTAAGGAAATTCAAAATCAATAAATTATTATTCAAAGAATTTTAGATTAATAAGTTTTGTTTTATTATAGTTTCAGCTTTTTTAACTATATGAAGAAAATGGGAATGCAGGCTGTTGATCTTGCTATTCAAAATGGAGTGGATCTTGACGGTACTCCAATCCCTCAAAAAATGCTAGATCTATATAATAGAATTATGGGTGCGGAGAATAAAAGACAAAGGAGTGGTGTTAAAAAATCAATGAGAAATAGATGCGTCAAAACGGGTTCTAAGCATTTTGATAAAGAAACACTGAATCAATTATTAATAGACTCGGGATGGGAAGGTCTCAAAGAAAAAGAAATTTTGTTTTTTTATAACTAAAATTTTTAAATTATCTTAAAGTTTATTTATGATAATTTTTTACTTAAATTAAAAAAATTGAGAACTAACAAATTATTTATTTAGATCTAATTTTTTGAATTATTTAAACCATCCTTTTTTGTTAGAGGATACTATTTTCTCTTTTTCAGCTTTTGTTTTATTACTTGCTTTTTTGAAAGCCAAGTTGGCTTCTATAACTGTAACTATTGATATGAAAAAAAGACCAGAAATCCCAATTATTTGTTCGTTTTGAGAAGGTTCTGAATCACCTTGAAAAAAAATACCTAAAGCGAACCATGCAGTACTAGCAGTTATGGTAAAAAAATAGGGTTTCCATCTTCTTTGATATAAGTAACCTGATCCTAAACCAGGAAGAAAATTTAAAAAAGATGCTACCCACCCTTTTGAAGATGCAAGTATTTCGTCTCTTGAGGGGTAAGACATTTATGTTAGGTATTTATTAAATGTGAATTTATATAAGCAAAAGATATTGCTGCACAAATAACCCAACTAAAGGGTAAGAACATTCTTATTTTTTCTTTATTGTTAGTCATTTTTTAATTATGGAAAATATTTTTAAAATCTGTGGATTTAATAGATATCTTAAAACTAGAAGAATTAAAAAAAGACGGTTTTTAACCGTCTTTGAAAAAAGCAATTTCTCAAAAAATAAATTATTTATCTTTTGAGATTGAGAGTACTTTAAGTTGTTTTTTTACTTCTTTTTCTCTCTCTTCAAGATGTTTTAGTTGAGCTTTAAAAGCATCTTCAAGTCTTACTTTTTGTGTTGTAATTTCATCAAGCTCTTCTTGATGTTGGTTTTTCTTTAACTCCTTCATTTCACTATCGGAGATAACATATACTGGGCGATATGAAGGTGTTTCAAAAAGAAGATCAAACATTGAATACATAAGTGACCTTTGAATTAGTACAAATTCAATATCTGATAATTTTTTGGAATATGAAAGGATTAATACCGAAGATATTGATACGGCAAATACACCGAATTTCGGTTTACCTAACATAACCGCCCAGTATTTACCGATCAAATTTTAAGGTATGTTTTAAAGTATTAAGGAGATGCTTCTAAAAATTTAAATCAAAAAGAACTAAAAATGGATTTAAAAATTACTAATACATTAGTAATCCCATCCAACGAAATTAAATGGCGATTTTCCAGATCCTCCGGTCCTGGAGGGCAAAATGTCAATAAAATTGAAAGCAGAGTAGAGATTATTTTTGATTTAGAAAATTCCAAAGTATTAAATGATTATCAGAAAGAAATTCTTAAAATAAACTTGAAAAACAAATTAGTAAATAATAGCTTGCGTTTAACGGTTCAAGAACACAGAAATCAATTATTAAATAGGCAGCTAGCTTTAATTAAATTTAGTTTAATCATAAAAAATGCTTTAAATAAACCATTTAAATTAAGAAAATCTACACAACCTACTAAAGCATCACAAAAGAAAAGAGTTGAGGTTAAGAAAAAACGCGGCGAATTAAAAAAAAGTCGACAAAAAGAAAAAATATATCAAATATGAATAAAGTAAATAAATTTTTTCCTCGCAGATTGCGATCAAAGCATGTGATACATTTAATTTTATTTTGGTTTATTGAATTCAACTAATGATTTCTGGTTAATTGACTCTAATCTTGTAGGGGTGATGCGTTTCTACAAAGATAGAGATTATTCTGATAAATCTATTGATTATATGTTTATTGAAGAAGGAATTATTATGGGAATTCATGGAGAAAATCCTCCATTAATGAAAACTAGAAAAAAAATTGTTATTGAAGAAGCGAGATTATTATGGAAAAAATTGTTAAATGAAGGTTGGCAAAAAACTAATAAAAAATGGTGAGCAAATCTACAAAAAATTTTTTTAATTTCAGAAAATAAATGAACCTTTAGGGTATAGCTTAGAAATTTTTTCCTTTTGCAAATATTTCTTTTTTTTGACGTCGTTTTCATATCTTCTCAACATCATTAGATAGTTTGTAACTCCAAAAATTATTAAAAATACAATAAATCTTATTCCTGCATCAAAGTTCATATGGATATTAAGCTTTATTTTAATCTGACAATTACTAATCAAAAATCAATCGGTATTTATATCTAATTAATACGTTTAGTAAAAATGTTTTTTTTTGATTGTACGGTATAAAAAATACATAATAAAAGTAATATTAAAATTGCACTAAAGCTTCCGATTGGGTTTGGAATATTTTGTGTAAAAGGTCCTGCTAAAAAATAAGGTGTATTTTCTTTGAATTCTATTAATCCGTTATTTAATAAAAACCAAATACCCACTAGTCCTCCATGAATTCCTATGCAATTCCATAAAGAACCTTTATCTCTAATTTTTACTAATGATAGAAATATCCCAAGTAAAATAAATCCCAATCGTAATCCTACTATGTTCCAAAAGATCTCATTTGATAAATTATGAACGAAGCTAAAAATTATAGCTTGTAAAGCTATTGATATTTTTGTACCATATTCAAATTTTAATTCTTCTAGTAACCAACCTCTAAAAATTATTTCCTCTGCGAATCCAACACCTAATCCCAGTAGAATAGAATTTAATAATATTATTGGAGAGAATTCACCTATCCAAGAAATATAATTTTTTTGTAATAGTGGTACCAGAATTAGAATTATTAAAACTAAAGCAAATAAAATACCTTGAGAAAAATTGAAAAAGTTTTTCAAGAATTTGTCTTTTGTTATCCCAAGAAGTATCCAAGCACTTGATTTATTTCGTTTGATATAAAACCAATATGGGAGTAAAAAGATAAAAAGTAAGAAAGTAATAATAGTACCTATTAAGGATAAATTATCTTGTTCAAAATTAAACAATAAAAGTGGCTGAGATAAAGCCCAGCCAATTCCATAAAGAATAGGAATAAAAAATATAGTGGATAAAAATCTTGGTCTTACAAGCAAAAAACTTCTAATTAGTATCATTAAATTTTTCATTTTAGTTTGAATATTAATTAATCCCAGCTTTTGCCTTTTATTATTCTAACTACTTGTTCAAAAAGTTTTAGCTTTTTCTTTTTACTATAATTTACGTTTTTTGAAAGATTAGATAAATCTTTATAAAATTGCCGAGTTATTTTATCTTCTTTATCACTAGGCCATAGTAAGTCTGAGCCCTCTTCATATTCTTCTTTATATCTTTTTTTATTCAAATTTTTTTTATATCGTAATAATTTAAATTTTACTTATTGCAAATGCTTAAAAGTGATGTTTATTAAATTTGTGTATTTATTTAAAATTTATGCTGATTAATCTTTCAACTTTAGTTTTTACATTATTATCTCCATTGCTTATTTTTGCAGTAATAGTATCGGTTTACTTATTACATTAGGAAGTATTTAAAAATAAAATTAATTAATTTAAGGGTGTATTATGCCTACTTTTTCTAATGCAAATGATAAAACTGCAATTACAGCCATTAGTGTTAATATCTTGTTCTTTTTGATGAAATCCATAATGCATATTAATAATCTTTTTATTAAATTCTTATATAAAATAATAAATAATTAAAATTATTATAACAATTACAATGAAACCCATATATATAGGAGATCTATTTCCCTCAATAGCTTCTTATAAAAAGATAATTGAAACATATGATAAAGGTATAAAAGAAGGGGAATTTTATGAAGAACCTATTGGAGGAGATTTTAATTACCCTGATTGGTAAATATGCTTACTACAAAAATAACTTTTGCCTTGGCAGATTGGATTAGAGAGTGGCGTAAGTGCCGGGATAAGAATCCTTCTATTGATGAGTGTGTAAAATTTGTTCAGTGGAAATTAAAAGATTATAAACTTTCTGATAGTGATAAAAGAATAATTGAATCTATTTTGCTCTATGAATCTGAATAAATAAGGGATTAAAGACTTTAATTTTTATATTTATCTATAAAAAACAAAGGATTATTAAAATCCTCTTACAAATTAAGAAAAAAGTAAATCAGCATATTTACGGATTTACTGAAAATATAAAAAGGAGTAATTTATAAATGTTGAGTTCGGAGGCAATCTAAATGATTGATAGTCCGCCTGAAATTTAGCAAATTCCAAAATATAGGAAGCGTATTCCTGAGAATGGGATTATTCGAAAATTAAAGTTCAATCAATTAGTCTGATAAGACTTCGCTTTATAATTACTAGCGACAATAGGGACTGAAATTATCGAGAGAAATCCCCGAACTCACGTATTCTAGGTTTATGAGTAAATAGACTTTAAAATATGTAATTTTATATCCTGTAAGAAGGAAATCAAATATTAAAAAGGACTGTACAAGCAGTCCTTTTTTGTTTAACAAATTTCTTCTAAACTAGACTTCTTTTTGGATATTATGGATTAATAAAGTGATTAAAAATATTTCAAAATGAAAGATCAAGTCTTGTTTCCAAAAATTGAAGTACGTGAAAAGGGTTTTTTACAAGTAAGTGATATTCATACTATTTATTGGGAAAGATCTGGTAATCCAAATGGCAAAAAAATTCTTGTTATTCATGGAGGTCCAGGAGGAGGAAGTCAACCAAGATATAGAAGATACTTTAACCCAGATAAATTCGATATTATTCAATTTGACCAAAGAGGGTGCGGTTCTTCAACTCCTTTCTCCGAATTAAAAGAAAATACGACCAATCATTTAGTTGATGATATAGAGAAATTAAGGATTCTTTTAAAAATAGATAATTGGCATTTGTTTGGTGGATCTTGGGGCTCAACACTTTCACTTATATATGCGATTAAAAATCCCTCAAGAGTTATCAGCTTAACTTTGCGTGGAATATTTTTATGTAGAAAGTTTGAATTGTTATGGTTCTATCAATATGGTGCAAGTGAGATATTCCCCGATGAATTTGAAGAATATATTTCTGTAATACCAAAAGAAGAAAGAAATAATTTAATAAGTTCTTTTTATAAATATCTAACATCTTCAGATGCGAATCTTAGATCAAAAGCAGCAGCAGCTTGGACAAAATGGGAACTCTCAACAAGTCATTTAATAAATAAAAAATTTGATTTTGATAAGTCTGAAGTTAATTCTTTTTCAGATGCCTTTGCAAGGATCGAATGTCATTATTTTATTAATAATATTTTCTTAGAAGATGATTTTATTTTGAAAAATATAAAAACAATAGAATCTATTCCAACAAAAATAATTCAAGGTAGGTATGACGTTGTTTGTCCTGTTAGGAGCGCTTGGGATCTAAATAAGAAATTAAAGAATTCTGAATTAATTATTGTTAATGATGCTGGTCATTCAATGAGTGAAAAAGGTATTACTATCGAACTAATAAAAGCTGTAAAAGGAATTCAAAATCTCTAAAAGAGAGAATTTTCCTTTAAAATTTAAAGGCCATTATTTTCAATATTTTGTGCAATACTCCTAAGAAGTTCGACGATATCAGAATCTTCGCATTTAGTATCTTCTTTGAGCAAAATGCACTCGTCTCTAATACTTACATTAGTACTCCACCATATACCTGAACTATTGGTATCGTCCCATTCAAATCTTTCAGACATAATTAATAAAATCTAATAAATACATTAAAGCTTGCATTAATTCATCGTGGATTTATATATTTAATTTAAAAATTTAAAAACCTTTCCTAGGCGTTAAAAGGAATCTAGAAATTTCTGACAATAAAATTTAGAAATCTAATTTCAGTTCGTATTGTTTTTCCTTTTCCTTAGAAACATTTTTTTTATTATTTATATTTTTTCTAAGCCTTTTTCTAGAGCCATGCTTTAAATAAATTTCTTTTGAGATATCCCAATATCCATCCTTTTTAGTGATTTCATGGATTTTATTCTTTGCATTTTTAGTGCTATTTGGGATGTCAATTATTGGTCTTATGTAATTAATTTGTTCATATTCTTCTTGATTAAATCTAGATAATAGCCATGGTTCATGAATGAAATTAAGTGATATATCCTTTAATTCTGGTATCCATTTTTTTATAAATTTTCCTTGAGGATCATGATCTTTTCCCTGCTTAACAGGATTATAAATTCTATTGGTATTTATAGAAGTAGTTCCAGATTGCATTTGGCATTGGTTCCAATGTATTCCAGGCTCATAATCTACAAATTTATTTGCTAATTCAGAACCTGAATCTTGCCATGGTAGCCATAAATTATAGCTAGCAAAAGACATTAACATTGCTCTCATCCTGAAGTTAATCCATCCATTGAAATTTAGTGAACGCATACATGCATCTACAAAAGGAAAGCCTGTATTACCTGAACTCCATGAGTTAAGTAATTCATTATTTTTTTCTCTAATATTTTTAAAAAAAGGATGGTATTCCCTAAACTCTAGTTCTGGTTCACTTTCAAGTTTCTGAATAAAATGACAATGCCAAGTTAATCTGCTTTTTAACATCCTTGAATTATTGTTTTTTGAAATATTTGCCTTCTTAAAAATTTCTTTTAATGAAATGCATCCCCAACAAATATATGGTGATAGTCTTGTACAACTATCAAATGATTTTTCTGGGCTAGATAAATCTTTTGAATAAGAATCTAATTTATTACTAAAGAAGTATTCCATTCTCTCTAAACCTTTCTTTCTTCCACCTTGCATTCTTCCTGGACAAGTTTCTTTTTTAAAGTTAAAAATTTCGTCTGAGGGTATTTCTCCAATATTCAAGTTAATAGAATTAATTCTTAATGGAGGTATAAGTAAGTTTTTGTCGGAATTTTCTTGCCACTTTTTAGACCAATTATTCCTATCTAAATTTCCTCTAAAAACTGAAAATTGTAGAAATTCCTTCCAAATAATATTTTTGCTTAAAGCCCATTCTCTTACTTTTTGATCTCTTTTATAAGTAAGCCAATCTCCGGTTTCTTGATGGCTATATATACCTTTGATTTTAAATTTTGTACTAATTTCATCAAAAATATTAATAACATTGCCAGTCCTAATAATTAATGGTTGTCCAATCTCAGCAAGTCCATTTCTTAAATCTATTAAACTTTCTTTGCAAAATTGCCATTGTCTATCTGAATGAGTATTTTGGCTCCAAATATCTAACTCAATAATATAAATAGGTAAAATATCATTATCTTTTATAGCCTCACAAAGAGCTTCGTTATCAAAAATTCTTAAATCTTTCTTAAACCATAAGATATTTATTTCTTTCATAATTTTTTGTTTTAATCCTAGAAAACTAAGATTAAGTTTGTAGGTAAAAAATATAAAAAATTTTAGAATAACTAAAAATCAAAAAAATGAAAATAACAAAAAAACTTTGGGAGGATAATTATGAGGTTGCTTTACTAAGTTTAAATACAAAATTTGTTCAAGGTTTAAAGAATGGAAGTCTCCCTAAAAATATATTTCAAGAATATTTAGCTCAAGATTATTTCTTTTTAGAGACTTTTGCTAAGGCTTATGGTCTTGCTGTTTCCAAATCAAAAGATAAGTACTCAATAAGGAAGTTAAGTGAACTGTTAATGGGTGTTTCAGAGGAGTTAATACTTCATGAAACGTATGCAAAAGAATGGGATATTGATTTGTCTAATAACTATATAAAAAAAGCCACTAAAAATTATACAGATTTCCTTGATGATACTTCCAAAAGACTTAACTCCGTTGAAATAATGTTTGCAATGACTCCATGTATGCGACTTTATTCTTGGATAGGAAAAAGTTTGTATAAGGAGGATTTTGACATTAAATATAAAGAATGGATAATTACTTATTCTGATGAGAGCTTTGAAAAGCTAGCAGATTCACTTGAAAATCTTATTGAGACCAATAAAGAAACATATGATATTAATCAGGCCAAATATTTATACAGGAGAGCTATGGAATTGGAGTTAGATTTTTTTAATGCATATTCAGATTTCTGATTTAAATTAAAATTTATTTATAGTACTTTCAAAAACGAGTTAATAAATTATGTATTCTAAAATTGCACTTTCAATAGGCGGTAGTGACTCCGGAGGTGGAGCAGGCATACAGGCTGACTTGAGAACTTTCATGGCCCTTAAAGTACATGGATGTTCTGTTATTACATGTATTACCGCTCAAAATAGTATAGAGGTTACATGCGTTCAACCAGTAGAGAAGAATACTTTATTAAATCAATTAGATACTTTATTTGCTGATTTTGGTATTGATGCCTTAAAAACTGGAATGTTATTAAATGAAAGGATAATTAATGATACTGCTTCAAAATTAAATACATACAAAATAACCAAAATTATTGACCCAGTAATGGTTACAAGAACCGGTTCTAAATTACTGGAAGATTCTGCTATTAATGCTTATAAAAAACTCTTATTACCAATTGCTGATTTGGTAACTCCAAATATTTATGAAGCGAATCTACTTTCTGGTTTAGAAATAAGGAGTAAAGAAGATATCGAAAATTCAGCAAGAAAAATTATTGGTCTTGGTGCTAAAGCGGTACTTATAAAAGGTGGCGGTTTAAAAGATATGAAAGGGAAGGATTTTTTCCTTGACTTAAATGGTAGAAAAGAGTGGCTATTTAATAATTTTATAAATACAAAAAATACCCATGGTAGCGGCTGTACTTTGAGTGCTGCTATTTGTGGTTACAAGGCTTTAGGTTTTAATCTATTTGATTCCATACAAAAGGCTAAATTATTTGTTGAGAAATCTTTAGACAATTCTTATAAAATAGGATCTGGCCCTGGTCCCTTAGGCCATCATTAATTATTTATAGAAGTGGAGTTAGAACCACCATTTTCTGTAAGGCTTTTTTAAAAATAAGATTTCTTCAGTCTCCCATCCTCCCTCCAACCACTCAAGATGCTCCAGTAATAAAGACTCACTTTCCCTTTTGCTTAATTGCCCAATTCTATTAGCAATACCATCGAACCTTACTTTCATCAATTCCTCAATCTTGATGTTATTCATAGGTTAAACAATAAATTTTTTTCTACTCTTACTTGTATACATTTTCTTGTCAACGATTTAACTTTATTTGTTTACTAGCAGTTCTTAAATATGTATTAAATACAACTTTTTGAAATAGATAGTAATTAAGACTTATTCACATAGATTTAATTAAAGACTAATTTATAAAAAAATACTTTAACTATGAATAAAGAAGAGACAGCAAAGCAAAAAACTATTTTAAATGTAGGCTATTGTGAAACGACCTCTGAATGGCTCAATAGAATCATTACTGAACTGGCAGATGAAAATAAAAATTTTGTAGATTTGTCAGTTATTTGTGCTTAATTTTTTAGAAAAAATAGTTTATTTTGGTTTATTTTCAGTTAGCTTTTAAGCATAAGAGAAATTTAAAAGATATTTTTGTGATGTGAATCCTAATAAAAAAAACATAGAAATAATTAAACAATTCAATTTATCTCCTCATCCTAAGGGTGGATGGTTAAGAGAGATTGTAAGGAGTGAGAATTCTCTAATAAGGGAAGATGGCCAAAGTAGAAACTTTATTACGGGAATTTATTATCTTTTGGAGAGAGATGCAAAAAGTGCTTGGCACAGAGTAAAAAATGCTGACGAAATTTGGATTTATTTAAGAGGCGACCCTCTGAATTTATGGTGCCTAGATAATGATAATAAGTTAATAAGAAATTTAATTTTAGATTCCAATAATCCAGTAGAAATGACCCAATCTGGATATTGGCAAGCTGCAAAAAGTACAGGCGAATTTACTTTAGTGAGTTGTTGTGTTGGCCCTGGCTTTGATTTTAAGGATTTTGAATTACTCAGAAATACAAATCATACTTCTAGATTGGATAAAGCAATTAATGATCTTATTTGAGACATTTTTTTTATTTTTGAAATTATCCTCTAGATTTATAAGACTACTCAATCAATCTATATTTAATGAATCAAAATTCTGTCAAAACAATTGGTATTAATGATGAACCAAGAAAAGATTCACACTTAGTATATGTAAATCAGGCTGATGGATTAAAAGGCATCCTGAATGGGGATTTTGATGAATGGTCTAATTTTGATAGTTGGGAAAGTATTTCAGTTCAGCAATGGATTTTTTCTAGAGCTTTGGAGGTTTGCAGAGGTAAGAAAATTGATATTAAATGCGATTGTTGTGAAAATAATAATTTAATCCCAAATGATTTTGAGAGTATAAAAAAAGAAAAATGCTTAGGTAAAAAGAGTGCTTACATGATTAAAAAAGTTGTAGATGAAATTGTATTAGCTAAGGCACGAAGACAAAGTGATGGTACATATTCTGCATAAGATTAATAACTATCTATGGAGTGAAAAATCTTTTACTTACCAGTGAAAATTATCAGAAGAACCAATCGTTAAATTTCTAGTGGACATCTTATGGAACTTAAAGTGTACTGAATCACTGAACTCCTTTTCATCTGAGTAATTAACAAGATCCACTGGGTCGATGTTTTCATCGAACCATGCATCATATTCAATATAGTTTGGTTCAGCAAAATAACTCATATCCAATTAATAGCTTCCAAAAAACGTATAAACGGTACATGTGATACCAAATTAAAATTTTTAATTTTTAGATAATCTATATTTTTAACTTGTTTATCAAGATTAGTTGCTAAAAAGATAGGAGAAATATCTATAAATTCATGTCTCTAGATACAACCATGGTTTCTATCCATCCCCACTTCACAATCAAGGATGGGAAGATGGACCAGTGCATAGCTCTTTTAGAAGAAATTTTAGTACTGACAAAAGCTAATGAACCTGACTGCCTTTTTTTTAATATCACTACATGCGGGTCCGATAAGGCTTATGTAAGAGAGGCATATAAAGATGGTGCCGCCGCTTTATTTCATCTCAAAAATATGGGACATATGATTCCCAAGCTTTTTGAAGTGTCAGATATTACTGTGCAGGTCCAAGGCCCAGCTAAGGAGATTGAACCCTTGAAGGAAATACTGCCAGACGCTGATTTCTATGAAGCAATAACTGGATTCTGATTTAGATTGTATATATTGACAGTTGATCGCTAGGGGCTTTTAGCCCCTTTTTTATTTAGGAATTCAAAATAAATTAATCTTCTCTTTACTTATATTAAGTAACTTTATTAATAGCTCAAAAATTATTTTTATGGCATCAACTTTTTATATTGTTCATCATGAATTTAAGGCAGGAAAAGCTGAAAAATGGTGGGAAACAGCTTATGCGGCAATGTCACCTGGTGGTGGATGGGATGATGCGGTAGCCGCTAACAAAGAAAAAGGATTTTTTAACCATTCTGCAAATGCCGTAACTAAAAATGGTCCTGTATTTTGTTTTTGGGAAGTAAAAGAGGGTATTTCAGCTGAGGAGTTTCAGGAGTTTATAGACGGTCCCTCTGGTCCAGGTTTCGGACAAGATGCTCTGATGAATATCTGTAAACCAATTGACACATCACTAATGAATGGACAAACACCTTATCCACCAGTTTTTTCTTGATTATTGACAGTCGATCTAAAATAAATAGGAATTAGCTTTTTTTATGACTATTGAAACCACTGTTTTCACCTTTAAACTTTCAAATACATTTGAGGAGTGGGTAAAAATGTTTGATAGTCCAGAGATAGATGAATTTCATAAAACGGTAGGACTTACTCCTCTATATCGTGGCAAAAGTTTAATTGATCCAAAAGAAGTTATTGTTATTCATCAAGCTGAAGAAGGTGTAGCTAAGCATGTTTTTTCAGATCCTGAAACTATTAAGAATATAGAGTCTGGAGGGCATATTTATAGCACAACAAAAATCACAAGTTGGGTTTCTGAGTAGTCGAAATACTAACTATTTAAATCCATACAAATAATTCGAAATACGATTTCCATATAAGATCTTTAAAACAAAATTAGGGTATAGAAGAGTTTAAGGATAAGAGTATTAACTAATTAATTCGATTAAATTATTAATAAGAATCTTAGTGCTAGAGGTAACCATAGACATAGAAGAAGCATTAGTAAAAGAGTAATAGCATGGATATTTGGAATGTAATGCTCTTTTAAAATTTGTGTTTTCATAATTTATCTCGCCTTCTTAAGTTTGATTTCTCTTCTGATAAGCAACGCTATTACCACAACACACATGTTCATTAGAAATACGTCTAATGGCATTTTTTAAAAAAGTCTCTATTTAATTAATAGCAAGATTATTGATCTACGAATCAAGAGATGATTACAAATGTTTATTGGCTTAATAAAAGGAATTTAAAAATTAAATTTATGCTTAAATATCTCAGTTCTCATAACTATTAAATGGCTTATTCAGAAACAAGAATAGTAATAGGCGGTCTAGCTCATGTTCCTGTTCTTATTTTTATAGCCAATTTCATCAAAGGTAAGTTTGGAATTAAAACTGAAGAGACAAAAGATACTGTAATTAAAGAAGAGTCAGTTAAAATTATAGAGGTTAAAGATACTGTAGTTAAAGAAGGAAAAGCAGAAGCTATAAAAGAAATCTCAAATAAGCTGAACAGTATTGAACAGAAGGCTGATGAGGTTTATGAAAAGGTAAAGAAGAAAAAGAAATATAAGAATAAGAAGAAAAAAAAATAACTAAATTGAAATCTTATCAAGCATCAATACATCTTGAGCTTGGATTGTATCTCTCTTATCTTCGTCTTCAGGATCTTTATAAGATTCAATTTCAGCTTGAATTTTTCTCTTATAAACTCCTTTGATATAGTCCATTTCTCTTTTTTCTTTGTCCAGTATTGAGAATGGTGATCTTTTTAACTTCATAATTTTTTCCAAAATAAATACAATTTAATCAGCTCCAGTTCTTATCAGATTCAACTAAGCTATCCAATGTTTGCTGATTCCTGATTTCTTCCTCAAGAAGTTCTTTTTCTGATCTTTCTTCAATCTCAGGTTTATGATCTTCTTTTAGAGTAGATTTGGTAGACATTTTCTCATCACGACTACAATCTTGTTCTAACTAGTCAGGCAAGCTATCCGACTAATAAATATGTACGGTTTAAGGAACTATCTTATACGGATAAAGGATCAACAATTGAATTTAAATATGGGTAATATGTAAGGAACTTTTGATCAATTTTTGCCTTCAAGAATCATCAATAAGGGTATACCAATAAGTATCAAAGTCCCATCAATTAATAAAAAAGTATTCAGTTTCATTTATCCATTCCTTCAGGGGTATCCCAATTAAGGAAATTCTCTTTTCTGATTTTGTTGTAGTAGGCCAATTCTTCTGGATCTTCAGAACCAAGACCATAATTCATGGTCGCTGCAAGATAAATTCGGTGCATACGGAATGACGATAGTGGCATTACTAAAGAAAAATCATGTTAAATATATTTGAATTTTAGTTGAAATGCTGATCTACGAGATCTCAGTTTTTTTAATCAATTGCTCAAGTGCCCTCGTCGGGATAAAGAATGAAAGGTTATGACACCCTAAGACTGCTTTTGGGGGTTATTTCTGACTTTAAATAACATTTTTCGGGAACTTTTCGGGAACTTTTCGGGGGACATTTTTCTAATCTTTTTTAAAATTTTCCTTCATAAATTTATATTAACCCCTACTTTTAGTTATCTTACCCAACCATCTTTAGTACATTTTCCATATCCAAAATCTATAGTACGATGATATGAAAAATCAGGGTTGGCTTTATTTACAGCTTGTATTTGTTCTTCTGAACACCAATATAAAGAACCAGCTTTCATTATTCCTTTTTTAACTATTTTTGCGGGAACATCAGTTTTCACAAAGCAAGCACCATCAATTCTTATTTTACAAATATCATCATTAAATCTGTCAGCAGAGTTAGTGAAATAGTAGAAAAACCCATCGTCACCTATTGTTCCTGAGTAAGAGGAAGGAGGTCTTTTATGAACATAATAAATACGTTCTTCTTCTGCCAATAAAGGACTAGAAAATAATAGAAGTGCAAGTATTAAGCGTTTCATTAATTTAAAGAAAATATTTTGGGATAGTTATTTTGCAATTTTTTCCTAATCTCCAGAAATTATGTGCAACTTTGAACCACTCTCCATCACGTTCTTCATATAGTTCTTTTCTTTCTTTGAAATCTGGCAAATAATGAAAAGCCTGACCCATATCAATAAATAAGACTCTACCTTCTCCTTCATATTTAATTTTTTTCTTTTCTCTTTCAGACATTTGATTATATGCAGAAAGTGGAATATTACCCACAAAAACTACAACTTCACCTGTTCTACCTCCTTCTCTAAAACTATGTTGCCATTTTGGAGAATTATATAGAGTAGATGAATCCCATTTTTGTATGGTTGCATAATCTGAACCATATCCATTAGACATATTGAACTTAAGAGAATATCTTGGCTCATTTTTATAAAGAAGCAGTCCCGTTGATGACCAATACATTTCAATTCTGTAGTCAGAATTATATTCACTTTTAATAATGCATTTTGCTTCATCGTTATGGTTGATATCGTGATTTGCAAAAAGAGCAGTAGGTAAAGATAGTGCAGCTATTAATGACAGTAGTAAGCGTTTCATTTTCCCCTAAAACTTTTAGTGAATGTATAAAGTAAACCTCCTATTAAAAGAATAAAAATAAAACCATACCAAAGATTTATTAAATAAATAACCAAAGCAAGTATTAAACCACCTACAACAAAAGCAAATAATTGTGTAGGCATTTCAGCAAGAATATTTTTGCGATTAAGTTTTAAATTTTTCCTTTTTAATTCGTTTTTAACTGTATTTATAAAAGAACCAATTATAAAAACGATAATAAATGTAATTTGAATAGGCAAAGAACCAGAAGTTATTGCCAATGCAAAAAGAACAAAAAAACCTAGCCAATAAATGCCCTCTAAAAATTTTATTAATTCATTATTTGTTCTCATTAAAAAAGAGGGTTTTATCCCTCCAATTTTAGATTCACTGTCAACTTCAACAAAGTTTTAAGATGTAAATTACTAATCAATTATTTATAGTGAGTTTCGGGAACTTTTCGGGAACTTTTTGGGAACTTTTATATTTTTGAAATTGGCTTATACTGAAGCCTCCTGAAAGATGTTTCTTGGCATTAAACCAGTATTCAAGCTACTTAAGCAAAAAAAAAGGCTCTTATGAGTCCTTATGAAAGCTAGTGATGGTTTATGATTTGCTTTTTCAAGTGCCCTCGTCGGGACTTGAACCCGAGACCTCTCCCTTACCAAGGGAAGTAAATACTTTATAAAATCAAGTATTTGCAGCAGTTTAAAGAGTAAAATATGTTAAATATTACTTAATTAGTGCATAATAAGGCTAATTAGCCTGAAATTATGTATAAAAGAGCAACTAAACAAGAAACTGAATTAAGAGTTGCTCATGCTGCTGAATTAGTTGCTGAAGGACAAGCCTATTCATCTATTACTTCCCTTGTTGCCGCAAAATATAGAATTTCAAGAAGAAGAGCAAGGCAGATCACTTCAAATGCTTATCTTTTGCTGAAAGATGATATTTAGGAAGGGGACTTAAATCGCCCTGAAATGTCAGCAAAATTAGTATGCACTCTAGAAACTGCAATGTTTAGAGCAATGCAAGAAAAACAATATTCAGCAGTTGCAAGTAATGCAAAGGTTCTTATGAAACTAATAGGGCTAGAAGTAAAAACAAAAAGTTAGCGCGGGTGCTTTGAGAGCATTAGGTCGGGTGTTCGAATCTCCCAGCCCCAACTGGCTTTTTAGCGAAGGCCAAAACCCACCTTGGGAAAAATTTGGGAAATAAAAACGACAGAAAAGAAAATGTTATCTAGTTTTCCCAAGAATTTCCATAATGTTGTTGTATTTTCTAGATACTTATTCAATTCTTTCAACGACTGGTAGAGACTATCTCCTTCGAATAATCGCTTTAGAAGGATTGATGAGCCGACCCGAAGTCATACATAGCGAACCATTAAATTTTGTTATTATGGGTTATTCTAAATCTGAAGAAGATACCAAGATAAGAGATCAAAATCCTAATTAAATTCTATTTTGGTTTCTAGATCTTTTTGCAATGCAAGAAATTCTTGTGAATATCTATCACTATATGAGCTGCAACTTACGTCCATTTGATTTTTTATTATTGCAGGTTTTCCTTCTAACAAAATTAATTTACTACCCAAAAGTATTGCCTCTTCAACATTATGAGTAACAAGAACCATAGATTTTTTATAATCTTTTTTAATTGATAAAAGTAATTTTTGCAAATTTCTTCTCAATTGTATATCTAATGAAGAAAAAGGCTCATCCAATAGAAGAATCTCTGAATCAACAGCCAAAGACCTCGCTAGAGAAACTCTTTGCTTCATTCCACCAGAAAGTTGATGAGGGAAAAGATTTTTAGAATTAAATAATCCAACTTGTTCTAAAGATTCGTTTACCTTATCTCTATAGTCTTTACGACGCAATCCTTTTAAATCAAATCCAAAAGCAACGTTTTCTTCAACATTTAACCAAGGGAATAATGTATGCTCTTGAAACACCATACTTATTAATGGTGTAATTTTTTCAAGCTTTTTATTATTGAAATAGATTGTGCCAGTCGATGGTTTAAGAAAACCCCCTAATAATTTTAAAAGAGTTGATTTACCAGTACCTGAGGGCCCTAATATTGTAATAAAATCATTTTCTTTTATCTCTAGTTTAATGTCTTTAAGAACATATTCTTGATTCTTAAATCCATTATTATTTCTAAAATATTTTGAGACATTTATACATTTCAAATTACTTTTCATAAGAAATATCTAAAGTTAATTAGTACTCCACCAAAAAAATTTATTTTGAATAAAGAGTAAAATTCTATCAACTGCAAATCCCGTAATTCCAATAATGCAAATCCCTAGAAGTATTAAATTACTGTTAAATAAATTTCTCCCTGTCATTACAACTGTACCTAATCCATCTCTTAATCCAGTCATTTCTGCCGCAAGTACAGCCATCCATGCTGCAATAAAATTTAAACGTAATAAAGTAAAAACTCCAGGAAGTATTGAAGGAATAATTACTGACTTCCAAATCTTGAATTTTGAGCCTCCCAGGTTAGCAGCTGTAAAAATATAATTTGTTGGAACTCTTTTAATTTCTGCAATTGTGGCAATGGTTAAAGTAAAAAAAACTCCCATAAATACTATAAATATCGCAGTTAAATTACCAATTCCAAAAATTACTAAAGCTATTGGAACCCATGCGATAGGAGCGATAGGAGCAATAACAGATAAAATCGGTACAAAGAATAATTCTGACCATTTAGACAAACTTAACAGAAGGCCTACAATAATCGATCCGACAAAAGCTAAACTCATTCCACTTAATACCCTTATTAAAGTAATAGTTATGGACTGATAAATAGTTGCTGATTGACTACCTAAACCTATTTTAAAATCACTTTCAAACAATACTGGTAAAAATTGAGAAGGTGGAGGCAAAACTTGAGTTACTGGGTTATTTCCTTGATTATCTGAAAGCTCCCAAAATATAATTAAAAAAGAAAATGATAAAAATCCACAAAAGAATCTAAAGAATTTTCTTTCATATATTTTTTCCATCAAAAATTTATTTTTCTAATTCTGAAACAATATCAATATCAAAAATCTTTGAAGTTGGAACGTCATTTTTGATGTAATTCAAATCAACCATTTTATCAACAACTGTTTGAATAGAGTTTAGATCGGGAGTAAATGTTATTGGTGAAGGTTGAGAAGTAAAAGCTTCTAATAAAACATCATCTTCTACCCTGTAGTAATTACCTTGTTTTAATAGAGAAATAGCCTTTTCAGGTTCATCGTTTATTATTGATGCTGCACATTGCATACCTTTTATATATGAGGTAACTATCTCAGGTTTACTTGTAAGAGTATTCTCGAGAACACTTACAACGGTGTTGGGGGTTTTTGGAGACCAAACGGTAAAATTATCTGTTAGCAAATTTGCATCGCCACTTACTATAAATTGCGTTGTATAGGGTTTTATATGACTTAATATATCAACTGCTCCAACTCTAAATGATTCAACCATTGCTAATAGATCATCGAAATAAACAAACTCAAAATTATCTTCTGAAATAGATTCATCCTCAAAAGCATCAACTAGAATCAACTCCAAGGTATCCCCCCTTAAAGTTGCTATTTTTAATTTCTTGTCAGGATTACTTTTAACAAATCCCTTGAGGTCTGAGATTGAAGAAGCACCAACATAATCTTTTGCAATAACTTGCATTACACCCCATCCACCAGCAGCGGATATTGTTTTAATAGGAACACCACTATTAGCAGCAAAAAATGGGAGTGTAAATGGATTTGTACTGAAATCTATACTCCCACCTGCTAAGGCGGCATTATTGTCTCCGGGATTTGTAAAAGCAACAGTTTCAACATTAATACCGTTTTTCACGAAGCATCCTGATTCAACTCCTACAAATAAAGGAGCCATATCTAAAGCAACAAGATGTCCTGCTTTTACATCAATTAATTTATCTGAGGTCGTATTATCAACTTTTTTTGGAGAGCATCCTACTGAAACTAAACCTAACAAAGAGAGAAGGAAAAGTAACCTTTTGCCTTTTTGTAATAAAAAATTTTTCATTAAAAATAATTATGAATATGCGTTCTCCCGGGCTTTTATCCCTCCGTGTATCTTCTTTGAATGAAGATTAGCTCTCTTGGTCCAGTCACAAATTGTCGGAACCCTAGAGCAATACGCTTTATATAATTTTCTTCAATTTGAAATTTTAAATAGTATTAATTAATACCTAAATGATTTTTTATTTTATTTTTTTAAAAACTAATTAATTAACTCTTTCAAAGTTAATGTCTTCCCTAAAACACCATCTTCCGAATTAATTATATTAATTGCACTCTGATGAATTTTTGTGTCATAAGCACCACAGCAATCTTCAATTAATAATGAATTCATTCCTAAATCTAGCGAATGTCTATAAGTACTTAAAACGCAGCATTGGGTTGTTACTCCACAAATTATTAGATTGTTAATATTTTTTTCTTTTAAGTAATTTTGTAAGTTGGTATTTACGAAACAAGAGTGTTCAGTTTTGTCCAAAATTAGATCTTTATCAAATGGTTTTATTTCATTAATTAATTCGCAACCTTCATAACCTCTTATTAAAAATCTACCCATAGGTCCTTTGTCTCCAATAGGAGTATTTGCATTTTTATATCTTTCCCTTTTTGAATTAGTAAGGTCAACTAAATCTTCTCTATGACTCTCTTTTGTAAAAATAATTTGAATTTTATTATATCTTGACCATTCAACTAATTGAATGATTTTTTTTTTTGCTTTATTTATTAATTTTAGTGATAAGCCTAATTTATAAGAGTTATATCCTGATAAATGGCAAAAATCATTTTGCATATCAATAACAATTAATGCTGTATTTTTATTTTGAAGAGTAAATTTATCTTTAAGAGACATTGATAAAGTTTTCATTTAATGATTTTCAATAAATATAAGTTTTTTCGTGGGTATAAATAAATAAAAAACAAAAATGTCAGAATTTTCTGAAGAATTGATTTTAAAAGCTAAAGCGATAGAATCTCTTTTGATTGAAAAGGAAATTGTTGATGAAGATACACTTGATTTAATAGTTGAAGAGTACGAAAAAAATATTGGTCCACATATTGGAGCTAAGATTGTAGTGAGAGCCTGGAAAGATAATGAATTTAAAAATAAACTCTTAATGGAGCCTACCAAGACTATTTCAGAAATGGGTTTAATAGGCTTTTCTGGAGAGCATATGGTTATTTTAGAAAATACTTCAAAGATACACAATATTGTAGTTTGCACTTTATGTTCATGTTACCCATGGGCAATATTGGGATTGCCACCTAAATGGTACAAATCATTTCAATATCGTTCAAGAGCTGTAATTGAACCAAAAGAAGTTCTCAAAGAATTTGGAATTACATTAGACGATGAGATAGAAATCAAAGTTTGGGACAGCAATGCAGATATAAGATATCTAGTTTTACCTCAAAGACCAAATGGAACTGAAAAATTAAATGAAATTGAATTAGAAAAACTTGTCACGAGAAACTCTATGATTGGGACAGAAATATTAACTTACAATGCAAAGAAATAATAAATTATGAATGGTCCACAAGATTTAGGGGGATTTCACGGATTTGGGAAGATTCCCTATTTAAATAAATATGAGCCTGTTTTTGACAGTTATTGGGAAGGAAGGGTTTTTTCAATGAGTTTTGCTACTTTTATAAAATATTTTCCAGTTGATGAAACTAGATATGCTGCGGAAAAGATAAAACCAAATATCTATTTAAATTCAAGCTATTACGAAAGATGGTTACTTGCATTAGAAATATTGCTTATTGAAAATAACTTAGTAACAAAAAAAGAAATTATTGATAGAGAGAATCAAATAAAAAAGAATAAAAAAAAATGAATTCCTCAAATAAACCTATAAAAACATCTAATCAAAAAATGATGCCCGATGAAGCTTTAAAAATTCTTTATGAAGGAGTCTCCTGTAAAGGCAAAACAAATCAGGAACCATTATTTAAAGTTGGAGAGAAAGTTCAATCTATAAATAATCATTCAAAAAATTACACTAGATTGCCAAGATACGCAAAAGGTAAAGTTGGGAAAATAGATTCAATAAGGGGAGTTTTTGTTTTCCCTGACACGATTGCTCATAGAAAGGGTTTATTCCCTCAGTATCTTTATAGTGTTGTTTTTACGAAAAAAGAATTATGGGGAAAGGAATCTCCAAATAATGAATTTGTTTATTTAGACTTATATGAAATGCATCTTGAAAAGATTT
>QCDO01000003.1 GCA_003278735.1 Prochlorococcus sp. AG-355-J09
ATTGAATATTTAGAAAACAACTAAAAATTCAGCTTAAGCGCTGAAATATTTAGCTTTTGAGTGTAGTGAAATGATAGCTGTAGTACTTTGTTCTGGATGAAGTTGTTCAGATTCATCCATGGTCAAGTTTATTCTTTTTGCATCCAACAATGATAATTGTATGTTTGAATCAGATACTTTTGGACATGCAGGATAACCAAAAGAATATCTAGCTCCTCTATATTTTTGAGCTAATATTTCTCTATTTTTGTCTGGTTCTTCAGATCTAAAACCACATTCAATACGAATTAATGCATGGACATACTCAGCTAGAGCTTCTGCTAATTGCACTGTAAGTCCATGGAATAACAAATAATCGCTATATTTATCTTCTTTAAATAATTTTTGAGAATATTCACTAGCAATATCGCCCATGGTTACAGCTTGCATAGGAAATATATCTATCGGTTTATCATTTTTCAAATCACAATAAAAATCAGCTATGCATAGATTATTCCCAGATTTTTGTCTTGGAAAATTAAATTGGGAAACTTTATTTAATGATTTCTTATCAAATAAGAAAATACTATTATCTTTTCTCCCACACTTGAAATATCCATAAACTGCTTTGGGAGAAATAAGTTTTTTTTCTATAATTTTCTCTAACCATTTATCTAACAATGGTTTAGCATATGAATCCAAATAGTTATTGTATTCATCTACGCTTTGGTTTTTTCCTTTTTTTATTTGCCATTGTCCGCTAAATAGAGCTTTTGTATCTAAATAAAAAATTAATTTATTTAAATCTATATCAACGTCGTTCAAGACTTTCGTTCCCAAGAAAGGAGTTTTAATTGGTTCTTCCTCATTTATAAATTTAGATCTTATAAAATTTTCTTTTAAATTTAATTTTGAAGTCTCGGTATTTATTGATATTGAATCTTTAACAGCTTGAGAGTTGGATTTTGGTGAGGCTAAATTAATAATTATACCCTCATTGTTTATGAAACCCTCTGTATTTGACCAATTACCCTTTTTTTTATTATCCATATATTCATTCATGAATTTAAGATCAGTGAACGCATCTTTTCCGTACAATATTTTCCCTTTATATATTTTGCTGCAATCCTCATTTACAAATTTTGGGGTTAAGGCTGCGCCTCCTAATATTACAGGTACACTAATATCTTCATTGTTAAAAGCCTCTAAATTATCTTTCATAAATGCAGTTGATTTAACAAGTAATCCGCTCATAGCAATGCAATCTGCATTGTGCTTCTTTTGTGCATCTATAATTGCTGATACATCTTGCTTTATTCCAAGATTTATAACGTCATAACCATTATTTGTAAGTATAATATCTACCAAATTTTTTCCAATATCATGTACATCGCCTTTGACAGTCGCAATTAAGAGTTTTCCATTTGATATATTTTCATCTACAGTTTCCATATATGGTTCTAAAATTGAAACCGCAAATTTCATTGTTTCAGCGGATTGGAGTACAAATGGTAATTGCATTTGACCTGAGCCAAATAAATCTCCTACAACTTTCATCCCATCTAGTAAAAAGGTATTAATTATTTCAAGAGGTTTATATTTTTTTAACGCTTTATTTAATTGAACCTCTAATCCTATTTTTTCTCCATCAATAATATGATTTTTCAGAATTTCTTCAAGAGTTAGGTTTTTATTTTCTGAAGATGCTTTTTTGAAATCTTGAATAGATAAATCTTGAAAAGCCTTTGTTAATTCTACTAATGGATCATAAATACAAATATCATCTTCAAATTTTCTTTTATCATAAATCAAATCTAAGCAGAGCTTTTTAGTTTCTTCAGAAATTTTTGATAATGGCAAAATTTTATTTGGTGCTATGATAGCAGAATCTAATCCTGCTTTAATGCATTCATCTAAAAATATTGAATTTAGATTAATTCTTGATAATGGTGAAAGACCAAAACTAATATTTGATATCCCAAGTATGATATGAATATCTGGGAAATTTTCACGAATTTTTAAAATAGCACTAATAGTTTCTTTAGCGTTTAATCTATCTTCTTCTATCCCTGTAGATATTGGCAGAGCTAATGGATCAAAAAATAGCTCATAATCTGACAAACCACATTCTCTTGATCTATTAATCGCTCGTTTGACAATCTTATATTTTTTTTCTGAATTCCTTGCCATTCCATCTTCATCAATTGTTCCGACAACAAGACCTGAACCGTACCTTAAGGCTAAATTTAGAACTTGATCAAACCTTTCATTGCCATCTTCGTAATTGGTTGAATTTATAATACATTTACCACCAGCTGATTTTAATCCACTTTCCATTTTGTCAGCATCTGTAGAGTCAATCATTAATGGTAAATTTATATTGGTAACTAGTCTTGAGGTTATTTCTTTCATATCTTTCACTCCGTCTCTGCCTACATAATCGACATTTACATCAAGAACATGAGCGTTTTCTTTTTGTTGTTGCTTGGCAATTGCAACTAAGCCATCCCAATCGTCGTTATTTAATAACTCCCTTACCTTTTTCGATCCACTTGCATTTAATCTTTCTCCTACTATCAAAATTGAATTGTCTTGTTTATATGGCACAGAGTTATATATTGATGAGGCAGATGGAATAAAACCGCTTGAATTTTTTTTTCCATTATTGTTAGTCCTTTCATTATCAATAATTTCATCGATTATTGAAGAAAGGTATTTTATATGTTCAGGTGTTGTCCCACAACATCCACCTATTAATTGAACATTAAAGTCATATATAAAATTCATTAACTGCATCTTTAATTCTATTGGCTTTAATCTATAGTGAGCTACACCTCCAATGTTTTCAGGAAGCCCTGCATTGGGAATACAGCTTATAGCGAAGGGAGAATTTTCAGACAAATATTTAATATGTTCCTTCATTTGCTCAGGTCCAGTTGCACAATTAAGTCCAAGGATATCTATAGTAAATGGCTCTAATATTGTTAATGCAGAAGCAATATCAGATCCAACAAGCATAGTACCTGTTGTTTCCATTGTTATAGATACCATTAAAGGTATATCAATATTTTTACTTTCAAGAATTTCTTTTGATGCTAATAAGGCAGATTTAATTTGTAAAACATCTTGACAAGTTTCAATCAAAAGAAGATCAACTCCTCCATCAATAAGACCATAAATTTGTTCTTTATATGATTGCTTTAATTCATCAAAATCTATATGTCCTAAGGTGGGTAATTTAGTTGTTGGCCCAATTGAACCTGCTACAAACCTTGGTTTATCAACTGATGAGTATTTGGCAGCAGCTTTTTTAGCTATAAATGCTGCATTTTTATTTATCTCATAAGCCTTATCCGCAATATCATATTCATCAAGAACTATTGATGAAGCTCCAAATGTATTAGTTTCTATAACATGACAACCTGCTTCTAAAAATGAATTATGAACCTTCTCAACTACCTCTGGAGATGATATAACAAGGTTTTCATTACATCCCTCTAATTCTTTTCCTCCAAAGTCATCTGCAGTAAGATTTAAGTTCTGAAAAGATGTTCCAGTACCTCCGTCAAAAATAATTAATGGTTTTTCATCTCTATTTAGATAGGTTCTGAAAGATTCCATTTTTAGGTAAAAATTAATTTATTTTAGCGAAATTCTTGTTACCCAATCATCATAGTCTTGAGAACGACCTTCTGTTATTTCTATAAGCTTACTTTTTAATTTATTCATTATTGGTCTTTCAACATTTAATTCAGTTGATTCAATTTTTTTAACTGGTGTAATTTTTGCTGCTGTACCAGTTAGAAAAACTTCATCTGCTATTAATAATTCTGTTTTATCAACAGGCCTCTCAATTACATTTATTCCAAATGATTTTGCTAATTCAATTACACTAGCTCTAGTAATCCCCTCAAGGATATCTTGATCAACACCAGGAGTGATTAAGTCTCCATTCCTTACAATAAATAAATTCATACCACTAGCTTCGCTTACCTTACCACTTGAATTTAATAGCAGGGCTTCATCAAAACCCGATAAACTAGCTTCTGTTTTGGCTAATGAACTAGTAATATATGCTCCACTTATTTTTCCTCTTAAGGGGAGAGATCTATCTTCTTGTCTAGTCCAACTACTCATTCTACAAGAAACACCATCTGGAGATAGATAATCTCCTAGTTCAATACAATAAATAAAGAAATCTGTTTCAATATTGTGTAACCTTGGAGCTATACCTAAATCGCTTGTATATACAAATGGTCTTATATAAATAGGTTTTTCTGGCTTGTTTCTTTTTATAACTTCTTCTAAGGCTTTAAAAATATATTCTTCAGAAATTTCATTTAAGAGTAATTTTGCACTTTGAGATAATCTTTTTATATGTTTATCAGTTCTAAACAAAAGGAATTCATCTTTGTTTGTTGGGTTAGGTATCGCGCGCATTCCTCCAAATGCAGCAGTACCGTAATGTAATGCATGAGTAGCTATTGATATTTTTGCTTCTTTAAATGGTATACATTTACCTTCGAACCAGGCGTATGGAAGAAATTCATGCATATTTAATTTATTTAATTAAGGTAAACTTGTTTTATCCTACTTACGTATTCTAAACCTTATTTATATATAAAAATGCATAGGATATTAAATATAGCAGGAAATGAAAAGAATAAGGATGATTTAATTGAGCAACCAGCTGCAGATTTTATTTTTATAACAAGTGTCAAGGCTGATTTGAATCTTATATCAAACTTATTGTTAGGAAAGGAATTTGCTTCAATAAAAAATAACATAAGAGCTTTAGAAATTTCTAATTTAAATTCCTCAGCTCAAATAGATAATTATTTATTAAAAACAATAAATTATGCAAAAGTTGTCGTACTTAGAATATTTGGAGATAAAGGTACATGGAACTATGGAATTGAACAACTTTTAAATTGGCAAGCAGTTAATAAAAAAAGGAAGTTAGTAATCCTATCAGGTACCATTGATCAGGAAATTTCCTTATGTGAAATAAGTAGTATAGATAAAAATATTGCATTAAATATTTCTAGATTACTAAGATCTGGAGGACTGGATAATTATAGAAAGTTTCTTAATTGTTTAAATTATTTAGTTGTAGATGAAAAATTAATTCCTGATGATTTTTTGAATATTACTTATTATGCAGATCCCTACTTATATGATTGGAAAAATGAAAAAGGCGAAAAGATAGGAATAATATCCTATAAATCACTTTTTTTGGCTAATGAAATTGAAGTAAACGAAAAACTTAACTTGCAATTAAGAAAATGCGGACTATCTCCTAAAACATTTTTTATTTCAACACTAAAAGATCATATTATTCAGAAGAAATTAATAGACATTTTTAAAAAAGAAGATATTAAACTAATAATTACCACAACTTCATTTTCTTCATCTCAAATCAAAAATAACGATTTAATTGAAAATTCAACAAATATTTTTACTTCTCTTAAAATTCCAATTTTACAACTTCTTTCTTCTAATAGATCAAGAAAAAAATGGATAAACTCATCTATTGGAATGAATTCATCTGATTTATTAATGCAAATAATTATTCCCGAATTTGATGGAAGAATTACTACCTGTCCTTCAGCATTTAAAGAAATTATTTCTAAGAAAAATACACTATACAGTGAAATAACTAGTTACAAAGCTGATCAAGTAGGTATTCAATGGATTTCAAAATTTGCAACAAATTATGTGAAACTTCAGAAACTTAATAATTTTGATAAAAGAATTTGTTTAGTAATAAGTAATTATCCAGTAAAGAACGGAAGAATCGGTAATGGCGTTGGTCTAAATACACCATCTTCAATAATAAATATTCTTAATTGGTTAAAAGAAGAAGGTTATGACCTTGGATCTTGTAATTATCCTCAAGATTCTTCGGAATTAATGTCAATGCTAATAAAAACTAGAACTAATGATATTGAATCTCAAAATAATAAACCATTAGATTACTTACCACTTAGTGAATATTTAAAATATTGGAATTATTTAGAACTTGATCCCAAAAATATTATTGTTAGTCGTTGGGGTAAACCATCTGATGCGATCGATCTAGATAATAAAGGCTTCTCAATAAATGGTATTAGATTTGGAAAAATAACATTATTGATTCAACCTCAACGAGGTTATGACGCTTTCACTGATAGAGATATTCATTCTCCCGATCTTCCACCTCCCCATAGATATTTAGCACAATATTTTTGGATTGAAAAAGTTTTTAATGCAAATGCTATGTGCCATATTGGTAAACATGGGACTGTTGAATGGTTACCTGGTAAATCTATAGGTTTAAGCAATAAATGTTTCCCAAATATTATTTGTCCGGCAATACCAAACATATATCCCTTTATCGTAAATGATCCTGGAGAAGGATCCCAAGCTAAAAGAAGAACTGCTGCAACAATTATTGATCATTTAACCCCTCCTTTGGATAGGTCAGAATTATATGGAAAATATTCAATATTAGAAAATTATTTAGACGAATATTTTGAAGCAAAATTATTAAATTCTAATCGGATTGAAATAATAGAAAAATCCATTTTTGAATTAATTAAAAAAGATTTTAGCGAAATTTCTTTAAAAAATAAAAATAAACAAATAGAAGAAATTGATTCCTTTCTTTGCAAAATTAAAGAATCTCAAATAAGGACAGGTTTGCATATTTTTGGCAATCGGCAGAATGACATTAATGAAATAAATTTATTCTTATGTATTGCTAGAGTACCAAATGCTAACCGAATTGGTGTTATTCAATATATAGCAAAACATTTAAAACTAGATTTGAATCCTTGGACAAATCAATATGATCAAATTTTAAGTGAAAACGATAAAAAAATATTATTGACTTTTTCCAACAAAAACATTTTAAACTTTAGAATGGCTATTGATTTTTTGGAACAACAAGCAAAGTATTTAATATATTTGTTTTTTTACAAAAAGAATAACAATATAAAAAATCTAGAAAAATATAAAAATCAGAAAATAATAAACTATTTCTTTAATGAAAAAAAACATAATAAGTATTTTTTATTATTAAAAAAAGAAATTCTATATCCAATCATTAATTCTTCATATAATGAGAAATTATCATTTATTAATTCATTAAATGGACAATATGTAAAAAGTGGTCCATCTGGAGCCCCTACGAGAGGTAAAACTGAAACTTTACCCACTGGTAAAAATTTCTTTTCAGTTGATTCGAGAGGACTGCCAACTGAATCAGCATGGAGTGTTGGCTGTCAGTCCGCTTCACAAATACTTGATTTATACAAACAAGATAATGGAGAAGATTTAAAAAATATAGCAATATCTGTATGGGCAACATCCACAATGAGAAATGGTGGTGAAGACATTTGTCAAATACTATATTTATTAGGGGTACAGCCTATTTGGGATGGGCCTTCAAGAAGAGTAGTTGATCTAGAAATCATTCCTTTATCTGTTCTCGAAAGACCAAGGGTTGATGTTACTTTAAGGATTTCGGGAATGTTTAGAGATGCATTTCCACAATTAGTTAAATTAACTTCTAAAGCAATAAATATTGTTTCTAATCTTAATGAGGATGATAAATTTAACCCTCTTGCTGGGGCATCAAGGGAAGGTGATTCAATTAATCGTATATTTGGTTCAGCGCCAGGTTCATATGGAGCTGGTCTGCAAGAACTAATTTCAAATTCTAATTGGGATAATATTGATGATTTTGGAGAATCTTTTCTTAATTGGAGTAAGTGGATTTACAGTGATAATCTTGAACCTATAGAGGATAAAAAATCATTAGAAAATGCTCTTAAAAATGTCCAGTTAGTTGTTCATAACCAAGATAATAAGGAACATGATATTTTAGATTCTGATGATTATTATCAGTTTCAGGGCGGATTATCTTCAGCAGTAAAAAAATTGAGCGGTAAATTACCTGAAATGTATCATGGTGATTTATCAAAATTTGGATTGTCTAAAATATCAAAATTACAAGATGAAATTAATAAAGTTGTTATATCAAGAATACTTAACCCTAAATGGATAAATGGAATGAAGGATAATGGTTATAAAGGAGCGTTTGAATTTTCAGCTACACTAGATTACTTATATGCTTTTGATGCTTCTACTGAAGTAGTCTCAGATTGGTGTTTTGAGGAAGTTTATAAATCATGGTTATGTGATCTGGATCTTAAGAATTTCTTTCTAGAGAATAATCCATGGGCTTTAAGAGATATTGCACAAAGATTTCTTGAAATTGTCAATAGAAAAATGTGGAATAATTGTTCATCAGATGTCATTGAAAATTTAAAGAACATAATTATTTATACTGATTCAATCATTGAAAAAAACGAATTCTGAATTATCTACCTAATAGCGAAAGCCCGTGACTATCTGTTCCGCATGTTTTTAGCATTGAATATTTATCTGCTAATTTATCTATTTCTGAACATACAAATAAACTAGGATTCCATACTTCATTAAGTTCATAATCGTACCATACTTCTATTCCATCAATACCTTGTATTTTGGCCTCTGGAATTAATTTATAAAAGGGAATCCTGTATCTCGCTGGATGTGCAAGAAATGATAAACCACCAGCTAAATTTATTGCTTTAATAACTGATTTAATATTTAAATCATTACCTATTGGAGACTCTCCAATGATGTATGGATTTAGATATTTACTTTTTATATCTATTCCCAATCCAATTACATGTACTAAACATCCTAGAATCAAACAATTAATTTCTATTCCCGAAATTAATGTAAAAGAATCTTTAGGATAATTTTGGAGTATATTATTTTTTTTTATATATTCATGAGCTTTAATTGTATGATGATCGGTTATTGATAAAAATTTCAAGTTATTTTTATAAGCTTGTTCTAAAAGTTCATATGGTTCTAGACTTCCATCACTAAATTTTGTATGACAGTGAAAATTAATATTTTTAGGACAACTATTTTTATTAATATTGGAAGTTAATTTTACTAAGTCTTCCCTATTCATTACTTAATGAATTCTCATTTTTCTTTCTAATCTTTGCATATAATTGTATTGAAGCCAACATGAAAATAATTAGTCCAACTACGCTCCATGTAGCAACACTAGTTGGAAAATTATTTTTAAAAATAACTAAAAGTACAATTATAAATAATAATAAAGTAGGCAATTCATTTAATAATCTAAGGTTTTTTGCTGAAATAGTTGAAGTGCCATTTTGTAATGAATACATTATTTTATAACAATAAGAATGATAAATTACTAATGCTAAAACAAAAGAAATTTTAATTTGCAACCACTTCTCACTTAACCAACTTGGTTGCATAATAACCATGCATATAGCCATACTTAAAGCTAATATCATCCCAGGTGTTGTGATTATATTCGCCAGTCTTTTTTCCATCAAGGTGTATTGTTTATTAAAGGCAATTTTTAATTCATTATCCATATTTTTAGATTCTTCATGGTATATAAATAGTCTTACTAAATAAAAAAGTCCAGCAAACCAAACGATTACACCCATAATGTGAAGTGATTTAAACCAGAGATATGCTTCAGCTGCCAAATTACTAGATTAATTTAATAATATATATATTTTTAATATAGTTATATTTAATAATATCAAGAAATCTATTTTTCAAAAATTAATTAATATTTATAACTCGTTAAAATATTCATATATATCATTTACTGAATTTTTTCCAAGTCCTTTAACTTTTGATAAATCCTCTTTACTAGCTATTCTTATCGCGTCTATTGATTTAAAATGCTCAAGCAATTCTCTTATTCTTGATGGTCCTAATCCACTGATTTGGGACAATTGAGATCTATTCATTCTCTTAGATCTTTTGTCTCTATGAAAAGATAATGCAAATCTATGTGCTTCATCTCTTACCCTTCTTAATAGAAGAACTCCTTTTTGATTTTCATCAGTATCAAGAGACTTAGTAAAGCCTGGAATAAATATTTCTTCATTTTTTTTTGCTAATGAACATATAGTTACCTCTTCCTCAAGATTTAAATCTTTTAATGCTTTAATAGCTGAATTTAACTGACCTTTTCCTCCATCAATCATTATTAAATCAGGCCAATCTGATAGAAGTTCATTGTCTAATTTACTATTCGTTTTATCATTTAATATTGAAAAATCCCCTCCGCTTTTTTTAAATCTTGACCATTTTTTAAACCTTCTATGTATTACTTCATATATCGAAGCAAAATCATCACTATGTCCTACAAAAACGTTTGGATCTTTAATTTTATATTTCCTATAGTGCTGTTTAGAAGGAATCCCATCTATAAAAACGACTTGTGATGCTACAGGGTCACTTCCTTGTATATGGCTTATATCATAACCTTCAATTCTTTTAGGTTGTTCGCTTAATTCAAGTATTTGGGCAAGATCCTCAATTGATGATTCATTATCTTGTATCCCATTTAATATTCTATCTAATTCCAATGTCGCATTTTTTAAAACCATTTCTACAGTTTCATGTTTTTTATTTCTTTTTGGGATTAAGATTTTTACTTTCTTTTTTCTTAGCTCCGTTAACCAATCCTCTATGGTTGCTTGTTTTGGAAGGTTATATTGAATAAGAATTTCTGATGGTATTTCTACGGCTTCAACATTCATATAATGCTCTTCTAATATCTTTTGTAAAATAAGATTTTCATCTTCATTATTTAATTTTTGACTATAGCCAATTCTTCCAATAAGCTTACCAGATCTCATTTGGAAAATTTGTATACTAGCTACATTTTTTTCTGAAACTATTCCAAAGATATCTCTATTAATTGAAGAATCAGGTATTGATATTTTTTGTGATTCAGTTAATAATTTTAAACCTGAAATTTGGTCCCTTATTTTTGCTGCATTTTCAAAATCTAAATCATTTGAAAATTGCAACATTTTTTTTTGTAAAAATATTTCTAAGTCATCATTCCTTCCCTGAAATATCATAGATACTTGTTTCATTATTTTTTTATAATCGTCTGATGATATTACTTCTTGGCAAACACCTGGACATCTTCCTATTGAATAATTCAAACAAGTTCTATCTTTATAGACTGGCCTTGGCCTTTGTCTAAGTGGAAATATTTTTTTTATCGTAAATAATGTTCTCCTTAATAATCCGACATCTACATAAGGACCATAATATCTATCTAAATTATTTCTATTTCTTCTTCTTCTTGTAATAAATATTCTAGGATATTTTTCACTCCAAGTTATGCAAAGATATGGATATTTCTTATCATCCTTTAAAAGAATATTAAAGTATGGTTTGTTTGTTTTAATTAAATTTGACTCTAAATTTAGTGCTTCATATTCGCTATCTGTGACTATAATTTCTATCTCAGTTATTTGACGAACCATCAAACTTAATCTTGGAGTTAAATCTGAAAAATTATTAAAATAACTACTTACTCTACTGCGTAGTTTTTTAGATTTACCAATATAAAGTAAATTATTATCTATATCTTTAAAAAGATAGCAACCAGATGACTTTGGAATTTCGGATAATCTTGATTTTAGTAATTCTTTATTATTAATTAATTTATATTCAATTTTAAAATTATATTTGTTATCTATTGTTTCTATAGAGGAATTACTCATATAAAATATTAACCTCCATAATTCCAGCCAGTTGAAGATAAATTTAGAGAATCAACATCATTATTCAAAAAAGCAGATTTAACTTCTCCTACAAAAACTGTATGGTCTCCATGAATAACACTTCCAACAACATTACATTCAACTCCACCAACACTATCAACTAAAATAGGCAATCCAAGTTCACCTAAATTAAATTCAACAGATTCAAATCTGCCTCCTAATGCTTTTTGTGGTTTAAAGAAAACAGCTGCTAGATCCTTTTGATCACTTTTGAGGACATTTAATGAGAACTTATTGGTGGACTTTATTATTTCATGACTAGAACCTTCTGCTCTAACAGCCATTACGACTAATGGAGGAGTGAAGGAACCTTGAGTCACCCAACTAGCAGTAAATCCATTCACTTCATTTTTATCTTCGTCTCTAACTCCACAAATAAATAATCCGTGAGGTATTTTTCTTAATAAGATTTTTTTTGCTTCTAGATTTAATGTCATAATTGATATATCTAATAAACTTATTTTAACTAAATTTCTTATTCGATCATAATAAATTCATGAAAATTCTTTATCCGGGTACATTCGATCCTTTAACAAACGGGCATATTGATTTAATAGAAAGAGCTGAAAAAATATTTGGCAATCTAGTAGTTGCTGTTTTAGAAAATACTTCAAAAACACCTACATTTAATCTTGAAAGAAGAATAAAACAAATAACAAATTCTCTTTCTCATTTGCCTAATATTGAAGTTATTTGTTATTCTGGTCTAACTGTAGATTGTGCAAATGATCTAAAAGCTAATCTTATTCTTAGAGGCTTAAGAGCAATGAGTGATTTTGAGTATGAACTTCAAATTGCTCATACAAATAAATCACTTAATAATGATATTGAAACTATATTTTTATCGACAAATACAAATTATAGTTTTCTCAGTAGTTCTTTAGTAAAAGAAGTTGCAAAATTTGGTGGTGAAATTAATCACATGGTGCCCCCCTCTGTTGAGAGGGATTTAAAAGAATATTTTAAGTAATATTTTTATTAACAAGATTTCAAGTAATAAAGATCACGTAATAATTTAAAAGCTTTTTCTTTATCAATTTTATTAGAATTTTGGATAATGCTTATAATTATTGGCCTTTCATTTTTATATAAAAAGCCAGATAATGCAAAAACATTTGAAAGAGTCCCAGTTTTGCCAAAAAACTTTCCAGACAATTCACTATTTACAAATCTTTTAGCTAATGTTCCTCTTACTCCAGTTATTGAAAGTGTAGATTGATAAGCTTCAAAATCATTAAAATATCTCATTTTATCTAAAAACAATACAACTAACCTTGTTGTAATTTTATTTTTTCGAGACAATCCACTAGCATCTGCAAAGTATGCTTTAGTTGTTGGGAGGCCTTTATTTTCAAGCCATCTTTTCAATTTTATGTAGTCATTATCGTTCCATGTATTTGAGGCATTTTTAAAGAGAGATTCAGCTGTAAAATTATGGCTTTCAGAATTTGTTAGAGTTAATAATGAAATAATTGGAGTTGAATATATTTTATTTATCTCTTTAATATTTTTTAAAAAAAAAGTTTTTTCTGAATCAAAAAAATCTATATATATTTTTGAATTTGGAAATTTATCTTTTAAATAATTTTTAATAAAAATTTTTAATGAATAAATATCATCATATTTATTGTGATTACTTTCTATTGCAAGAGATGTAATTGGAGATCCATATTCGTAAAGTTTATCAGTATTTGTCCAACCATTAGGCCAATATAATTTGGAATCAATTTCTACAATATTAAAGTTAATAATTTTATTTTCTTTAACATTTGAAATGAGTTCGATAATATCTTCATAATTAAGATCTGGATCACCTTGACCGTGTAAATAATAATCGTTTTTATTTTTAAATAAGGAGGTTTTTAAATTATTATTATATTTATATTTACTTAAAACATAAGCTGATGAGAATAATTTTTGATTAGATGCCGGCAACCTTGGAACATCCTCATTATAGGAACTTATTATTTCCCCTTTATCATTAATAATTGATACACTAAAAGAATCATCAAGCATTTGATTCAATAAAGCATCATAAGTAGGACATATTTTTTTTTTAGTAATTATTCCCGGGAAATTAAAATAAATACTATTTAAAATAGTTATTTTCTGATTTGCTAGTAAATATCTTATTAAGAAAGGAGATGTTACTAATACAAGAACGATTAAGAAAAATGAATAAATTTTTTTTATCACATTCAATCTATAAATTCACAAAAATTGATTCATTGTCGGGTTTAATTTCAAATTCTTTTTTAAAAAAATATCTTTTATTTTCTTCTTTGAAAAGCAACCAGTTATTTGGATATATATGCATAAGAGCAGCTTTATTTAAAGGCTGCAGAAAATAAATATTTTTCCATGTTGTGACAAATTTTTTACGTCGCTCTCTAATAACACTTCCTATACCAATATTGGCATCTTCAAATTTTGGATTTAATGAATAATGCCTACCTTGATAATTATCAGACATTGGTTCAAATGAATCGAAATCATATGGCTGAGGTAGTATGGATATCATTGCACTATCTATATTATTTATATTATTTGATTCATTAAATGATTTAAAAGTAAAAATTTTATCTTTGATATCTGGATAGTCTCTTTGTGCCAAAGCCACAGCACCTTGATCAGCAAATGTTATAAATACATTATTATTTTTAGACAATATCTTGTAAATAGTTATTCCAATTCTGTTAAATTTCAATCCTTCAAAATTAAATTCTACAGTAAATCTTTTATTTGAATCTAATAAACTTGGAATAATTGCATCCTCCATATTCTTAAGAGATTCATTTAAATCTTTAGGTAGTCTGTAATTGGTTTCCATTAAAATTTTTCAATACATATTTGAATAAGTTCTAAAAATTTATCTATTTCTGACTTATTGTTTATTGAACCTAAAGTAACACGAATATTAGAAAATAATTCATCATCATTTAAACCAATATTTTTAAGTATTGAGCTAGGTTTCCCAGATGAACTTGAACAAGCACTTCCACTACTTATCGCTATTTTATTTTCTGACATGAAATTAACAATCTTATAGGCCCTTATAGGCTCAAATAGTTTATTTAATAGCAGAAACGAAATATGATTGGGAAGTCTATGGTTAATACTACCCGTAATCTTTATATGATTATTATCCTTAATTTTTTGAAAAAAATAATTTTTGAGTTTATTAATATTATTAGAAGGAAATTCAGTTATGTAATCATATAATTTTATTTTTCCTTTAATATTCTTTAATGATTCATACATTCCAGCGATTAATGGCAAAGCTTGTGTCCCTTGTCTAATTGAAAATTCCTGGGTAAGTGATATGTCATTATTTTTTAAAATTTGTCTAGACTTTTCTTTTGTCAAAAGAATACCGATCCCTTTTGGACCTCCAAATTTATGAGCAGATAAACTTAAAAAATCACATTTAAGATCTTTCCAACTGAATATTCCATTACTTAATATTTGAGTTCCATCTAAATGAAACATTATATTTAATTCTTCACATTTAGTACCAATAAATTGGACAGGTTGTATTGTCCCAATTTCACTTTGTCCCCAAATAATTGATACAAGCTTAGTATCATTGTTTAAAATGTTTTCGATATTAGAAATATTTAAAATTCCATCATTATTAACCATCCATTCGTAAATATCCCAATTTTGTTTTCTTAGTTTATTAGCACAAATAGTTGTTGCTTGATGTTCAACATTTGAAATAACAACCCTACCATTTTTAAAGTTCTCATAAATATTATTAAATACAATATTTGTCGATTCCGAAGAACCAGATGTAAAGATTACATCCTCTGCATCTGCTTCAAAAATATAAGCAATATTAGATCTAATTTTTTCAAGATATATTGAGCATTTTATCCCTAGCTCATATGTAGATGAAGGGTTATGCCAATAATCCCTGTAAGTTGAATTAATTATATTTAAAACATTCTCAGATAAAGGAGTTGTGGATGCATTATCTAAATAAATAAAATTACTTTCCATTAATTTACTAACATTGATCCTGAGAAAACCTTTTTAGCATTACCGGTCATCATTACTTCACAATCGTCTTTTGACCAATCAATTTTTAGATTACCTCCTGGTAAGGTTACTATGGTTTGTGAATTACAAAGACCTAATTTATAAGCTGCTACATGGATAGCACAGGCACCTGTTCCACAAGCTAAGGTTGCTCCTGCACCCCTTTCCCATACTTTTACTTTGATATTATCTCTATTTAAAATTTGACAAAAATGCACATTAGTTTTTTCAGGAAATAATTCATTTTTTTCAAATATAGGACCAAGTCTGGAGAGAACAATTGACTCCATGTCTTTTACAAAGAATATTAAATGAGGATTTCCCATTCCTACGGCATAACCCATATTATTAAAATCTTTCTCAATAAATTCTTGTGAAGGAATTGAATTTATTTTTTTTTCAATTGTTGTTGGAATATTTTGACATTCTAAAATTGGAACTCCCATTTTTACTGTAATTTCATCATTTATATATTTTGCAATTTTTAAACCTGCTTTAGTCTCAATTTTATATTCTATATTTTTATTATTCATTGAATCATTTACGTGGAGATACTCAACTAAACACCTAATTCCATTTCCACACATTTGTGCTTCAGAACCATCAGAATTATAAATTATCATTTTTGCATAATTATCTTCATTAGGTTCTTCTATAAAAATTACACCATCTGCTCCAATACCAAATTGCCTGTTGCAAATTTTTTTTATATCAAATATATTATTTGTCTTGTAAGTTTTATATAATTCATTTCCTCTAGAATCTATTATTACGAAATCATTTCCGTTACCTTGATATTTTTCAAAAGTTATATTTTTCATTTGTAGATAATATATTTTAAATTTTAATTATAAATTATTCCTTTTAACAATCTATTTCTATTTTATACAATGGATATTAAAATAATAATTTAACAAATAAAAATTAAGTGATTTCTCCCGATAAACAATATGAGGCTGATACTAATTTATATAATCCATCTGAAATAGAAAAAAAATGGCAGTCAGTATGGACTGAAAACAATCTATACAAAACCGATGAATTAACTGAGAACAGCGATAAATTTTATGCCTTATCAATGTTTCCCTACCCTTCAGGTAATCTTCATATGGGACATGTTAGGAATTATGTTATTACAGACTTAATAGCTCGATTCCAAAGATTTAAGGGCAAATCTGTTTTACATCCAATGGGTTGGGACGCTTTTGGTTTGCCTGCTGAGAATGCAGCGATTGAAAGAGGAATTAGTCCAAGTGTCTGGACTAAAAAAAATATTTCTCATATGAAGTCACAATTAAAGCTTTTGGGACTATCAGTTGATTGGGATAGGGAATTTGCAACATGTGATGAAAATTATTATATTTGGACTCAATATCTATTTTTAGAGTTATACAAGGCAGGTCTTGTATATCAAAAGGAATCAGAAGTTAATTGGGATCCTATTGATAATACAGTCCTAGCGAATGAACAAGTTGATTCAAATGGCAAATCTTGGAGATCTGGGGCAGTAGTTGAAAAAAAATTATTAAAGCAATGGTTTTTAAGAATTACTAATTATGCGGATGAGTTATTGAAGGATTTAGAAAAATTAGATAACTGGCCAGAAAGAGTAAAAATAATGCAAGATAATTGGATTGGAAAGTCAATTGGTGCAAATATTAATTTCAATATTAATACCAATCCAGAAGAGAAAATTACTGTATTTACAACAAGGCCAGATACTTTATTTGGAGTTACTTATTTAGCAATTTCTGTTAATCATTCATTACTAAAAAATATTTCTGAACAAGAAACAATACAAGATATAGAAAATCTTAAACAATATTTGAAAAATAATAAAAATAATGAACTAGAAAAAATTGGAATAAAAACTAATTTAACAGCAATAAATCCAGTTAATTCTGAACCTATTCCTATTTGGGTGGCAAGTTATGTTCTCGATGAATACGGTACAGGTGCTGTTATGGGCGTGCCTGCTCATGATCTAAGAGATTTTGAATTTGCTAAGAAAAATAATATTGATATTAAACAGGTAATAATAATGGATAAAAGTGAACAAAATAAAGAGCTTGAAGAAGCTTATGTAGAAAAAGGATATCTTATTAATTCAAATCAATACAATGGCATAGAAAATACTATTGCTAAAATAAAAATTTCAGAGGAAGGAGTAAATAATGGATGGGCTGAAAATAAGATTCAATATCGTCTAAGAGATTGGTTAATATCTAGACAAAGATATTGGGGATGTCCGATACCTATAGTTAATTGCAAAAAATGTGGATCTGTTCCATTAAAGCAATCGGAATTACCTGTTTCCTTACCAAAAGATATAGAAATCTCGGCTAACAAGATTAATGCTTTAGGTAATAATAATAATTGGATAAATACTACATGTCCAAAATGTGGAATAGCGGCAAGAAAAGAAACTGATACTATGGACACTTTCATGTGTTCATCATGGTATTTTTTAAGATATCCATCTTCAAAATGTTCTAATAAGCCATTTGAAAAGATTGAAATCAATAAGTGGTTGCCTGTAGATCAATATGTTGGAGGGGTAGAGCATGCAATATTGCATTTGTTATATGCAAGATTTTTCACTAAAGCCTTGAGGGATAATGAACTATTTGAAATTGATGAACCTTTCAAAAAACTATTAACGCAAGGAATGGTTCAGGCGGCAGCCTATAAAAACAATAAAACTGGTAAATATGTTTCTCCTTCCGATATTACTGACTTATCAAATCCTACAGATCCAATTGACAATTCTAAACTCGAAGTTCTTTTCGAGAAGATGTCTAAGTCTAAATATAATGGAATAGACCCTGAATCAGTAATTAAAAAATATGGAGCAGATACAGCAAGAATGTTTATATTATTTAAAGCACCGCCAGAAAAAGATTTGGAATGGGGAGATACAGATGTTGAAGGACAATTTAGATTTTTAAGCAGGATTTGGAAGCTTTATATAAATTGTGCAAAAGATATAAATAGTAAATCTAATTCCTATCCAGATAAAGAAAAAAGTTTAATAAAGTCAATGAATATAGCTATAAAAGAAATTTCAAATGACATATTAAATAACCAATTTAATACTGCGATTTCAGAACTAATGAAGTTTTATAATTCATTATCAAATTCAATTAATGACGTAAACAATAATTTAAAAATTGATGCATTAAAAACATTTTGTATTTTGTTGGCTCCATTTGCACCTCATATTGCAGAAGAAATATGGCATCTTATAGGATTTAAAAAATCTGTACATTTAGAACACTGGCCTTCATTTAATGCCGAGGCACTAAAGGAAGATTCATATGAACTAGTAATACAAGTGAATGGAAAAGTTAGAGACAAAGTAAATATTAATAATGATATGAGTAAAGATCAAATTAAAGAATTGACTCTTAAAAGACCTAACATTTTAAAATGGATTCAAGATAAGGAAATAAGAAAAATAATTATTGTTAAAGGAAAAATTATGAATATTGTTGTTTAAGAATTTATTTTTTGAATAACTATTGAATTTGGATTTGACCAATCGCCTTTAACTAAATAATTATCATTACCGAAACACATTTCACGGATTATAAAAAATATGGGTTCACTAACTGAATTATCAAATAATGATGTTATGTCATTTATAGAATATTCTCCACCTTCATCTAATAAATTACTTACTTTTTGTTGATACTCAATAATATTTGCAGCTGCTTTCTTTCCAGCTTCAACTCCAGGTTGATCATATGCATTTATATTTACCAATTCAGCGTAGAAGGATACAGCCCTCTCAAATAAAGCGATTAAGGCCCCTAGTGAAAAACAATTTAACTTTTCTAAAGTAATAGTGATACTTTGTCTGTCTTCACTAGAGAGTGCTGATCTGGTTCCTTGCAAAAAACCAGAAAGATATTCTTTAGGATTCTCTTTTTCATCAAAAATATTAGTAGATGGAGAATCTAATAATTCAATAAAAATACAAAAGAAATTATCAATACCATCTCTCAGTTGCTGAACATAAGCATGCTGATCTGTAGATCCTTTATTACCAAAAACGGAGATACCTTGATTAACTACTTCACCATTCCTATTAAATTTCTTTCCTAATGATTCCATTACTAATTGCTGAAGATATTTACTAAATACCTGTAACCTATCTCTATATGGTAATACGACCATATCTCTCTTCCCAACGCCATCCCCAGTTAAATACCATGCAGATGATAATAATGCTGCCGGATTTTTTTTAAAATCACTTATACGCGTGGCCTCATCCATTACTGATGCCCCTCTAATGAATTCAAATATATTTTCATTAATAAGAGCTAATGGAAGTAATCCCACAGAGCTTGTAATACTTGTTCTTCCTCCAACCCAATCTTGTAAATTAAATATTTTTAACCAATTTTCAGAAGTGGCTTTTTTAAATAACTTACTATCTTTCATAGTTATAGCTATAGCATTAGAATTCCATTCAAGAAAATTGTTTTCGCAGTGACTTTTAATAATTTCCATAGCAATTTTAGGTTCAGGCGTACCACCTGATTTGCTTACTACTACAAATAATGTTGTTGATAATTTTTCAGATAACTCTTCTAACTTTTCGCTAATTAAAAAAGGATCTACGTTATCGATATAAGAAAAATTTAAGCCACTAGAACACTTCTGCAGTGACTCTGTAATAAGTAATGGTCCTAGACCACTTCCACCAATTCCTATCCATAAAACATCAGTATAATGCTGATTATTCTTATTCTTAATATCTCCATTTAAAATTTCTTTTCCAAATTCAGAGATTGCATTAATATCTGCTGTAATTTCCTCTTCTATTTTGGAAGAGGGTGAAATTGACGGAGTTCTAAGCCAATAATGACCAACTTGTCTATTTTCATCAATATTTGAGATTGCACCATTTTCTAATTCTTTTATTGATGAAAAAACATCTATAAATTTATCTTCTAAATTTTTTAGCTCTTTATTTGTGAAATTAATTTTGCTTATGTCTAACCAAATATTTAATTTTTTATCAAACCAAAGGTAATTACAAAATTTATCCCAAGAGTTTAAATCTTCATTCATTTTATATATTTGTTTCTTTTGTTAATTATTCAATTATATCTATACGAATAGTACATAGATTTGAATCATTTAAATTTGTTTAAATTAATATCTTCAAATTAATATGTCTTTGAATATAAATATTTAGATTGGAGGGTTTTTTTTATTTCATATAAATTTATCATTAGAAAAAATAAAAAACTTTGGATAAATCATTTAATTACATAATTTCGCCTGGGATATCTGAATTTAGAAGATTTTCCCCAAAATTAAAAATAGGTGTACTTGCTTCTGGTAAAGGAACAAACTTTCAGGAATTAATTAATCTCTCAGAAAAAGGAGAATTAGATATAGATATAAAAGTTCTAATTACTAACAAGGATGATGCAGGTTGTATAAAGAGAGCTGAAAGTAAAAAAATACCTCACAAAATTATAATAGGCAAAGACTTTCTGCAAAAAGAGACATTTGAATTAGAAATTGTAAATACTTTAATTCATTACGATGTTGAACTTGTGGTTATGGCAGGCTGGATGAAAATTGTTACTCCATTTTTTATTAATAAATTTAAGAATAAGATAATAAATATTCACCCTTCATTACTTCCAGCATATAAAGGTGGTTCTGCGATAAAGGACTCTATATTAAATGGTTCAAAAATAACTGGTTGTTCTGTACATTTTGTTGAAGAGGAGGTAGATAGTGGATCATTGATAATGCAAGCGGCATTATCAATTAGAAATGATGATGATATTGAATCACTTTCCAAAAGAATACAAATGCTTGAGCATAAAATTTTACCTCACTCAATCTCTCTTGCTGGTTTTATGATAAGAAGTAATTTTATGGAAAATTATTAGTTAAATCAAGACCTTCATCCATTGAAAATCCACTCATAATATTTAAATTTTGAATTGCTTGCCCAGTCTGACCTTTTAACAAATTATCAATTACAGATAATATAATTATTCTTCCATTTCGATTATCAACTTTAACAGAAAGTAAAATTTGGTTTGTATTTTTAACCCATTTTGTTGATGGGAATGTATCTACAGGTAAGACTTTAATATTTTTAAAATTTCTATAGTAATTATCCAGAAGAATTCTGCAGTCATCAGAAGTTAATCCTGGATCTTTTAATCTCCCATATATAGTCGAATGCATACCCCTTGAGATTGGGACTAAATGAGGTGTAAAAAGCAGTTCAATTATATTTCCAGAAATTAAAGATGCCACTTGCTCGATCTCTGAGGTATGTCTATGGTTTATTAATCCATATGCTGATAGACCTTCTCCACATTCTGATAAGAGTAGCTTTTGGTTTGGTTCTCGACCACCTCCAGAGGTTCCACTTTTAGAGTCAATAACTATACCTTCATTTTCAATAATTCCTTGAGAGAGATAAGGAGCTAATGGAATAAGAGCAGATGTTGGATAACATCCTGGACAGGCAATTAATCTTCCTTTTGAAATTTCTTCTTTATTTATTTCAGGAAGACCGTAAACTGCCTCTTTACATAAATCATCATCATTTCTTTTATAAATAGCAGCTTCTTTGGAATATACTTTTTTCCATTCATCTAAAGACTTATATCTATAATCAGCAGATAAATCAATAACTTTAAGTCCTCTATCTAATAATTTCCTTGTCAATGTTGAAGATAAGCCATTTGGTAAGCAAAGCAAAGCAACATCTGCATTTTTTGAAATGTTATCTACGGAAATTTCCTCTATAAAAGGATCATTATCTAGATAAATAAAAGGAAAATTATCATTCCACTTTGATCCAGATGTTTTATTACCTCCTAAAAATGAAATTTTGTATTTTTTAATTTTCTTTAAGAGATTTACCGCTTGAATTCCTCCGTAACCAGTAGCACCTACTATTGCAACATTCATTTCTTTGAATTGGCAGACTTTGAGATAGGATTATAAAGTGTTGAATTTAAGGTAACTAAAACACTATTTTTCTATATTGATAGGAATAATGAAAGAAACAAGTCCCAAATCAAATAATGGAACAATTTTGGATATAAATGAATCTTTTAAAATTGAATTTGATCCTATCAGCGACGCCTTGGCAGCTATAAGAAATGGTGAATGCATAATTGTTGTAGATGATGAAAGAAGAGAAAATGAAGGAGATTTAATATGTGCGGCTCAATTTGCAACTCCACAGCAAATTAACTTTATGGCTACAGAGGGACGTGGTCTTATTTGCCTAGCAATGCAAGGTGAAAAACTTGATTCATTAGATTTACCATTAATGGTAGATAGAAATACAGATGAAAATCAAACAGCTTTTACAGTATCAATTGATGCTGGACCTGAACATAATGTCACTACCGGAATTTCCGCTGAAGACAGGGCAAAGACAATACAAGTTGCTATAAACCCAAATACAAAACCTGATGATTTAAGGAGGCCAGGACATATTTTTCCATTAAGAGCAAAAAAAGGTGGAGTATTGAAAAGGGCAGGTCATACCGAAGCGGCAGTAGATATTGCCGCAATGTCAGGTCTTTATCCCGCTGGAGTGATTTGTGAAATACAAAATCCTGACGGTTCTATGTCAAGACTTCCTCAACTTAAAGAGTATGCAAAACAGTGGGGAATGAAATTAATATCAATAGCTGATTTAATAAGTTATCGGTTTCAAACTGAGAGATTTGTATTTAGAAAATCTGATGCTGTTCTTCCAAGTATTTTTGGTAATTTCAAAGCTTATGGATATGTTAATGATCTGGATGGTTCAGAGCACGTTGCATTAGTTAAACAAAAATCATCTAAATTAAGTGAACCTGTACTAGTAAGGATGCACTCAGAGTGCTTAACTGGTGATGCTTTTGGATCATTACGTTGTGATTGTAGACCCCAGTTAGAGGCTGCTTTATCAAGAATAGAAAAGGAGGAAGAAGGAGTTGTTGTTTACTTGAGACAAGAAGGCAGAGGAATTGGTCTAATAAATAAATTAAAAGCTTACAGTCTACAAGATGGCGGATTAGACACTGTAGAAGCTAATGAAAAATTAGGTTTTCCAGCTGATCTCAGAAATTATGGAGTTGGAGCACAAATTTTAACTGATTTAGGTATAAAAAAATTAAAATTACTAACCAACAATCCTAGAAAGATTGCTGGATTAGGTGGTTATGGAATAGAAGTTATTGAGAGAGTTCCTTTAGTTATTTGTCCAAACGATAATAATGCAGAATATTTGAGTGTTAAAAAAACAAAGTTAGGCCACATGATTGATGATGATAATTCTAATTCCAGTAATATTGATCCATTTATATCAATTTTTCTTGACGGAAAATATAAATCTATTGATTTAGTTTCAATAAAAAATAAAGTTATTAAATTCTGTAGTGAACAAAACATTAATATTAAACTTGAGAGTAGTCCAAGGTTATTGGCTTTTTGGAACCGTCCAAAACTAGTATGGAGAATTTTACATAATCAAGATAGAACCAATTCCAACATTAATGATGAAGAAATAAAGAATATAGAATTATTTATTCAATTTTTATCCAAATATGAAAATAGTACAAAGATTGGAATTATTGTTTCTAGAAATATTGAACAAGCATTACACCCAAAAAGTAGCATAAAACTAATCAATACTAAATTCACTATTAATAACGAAATTTTATATTCTTCTACAAGAAAATTTAATTTAGATAAAGAGACATTCAGTATTGTTTTTGAAGGCTAAATTACTAGTTTAGAATTGCCTTAATAATTTTTGAACCATTAGTAAGCTTGAGTACGACATCCATATCATCTGTCTTGCCAAAAACAGTATGTACTCCGTCGAGATGAGGCTGTGGTTCATAAACTATAAAAAACTGACTACCACCTGTATCTTTTCCCGCATGAGCCATAGAAAGTGAGCCTTTTAAATGTTTATTGGAATTAATTTCACATTTAATATTATATCCTGGGCCTCCAGTTCCAGGCATACCAGAAGCACCATCGCGAGTATTTGGACATCCACCCTGAGCCATAAATCCAGGAATAACCCTATGAAATGCTAGGCCATCATAAAACCCATCACTTATCAAATTCGTAAAATTTTTAACGGTATTTGGGGCGTCATCAGAGAAAAATTCAATATTAATGTTCCCAACTTCTGTTTCAAATAAGGCTGTTGTCATGATTTATTTGTTAAATAATTTATTGATATTTTAGTAGCTAAAGCAACTTTTCAAGGTTTTCCTTAATGGTATCTATATCAATGTTATCTTTATTACTATTTTTGTCTTCCTCCCAATTTTCAATTTCTAGGTTTTTCTGGGGTGGTGAAATTAATAACCTATCTTCTGCAGTTTTGGGTACAAAGTTTTTTTCTACTAATTTACATTCATAGTCTAATTTTATGCAGAAATCTTTTATTTCCTCTATGTTGATCATTTCAACTGTTGGCAAAGGAAAATCTTGAGCTTCTAGTAGACCACAATATCTAGTTGCATCATCCTTATCTTCAAACATAAGAACAATGGTCCTTCCTTTAAGTTCGATTGAATGAATTCCTTCCTTATCTGTTCCTGAATTATATAAAAGAACAAATATGTTCATAATTATCGAATTTCTATTTATATAATATTTGATTAAGAATCAGAAAGTGATAATTCTTGTAATCTTGTATATAAAGCAATTTCTTCATCATTAATATCTGCAGGTATGACTACCAAGATTTCAACATATTGATCACCTACATTATCTTCGAAAGTTAAACCCCTTCCTTTCAAGCGTAACATTCTACCCGTAGATGATTTTGGTGGGACTTGAAGTGTGACATTTCCATAAAGGGTAGGGACCTCTACTGCACAACCAAGAAGAGCATCATGAGGAAATAACTCCAATTTATAAAGAACTCTTAAACCATCAATTCTTAGACCACTTTCCGTTTGAACTTTTAACTGTAGATAATGATCTTTACCTCCTCTTGCAATATTTTCAAGTCTTAATCGCCATCCATCTCCAGCGAAAGGAGGTGTATCAACTTCTACTACGGTTTCATCTTCAAGTTCAATTAAAATTGAAGCTCCATTTAAGGCCTCATCAGGAGTTAATTCAATAACTGTTTCAATATCTTGGTGGAGTTTAACTGGAGGCGGCTCATCTGGAGAGGTTGCAGGGTATTGAAAATTGTTAAATTCATCATTATTTTTATTTATCGAATCATCCTCAAATGGTTCATCATCATATTCCTCATAATTCTTTGGTGAGTATTCATAGCCAAATAATGAATCAAGATAATCTTGAAAATCAGGAAACCCTGTTTTGAAATTATTATTTTCGTAATCATCATTGATATTTTTATCCGAGCTATTTTTTCTTGTATTAGGGTCGCGAAGATATTCGTATGCTTCGTTAATTAATTTAAATCTTTCTTCTGCATTAAGATCATTTTTATTTAAATCTGGATGCCATTTTCTTGCTTCTCTTCGAAAGGCCTTTTTAAGTTCTTTATCATCAAAATCAGGGGATAAACCCAAAATTGACAAATAGTCTTTTTTAGAGGAAGTAGTCATTGTCCCATGGATCATCGTCCCTAGAATTACCATACCTCGAATTTTTATAATTTCTATTCATTTGATTATCCCAAGGATCATCATCCCAATAATCATCTGAAAAGAGTTCATCCTTTAATGATCCAAATGTATTTTTAATACCCTGAAGGGGATTATTATCAGTTTTCTTTTCTGCCGCAAATTTTCTGTTTAAACCGAATAATGCTTCTTGTAAGGCACTTACTGAAATTTCTAATTCTTGAGGATCATCGTCATCTATATACTCTTCAACATCTTGAATGGCTATTTCAACAGCTCGTTGTTGCCTTTCGGCACCATAAGGACCAAATTCCAATGAAGCATCCCTAAGTCTTCTCTCAGCTTGTGCAATAAGAGTTAAAGCACTATTTTTTCTATCAATTACAGATCTTCTCTTCCTATCATCATTAGCTTTTGATTTGGCTTCTTCAATTATCGAATTTATTTCTTGTTCATTTAAATTAGAACCTCCAGAGAATGTAACTGTTTGCTTTCTTCCAGTTGTTCTATCAGTTGCACTTACCTCTAAAAGACCATTAGCATCAATATCAAAAGCTACCTGGACTTGAGGTATCCCTCTTGGAGCTGGAGGTATTCCTGATAGTCTAAATTTACCAAGTGATTTATTTTCAGAAGCTAAAGGCCTTTCTCCCTGGCGTACTTGAACAACTACAGATGATTGATTAGCCTCGGAAGTACTAAAAACATCAGATTGTCTTACTGGTATTGGCGTATTACGGGGAATGAGTACCTTCATAAGACCACCAATAGTTTCTAAACCTAAAGATAAGGGCGTAACGTCATTTAGAAGTAAATCTTGTAAATCACCACTAATAATTCCAGATTGTATAGCAGCTCCAACTGCTACGACTTCATCAGGATTAACAGATTGACAAGGGTCATTTGGAACAAGAGTCTTTACTAATTGTTGAACCATTGGGATTCTAGTGCTGCCGCCTACAAGAACTACCTCATCAATATCTTCTGCGTTCCATCCAGAATCATCTAAAGCTATTTGCACAGGTTCTAACAATCTATCAAGTAAATCTTGTGATAATGATTCAAATATTTTCCTATCTAAGGTTTCTTCAATATGTAACGGTCCCTCTTTAGTTGTTGTGATAAATGGTAAAGATATTTTTGTTTTTTGTAATCCTGACAATTCACATTTAGCTTTTTCAGCAGCCTCGGTTAATCTCTGTAAAGCTTGTCTATCCCTTCTTAGATCAATATCATGTTTAACTAGAAATCTTTCTGCAAGCCAATCAACTATTTTTGAATCAAAATTGTTTCCTCCTAGCTGGGTATCACCACAAGTGGCTTTAACATCAAATACTCCATTAGAAATTTTCAATAATGAAACATCAAATGTTCCTCCTCCTAAATCAAAAACCAAAACATTATTAGAAGAACTTTTTTCAAAACCATAAGCTAGAGCAGCAGCAGTAGGTTCATTTAGAATTCTATCTACCTTAATTCCAGCTAATATTGCAGAATCCTTGGTAGCTTGCCTTTGAGATTCATTAAAGTAAGCAGGGACAGTAATAACTGCAGAATCAACAGTATCTCCAAGATAAGTTTCAGCATCATTAATTAATTTTCTAATCAATGAGCTTACTAATTCTTCTGGTGCATATTCTCTTTCTGTATTTGGACTAAGAACCCTAACGCTTCCATTGGTATTTGCCTTAACGTTATAAGGAACAGAAATACTATTCTCATCTAATTCATCCCAGTCACTACCAATAAATCGTTTAAGATTATAGAAGGTATTCTTAGGATTTAGAACAAGTTGTCTTCTCGCTTGGTCTCCTATTACTATTTCCTTGTCTTTTGTAAATCCAACTATTGAAGGTGTAGTTCTAGAACCCTCAGAATTTGCAATAACAATTGGACGTCCAGCTTCAATTACTCCGACAACAGAGTTAGTAGTACCTAAATCAATTCCAACTATTTGCCCCATGATTTTAGATCGCTAAATTAAAGCAAAATTTACTAATAATTTAATTAATTTTTATCTTAGATATTTACATATAATAGTAAAAATCAAATATTTTCAACTTAATTTAAATAAATAAGATTATTTATAACTTGTTAATAAGATTACTATCTATTTTAAAAGGTATTTTAAAGACAAAGGTGTTGATGTATTTAACCAAAATAAACTAATATAAAACGGAGAGAGAGGGATTCGAACCCTCGATAAAGTTGCCCCTATACAGCATTTCCAGTGCTGCGCCTTCAACCACTCGGCCACCTCTCCCAAGATAACCATTTTAACCCTTAATCATCCCATTATAGAGGAAAGTTATTTGAAAAAGACTTTCACAGTCACTATTAAAAATAAGGAAACCGGAAAGGTCTACCAAGAGCAGGTTAATAGTAATGATTACATACTTAAGGAATTTGAAAAGAAAGGTTTCAAACTTGCATTTTCATGTAGAAATGGTTGCTGTACAAGTTGTGCAGTAAAAATTAAATCTGGTACCTTACAACAATCTGAAGCCATGGGTGTATCTCAGGCTTTAAAAGACAAAGGCTATGCACTTCTTTGTGTCGCTAAAGCAACTTCAGATCTTGAGGTAGAGACTACATATGAAGATGAAGTTTACGATTTACAATTTGGACAATATTTTGGGAGGGGAAATACAAGAGTTGCGCCACCATGGGAATTTGAGGAAGATTAACTAACATGTTTGAATTAAGTGAAATAGAGGAATTCGCAAATCAAGTAAACTTATCTATTTTGTATGAAATAGCCAAGAATTCTGCTCAAATTGGTAATGAAATTTTAAAAGTTAATTACAATAAAATTCAGAAAATATCATCAAAAGGTAGGAAGGGTGATCTAGTTACCAATGTAGATTTGGCAGTTGAAAATAAAATAAAAGAATATTTATTAGAAGAGACACCAAACATTTCTATAAATGCAGAGGAATCGGGCAAATTAAACAAATCTTCGGATTTAACGTGGTGTATAGACCCATTAGACGGTACAACAAACTATTCCCATGGATATCCTTTTTTTGGGACTTCTATTGGTCTTGTATATAAAAATAAGCCAATTATAGGCGCTATATCAGTACCTTATTTAAATGAATTATATTCAGCCTGTATAGGTTTAGGCTCATTCTGCAATGATAGTAAACTTAAAGTATCGAATCCCTCTAATCTTTCTAATAGTCTACTTGTAACAGGTTTCTCTTATGACAGATTTGAGACAGAGGATAATAATTATGCTGAATTTTGTTATTTAACACATAAAACTAGAGGTGTTAGAAGAGGAGGTGCAGCAGCAGTTGATCTAGCATTTGTTGCGGCAGGTAAGGTAGATGGATATTGGGAAAGAGGATTGGAGGTATGGGACCTAGCAGCCGGTGCTATTATTGTTAAAGAGGCTGGTGGTATTATTTCTGATTATCCATCAGGCGAATTTAATTTAAGTTCAGGAAGAATTTTAGCTTGTTCTCCCAGCCTTGAGAATGAATTAAAAAATGAACTAGATAAAGTCTCTCCATTTAAAAAAAATCTCTATACCTAAAATTAGTTAAATATTAAAATGACAGATATAAAGGAAATTAAATTAGTCGATGTAAAAAATAACTCAAACATCATAAATAATTTAAATAGTATTTATAAACTATGGGGATATGAAGAGGTTTCACCCTCATTTATAAACACTTTAGATATTATAAGAGGCCGTGGCGTTATTGACGAAAATCAGGTTGTAGGGATAGTAAGTAATAATTCATTATGTCTTAGGCCAGAAATGACAACATCAATTGTTAAATTGTCATCTACTAGATTAATAAATAAGAAAAGACCTATAAGATTATTCAGTAACGGAATGGTTTTTGATAAAAAACAAAATAATAAAAATTCATATAAATTACAAGAAAAATTGCAGAGTGGAATTGAATTAATTGGATATGATACAAAATACCCAGAAATTGAAGTTATTAATATTTTGTTTGATTCAATCGATAATATTAATTTAAAGGATGGTTGTAATTTATTTCTACTAGTAAGCACTACAAAAATAATGGACTTGATACTAAATAAATATAAGAATAATAATTTTGAAGAAATTAAGAAAAGTCTGGTTAATTTTGATCAAGATAATTTATCTAAATTAGGAGTAGATGAAGATGATAAATATATTCTTAAAGATCTTTTATTCACACGAGGAGAGCCAATAACAATACTTAAAAAATTAAAAACTATATATGGCACTAGTAAAACCTTAGATGACTTAAATTTTTTATTTGAGACATTATCAAAAATATCAAAAAAATATGGTGTTAAATTACAACTTGATCCCACTTTTCAACCTCACTTGAATTTATATGAAGGAATAGTTTTTCAGCTTATAGGGGATAATGGTAAAAATAAATGCGTCATTGCAAAAGGCGGAAGATATGATGAGTTAGTAAGAACATTTAGTCCTAATGAGAAAATATTTAATGGAATTGGATTTACAATTTCGGTGGACATTTTAAGAAATTTAATTAAGGAAGAAAAGACAGATAAAAAAAAGATTTTATTGATGTTTAAGGATTCTTATTTGTTAGAAAAAGGTATGAATGAACAAAAAATACAACAGAAGAAAGGAAATATAGCTGTCTTACATTTAAATCCATGTGATGACTTGGCTAAAGCCAATCAAATTATGAAAGAAAATAATTGTAGTGATATTTTGTGGATTAAATAAACCTTTTTAAAATTTATTTAACTTTTAAATTAACATATTGTTCGGACAATACTCCTAATTAAACTTGATTAACTAGTTTTTACGAAATAGTATTTAATATGTTTGATTTTTTTTAAATGGAAAAAGGCGAAATTCGTATTAACACCGAAAATATTTTCCCAATTATCAAGAAGGCGGTATATTCTGACCATGAAATCTTTTTAAGAGAACTTGTTAGTAATGGTGTTGACGCAATCAGTAAAAGAAGAATGGCCTCTATGGCAGGTGATTGCGAGAATACTGAGGAGGCTCAAGTAAAAATAACAATTAACCGTGAAAAAAATACGTTAACAATTTCCGATAATGGAATTGGAATGAATGATGAAGAAATTAAAAAGTACATAAATCAAGTTGCATTTTCTAGTGCTGAAGAATTCCTAACAAAATACAAAAAAGATAATGATGAATTCATTGGTCATTTTGGACTAGGTTTTTATTCAAGTTTCATGGTGGCAGATAGAGTTGATATATTAACTAAGTCGGCAATTGGGGAATCAAAAGCTTTCAAATGGTCATGTGATGGATCGCCAAATTTCACGTTAGAGGAATCAGAAAGAGAGACAATTGGTACAGATGTTATTCTTCACCTACTTGAAGAAGAAAAAGAGTTTATCGAGCCTGAAAGGATTAAATCATTAATAAAAAAATATTGTGATTTTATGCCAATAGATGTCTTATTAGAAGGAGAGACAATCAATAAGAAAAATCCTCCTTGGAGAAAACAACCTAGTGAATTAAAAGATGAAGATTATATTGAGTTATATAAATACCTTTATCCTTTCCAGGGGGATCCACTGTTATGGATTCATCTAAATACAGATTATCCATATGACATACAAGGGATATTGTATTTTCCGAAGTTGTCAGGTAGAGCTGATTGGGAAAAGGGAGAAATAAAACTATTTTGCAATCAAGTATTCGTAAGCGATTCAATTAAAGAGATAGTACCTAAATACCTTTTACCTCTAAGAGGAGTTATTGACTCTACAGATATACCTCTAAATGTTAGTAGAAGTGCATTACAAACAGATAGAAAAGTAAGGTCTATATCATCATTTATTTCAAAAAAAATCGCTAATAAACTGAAGGATTTGATAAAAAATTCTCCAGAATTTTATGCAGAAATTTGGGATTCAATCTCTGCTTTTATTAAAATTGGAGCTATCGAAGATGAAAAATTTGCTGATTTAGTCAATAATAGTATAATTTTCGAAACAATAATAAATTCAGAGAAAGACGTAACTAAAGATATTGAAAATAAATCCCTCATTAAGTCCAATGATAAATATTTCACAACTCTCGCAAATTACAAAGATCGAAATAAATTAACTGATACTAAAAAAATAATTTACTGTTCAGATTTGATTGCTCAATCTAGTGCATTAAATATCTGTTTATCTGATAATAAAGAAGTTATTAAATCAGATCCCTTAATTGACGCACAATTTCTTCCATGGTTGGAAAGTAAAAATGAAGATTATCAATTCCAAAGAGTAGATTCAGAAATAAATGAACTAGAAGATACAGAATTTAAAGAAATTGTAGATAAGGATGGCAAATCAAATACAGATAATCTTAGAGATACAATAGTTAAGGCCCTCAACAATGAGAAAGTAACAGTTAAAGTTCAGTCACTTTCAAGTAAAGATGCTCCACCAGCGATGATCTTGCTCCCAGAACAAATGAGAAGAATTAATGATATGGGTGCTTACATGGAACAAAAGATGCCTGGTTTACCTGAATATCATGTGCTCTTAGTTAACAAAGAACATCCTCTTATTGTTGGTCTTAATAAAATTACAGGCAACAAAATAATTATTGATGAAAAAGATCCTATTGAAAATCCATTGGCATCCAAAATTGCTAATCATGTTTACGATATGGCTAAGCTTTCCGTTGGTGGATTAGATCAAGAACAGATAATTAATTTACAAAATAATAATGCTGAATTAATCTCAGAATTACTTAATTCAACAAAATGAGTCATGTGTTAGAATTTTTAAAAATATAATTTAATTAATATGTCAAGAGTTTGCGAACTGACCGGTGCAAAAGCTAATAACGGTATGGCAGTGAGTCACTCACATATTCGTACAAAAAAATTACAACAAGTTAATCTCCAAAAAAGGAGACTTTGGTGGGAAGAAGGCAAAAAATGGGTGAATATTAAAATTAGCACCAAAGCACTAAAGTCTATACAAAAAGTAGGTTTAGATAAATTTGCTAAATCAAATGGAGTTGATTTAAAAAAATTCTAAATTTGATGGGAAATTTAGTTGCAAGTATATTAATACCTTTTTTTATTTTATTTAATTGTAATTCAGCAATAGCTTTTGACTTTGCTCCTGAAGTTGGAGATATTGCTCCAAACTTTCAATTAGAAGGTTTTAACAAAAACATAAAATCAAAAAATATTTGGGAATTAAATGATTTTCAAGGTAAGTGGCTTGTCATGTATTTTTATCCAAAGGACTTTACCGCAGGTTGCACTCTTGAAGCTAAAGGTTTTTCGGAATTAAAAAAAGATTTTTCAAAATATAATGCCGAAATTGTTGGTATTAGTGCTGATAACCAAGATTCTCATGAAAGTTTCTGCAGCGAGAAATCTATAAACTACACATTATTATCCGATCCTGGAGGAATTATTAGCGATAAATATGGTTCTTGGATTCCTCCATTTTCAGATAGAAATACTTTTTTGATTTCTCCAGAAGGGGAAATATCGTATAGATGGATAAGTGTTTTACCTATAAATCATGCCAAAGAAGTACTTAATGTATTAAAGAAAAAAGTATAAATTTTGCACGAACTTTCATTTGGAACTTGGTTAATTCACATCTCTTCGGTCATTGAATGGATATTTGCCATTTTTGTTATATGCAAAATTTCTACATATAAGGAATACAAATTATTTTTTTGGTTAAGCTTAGCCATGGTTCCAAACTTAATAGGAGCTATGTGCGCTATTACTTGGCATATTTATGACAACCAAGAAAATCTTTACGGTCTAGTATCACTTCAAGGAATATTTACATTCATAGGAAATTCAACATTAGCCTTAGCTGCAATAATAATTTTTAAAGGCAAAGAGACTTATGAATGATTTATTTTTTAAATTTATAGAAAAATTAGGTTCAATTGATAACACAATATTGTTCGCAGTATCAATAATTCCATATGCAATATTTTTGATTTACTTATATAAAATCAAATCTATTAATATTTTTGTAAAAACAGGATTTTCCCTAACTGTTTTATTCGTATTCATAACTATATTGGTATCTATCTTCACACTAAATTACTACAATAAAACCCTTGTTGAGGTTGACTTCCTGCATGGCTTTGCAGAATCTTTCCTAACTCTAAGTGATTTTGTTATTTTGTTTGGATTTATAAAGTTATTAAATAACTTAGAAGTGAACAACTCTTAAGACCTTTTACAATTTTGTGTTTTTTAGGTAAAAGTATTAGAGAATATATGTAAATAACGAATTTTTATGTTTACTACATTATTTGCAGCTGCAGATCCAGCAACTTTTTCTTGGTCTCCAAAGTGTGCCGTCGTAATGATTGCATGTAATGTTTTTGCTTATGCAATTGCTAGAGCAACAATAAGAAAACCTAACGAAGGTTTTGAAATACCTAATTCAAAATTCTATGGTGGTTTAAGTCACGCATCAGTTGTAGGTGCTAATTGCCTTGGTCATATTTTCGGAATTGGTGCAATCTTAGGGTTAGCCTCTCGAGGTGTTTTATAAATTTTATTTATTAAATATTTAATGAACTAACTTAAATTTCTTAACAATTTTATCTGCCATCTGATCAGGCATAAGACCTAGTTTTTCTTTACTCTGATCAGGTGAAGCATGATCTACTAAAACATCAGGTATACCTATTCTGTATACAGGAATGCTTATTTCATTATCGTTAAATAATTCAACTATTGCGGAGCCAAATCCACCTATTAAGGTTCCTTCTTCCATAGTTACAACTTTTTGAATCCTACTTGCTAAAGGCATAATAAGATTTTTATCTAGAGGTTTAACAAATCTTGCATTAACAATGCAGGCATTAATGTTCATATTTTTTAGGATCTTTGCTGTTTCGATTGCTGATGCGACCATTGAACCATAAGCAATAATTAAAATATCTTCTCCTTCTTCAATTATTTCAGCTTCGCCTATATTCAAAGGTTCCCAACCCTCATCCATTACAGCCACTCCTAATCCAGAGCCTCTAGGAATTCTTAGAGCTGTAGGACCATTATGGTTTATTGAAGTTATTAACATTCTCTGTAATTCAGACTCATCCTTTGGAGCCATCAATACAAAATTAGGTATGGATCTCATATAACTGATATCGTACTGACCTTGGTGAGTAGGACCGTCAGCTCCAACTATCCCAGCTCTATCAAGTACGAATGATACAGGTAAATTTTGAATCCCTACATCATGAATTAATTGATCGAATGCACGTTGAAGAAAAGTACTATAAATAGCTACAACAGGTTTAAGACCATCGCAAGACATTCCTGCCGCAAGAGTAACTGCATGTTGTTCTGCTATTCCTACATCGATGTATTGATCAGGAATATTTTTTTGCAATATATCTAAACCAGTACCTGTAGCCATTGCAGCAGTAATACCAACGACTTTGCTATCTTGCTCACATATTTTTAATAAGGTTTGACCAAATATTTTACTATAACTGACAGGTTTAGGTTTCTTTGATGGGATAGATTTCCCAGTTGTAAGATCAAATGCAGACTGTGCATGATATCCAACCTGATCGGCTTCTGCATATGGGTAACCCTTACCTTTTGTTGTGACAACATGAACAAGTACAGGTCTTTTAAGTTTATGGGCAGCGTTAAAAGTCTTAACTAAGTTGCCAATATCATGACCATCAATTGGACCCATATATGTAAATCCGAGTTCTTCAAAAACTGCTCCAACCTTAGGCACAGATAATCGTCTAACGCTTCCTTTAATATTTTTGAGTTCTTCTGGGATGTCCTTACCAATTAAGGGAATATTTTTTACACTTTCCTGAACACTATCGGACAAAAATTGCAATGGTGGACTTACTCTTACCTTATTTAAGTAAGATGAAAGGGCACCAACCGGAGGTGAAATAGACATGTCATTATCGTTCAATACTACAACTAAAGGGGTATTTGGTAAGTGACCTGCATGATTTATAGCTTCTAATGCCATTCCTCCAGTTAGTGCTCCATCTCCAATAACAGCGACGCATTTATAATTTTCACCTTTTCTATCTCTTGCTATTGCCATTCCCAAAGCAGCAGAAATAGAAGTACTTGCATGTCCAGCCCCAAAATGATCAAATTTACTTTCACTTCTTTTAAGATATCCAGCAACTCCATTTTGTTGCCTTAGAGAATCAAATTGACTGAAACGTCCTGTAATTAATTTATGAGGGTAACCTTGATGTCCTACATCCCAAACAACTTTATCAAAATCAAGATCAAGAGTTTGATATAAGGCCAATGTCAACTCAACTACACCTAATCCAGGACCAAGATGTCCTCCACTAGTAGATACTACCTGAAGATGTCTTTCTCTAATTTGACAAGCAATTTCCTCTAATTGTGAAACTGTTAAGCCATGAAGTTGATTTGGATGACTTAACTCACTTAAAAGCATTTAACAAAAATTGGTATCTATATAATCTAAAACGCCGAGGTGCAAAATGAGTATTTTTTTTGAAATAGATCATGTAATGTTTTATTAGATTAATAATTAATGCTAAAAATATGTATATGGATAATTATATTGAAAAAATACTTCAAGCTGAAGTCTATGAAGTTGCAAAAAAAACACCACTAGAGAAAGCTCATAATTTAAGTAATACACTTAATAATGAAGTTTTTCTAAAAAGAGAAGATCTTCAGGATGTATTTTCATTCAAGATAAGAGGTGCATATAACAAAATGAGTAAGCTCACTAATTCACAGCTTGCTCAGGGAGTAATTACTTCTAGTGCTGGTAATCATGCTCAAGGGGTTGCACTTAGTGCCCTTAAGTTAAATTGCCAAGCAACCATATTAATGCCCATTACCACACCTCTAGTAAAAGTTAATGCAGTTAAAAATTTAAAAGCAAAAGTCATATTATATGGCGATAACTATGATGATACTTACAAAGAGGCAATAAGGATCAGCCAAGAAAGAAATTTATGCTTTATTCATCCCTTTGATGATCCAGAAGTAATAGCAGGACAAGGAACTATAGCTATTGAACTTGAACAGCAGCTTAAGGAAAAACCTTATGCAATTTATATTGCTGTAGGTGGTGGGGGATTGATATCAGGAATATCCTTATACGTTAAAAAAATATGGCCCGAAGTAAAAATAATTGGTGTAGAACCAGAAGATGCTGACGCTATGACGAAATCATTGGAAGAAGAAAAAATTGTGGAACTATCTTCTGTAGGTCAATTTGCAGATGGAGTGGCGGTTAAAAAAATTGGTAAAAATACTTTTGATATTGGTAGAAAATATATAGATAGGATGATTAGGGTAAATACTGACGAAATCTGTGCTGCTATAAAAGATGTTTTTGAGGATACTAGATCAATACTAGAGCCTGCGGGTGCCTTATCAATAGCGGGAATGAAAAAAGATATTATAAATTCGAATCATATAAATAGAAAAATGGTTGCGATTGCCTGTGGTGCAAATATGAATTTTGAGAGGCTTAGATTTGTAGCAGAAAGAGCAGAACTTGGAGAGTGTAAAGAAGTAATGATGGCTGTTGAAATTCCTGAACGTGCTGGTAGTCTAATTAATTTTTGTAAATTACTTGATAATAGAAATTTAACTGAATTTAGCTATAGGATGTCAAATTCTAAGAATGCACAGATCTTTGTAGGGGTTCAAGTTTATGGTTTAAATGATAAAAAAAATTTATTAAATGTATTTAGAAATTCTGAGTACGCATTTATTGACATAAGTGATGATGAATTATCTAAAAATCATCTTAGACATATGGTAGGTGGAAGATTACCAAGAGATTTTAAAGATATGGAAAATAAAAACTTTATTGAACTTTTATACAGATTTGAGTTTCCTGAAAGGCCTGGCGCATTAATAAACTTCTTAAATAATATGAAATCTAATTGGTCTATAAGCGTATTTCACTACAGGAATTATGGAGCTGATGTAGGGAAAATTGTTATTGGCGTTTTGATCGATAAAAATGAGATTTTAGAGTGGAATAAATTTGTAAGAATTCTAGGCTATAAATTCTGGGATGAAACTCAAAACGATACATATAGATTATTCCTTGGTGCATCAGATTAAATTTAAGGTAAATTAGAAAAGATTTCGGTAATTAAAATCAATCAATCTGATCCAAATACCACGCCAATATCTGATATAGATCTAGTTACTAAAGTTGAAGCTGTTCTATATTTGAAAGGCAGGCCAATAACAAAAAAAGATCTTTCAGAAATTACTAATTCTGATATAAATGCAATAAATGATGCCATTAAAGATCTGAAAAATAAATACTCTAATCCCAACTCAGCTATTGAATTAAATGCAGTTAATAACAGTTTTTCTCTCGAACTAAAATCTAGTCTTAATGAATTTGTGGATGATTTACTTCCTTCTGATTTGAAAACATCTGAATTAAGGACATTGGCAACTATTGCGATCAAAAAAAAGATCCTGCAATCGGATCTTATACTTCTTCGGGGTTCAGGTGCTTATGATCATATTAAAGAATTATTAGAAAAGAAATTTATCGTCAAACGGAAGCAAAAAGATGGTAGATCATATTGGCTATCATTGTCAGAAAAGTTTTTTCAAACTTTTGCTGTAAGTAATGAGTATCTCTCAAATATAGGAAGTGGTAATAATAAACAGCAATAATAAGTAAATGTTAGAATGTATTAAATTACGACAGGATAATGTTATCTGAGATTTTTGCAGTTCTGGGTCAAACTTTATCAATTTATTCCTTTATATTGATAATAAGAATTTTACTTACATGGTTTCCGGGTATTGATTGGAGTAACGGTGTTTTATCAGCATTAACTTCTATCACAGATCCTTATTTAAATATTTTTAGGGGCATTATCCCTCCAATTGGTGGATTTGATATTTCATCTTTGTTAGCTTTTTTACTTTTAAATGTTATTCAAAATTTAATTACAAATCTGCAGTATGCAAGCTTAGGTTATAGCTGAATTTATCTATCATCTCCAGAACCTTTTATCTTGCCTTTAGCAGCTCTTAATTTTAATTTTTCAAGGTTTTGTAATGCAACATCTTCTAAATTGAAATTTAATTCTGTACAAAGATTTGATACATACCACAAAACATCTCCTAACTCTTTTTTAATTCCTAATTTTGATTCGTTATCAAATATTCCATTTTTATCTCTTATAACCTTTTTAACCTTTTCTGCCACCTCACCAGCCTCTCCCACTAAACCAAGAGTTGGATAAATCTTATTTGAACCTAAATCTGGATATTGTGCTGTTTCTCTAGCTTTTTTCTGATAAGTTTTAAAATCCATGACTTAAATAACTAACTTTGGGTATGGTAAATTTATTTATATCTAGCAATATTATCTATATATGTCGAATATTGACTTAAAAAGAAGAACAAAAATAGTAGCAACTATTGGCCCTGCAACTCAATCTGAAGAGATAATTACAAATTTAATTAAAGCTGGAGTAACTACATTCAGATTAAATTTCTCACATGGAGATCATAAAGATCATGCTGAGAGAATAAAAACCATAAGGGAAGTATCAAAAAAGTTAGATATAGATATTGGAATCTTGCAAGATCTTCAAGGACCTAAAATACGATTAGGGCGCTTTAAGGATGGGCCCGTAAAAGTTAAAAAGGGTGATAAATTCACACTGACATCAAATGAAGTCGAATGTACAAATACTATTGCAAATGTAACATACGATAAACTTTCTCAAGAAGTTAGCGAAGGTAAAAGAATACTATTAGATGATGGCAAAATAGAAATGATAGTAGAAAAAGTAGATATAAAAGGTAATCTTTTAGAATGTCTGGTAACTGTAGGGGGGGTTCTTTCAAATAATAAAGGTGTTAATTTCCCTGATGTTCAATTATCAGTAAAAGCATTAACAGAAAAAGATAAGGAGGATTTAAAATTCGGTTTATCTGAAGGAGTTGATTGGATAGCCTTAAGTTTCGTAAGAAATCCATCCGATATAAACGAGATTAAAGATTTAATAAACAAAAATGGACATTCAACTCCTGTAGTTGCAAAAATAGAAAAATTTGAAGCAATTGATCAAATTGATACAGTATTACCCTTGTGTGATGGGGTTATGGTTGCAAGGGGTGATTTGGGAGTAGAAATGCCTGCTGAAGAAGTTCCTCTTTTACAAAAGGAATTAATAAGAAAGGCCAATACATTAGGTATCCCAATAATTACAGCGACTCAAATGCTTGATTCTATGGCTTCGAATCCAAGACCAACAAGAGCCGAAGTTAGTGATGTTGCAAATGCAATTCTTGATGGAACAGATGCAGTAATGCTTTCAAATGAAACTGCAGTTGGAGATTATCCTGTAGAGGCAGTAAAAACTATGGCCACCATAGCAAGAAGAATTGAAAGGGATTATCCACTAAAAGCTATTGATAGTCACTTACCTAGTACAATCCCAAATGCTATTAGTGCAGCAGTAAGTAATATAGCTAGACAACTTGATGCGGGAGCTATAATCCCATTAACAAAATCAGGCTCCACTGCCCGAAATGTTAGTAAATTCAGACCACCAACACCCATATTGGCAACTACTACAGAGAGGAGTGTAGCGAGAAGATTGCAACTTGTTTGGGGAGTTACCCCCATAGTAGTTAAAAATGATGAAAGAACTGCAAAAACTTTTAGTTTAGCTATGCAAATAGCTCAGGAAATGGGGATCCTAAATCAAGGAGATTTAGTAGTTCAAACTGCAGGCACATTAACTGGTGTAAGTGGCTCTACAGATTTAATTAAAGTCGGTTTAGTAAGAAAGATTGTATCCAGAGGCATTTCAATAGGGGAAATAGGTGTTACAGGTAAAGCAAGAATAATAAAAAATAATTTAGATATGGCCCTAATTTGTCCAGGAGAAATATTATTTGTTCCTGAGGAATTAATGAAAAATATTCCACTTAGTAAAAATATTGCGGGAATTGTTACGAACCAAAATATAAATGATGTTTATACTTTGTTTAATAAAAATAATAAAAAAATTTCTACAATTTGTAATTTAGAAAATTTGGATAATCATCAAATTAGTAATGGCGACCTTATTACACTGCAGTTAAATGAAGGTGTTATATACATGGGGCAAATTGAAGATGATGATGCAATAGATAAATATAAATATGTCTAGGAATATCTCAATTAAAGAAGCCTTAGGAATGGCCACAAAAACCTTGGTTTCGAACAAATTGAGAAGTTCGCTAACAATGCTTGGGATTATTATAGGAAATGCATCAGTTATTACACTTGTTGGACTTGGAAGAGGTGCTCAAACATTAGCAAAAAACCAATTAAGTAATTTAGGTGCAAATGTTTTATTCATTGTTCCTGGAAATAATGACACAAGAAGAAGAGGTATTTCATTTCCTAAAAACTTAGTTTTAGAAGATGCATTAGCAATAAGCAATCAAGTACCTACAGTTAAAAAAGTTGCTCCTCAAATCTCTGCTAACGAAATAGTACAATCAAACTCTAAAAGCCTTAATATATCGATTGCTGGCGTCACTCCTGAATTTCTTGAAGTAAGAAGCTTTGAAGTAGATAAGGGAAGATTTTTATCAAAAAGTGATGTTACTAGTGCAAGAAGTTATGTTGTAATAGGTCCTGATCTCAAAGACGAATTTTTCAAAAATAAATCTTCATCACTTGGAAAAAAAATCAGAATTAAAGACCACACTTATGAAATTATCGGAGTATTAAAACCAAAAGGTGCTGTATTTGGGAGTAATCAAGACAAAAATGCTTATATTCCATTAACCACCATGGTTAATAGGATCACGGGTAAGGACCCTACATATGGAGTAAGTTTAAGCTTCATTAGTGTTGAAGCGATAAATAAAAATGCAACAAGTGCCGCTAAATTTCAGATTACTAACTTATTAAGGCAAAGACATAAAATAATCAGAGATGATGACTTTGCGGTTAGATCACAAGAAGATGCATTGAATATAGTAACCAATATTACAAGCGGACTAACGTTTTTATTGGCTGGTATTGGGGCAGTATCTTTAGTGGTTGGAGGCATAGGAATAATGAATATTATGCTCGTTTCTGTAAGCGAAAGAACAGAAGAGATAGGACTTAGGAAAGCAATAGGAGCTAAACAGTCAGATATATTAATTCAATTTTTAATTGAGGCATTGATTTTATCTACAATTGGAGGATTAATTGGAACAACAACGGGATTATCAGGTGTTTTTCTTTTATCTCTGATAACACCACTTCCTGCATCAGTAGGAATTACAACTACTTTTTCCACCATGATCATTTCAGGATCAATTGGTTTAATCTTTGGCGTTTTACCTGCAAAAAGGGCTTCTAAATTAGATCCAATTGTTGCACTGAGAAGTTTATAAATATAAATTCTAATAATGCTCAATTTTTATAAATTAATTGAGATACTGGTGAGTTTTCAATCACTTGTAATAACATCAATGTTACCCGTTTATATTCCACTACCTTTTTTTATTTATAAATCTACTAATAACTTCGAGTTGCCTATCACATGGCAAATTCCAACCGTAATTTTATTAACACTTACATTTCAAAAAAAAGTTGTTTTCAGAGCATTTTCTATATATATAATTTTGGGGTTATTTATATTTCCTGTCTTTCATCAAGGAGGTTCAATAGGTTATTTGCTCACTCCAAATTTTGGTTATTTATTAGGTTTATATCCATTAATCAAAATAATTGATGATTTAAATACTAAAAATAAAATAAACGTTGGAAACTTTTTAAAAAAAGGATTTATAGCAATAGGTGCTATGCACATAACTGGAATATTCTACAACTTCATACAAATTATTTTCTACAGTCAATTCAATTTGTTTCTATATAATTTAGGGAGATATTCATTAGGTAAGATTGGATATCATTTATTAATGCTTTTACCACTTTTATTACTTATTAAACCTATAGAACGCTTAAAACGTAGCAAATAATGATTAATAAATTACAAACAAAATTATATTTTTTATCTTTAAGTTTTTTTATTGTTCTAATAGATCAATTTACAAAATATTTAATTATTTATAATAATAAATTATTTATTAATAAAGATTTTCTTTTATTCAAATTAGATTTTGTAAAAAATTATGGGGCAGCTTTTAACATATTTAGTGGTAGTAGAATATTTTTATCTTTAATAAGTATTTTTTTTTCAATATTACTAATTTATTTAATATTTAGCAAAAACACCTTAAACTTATTGGATCTATATTCTTATAGTTTTATTCTTGGGGGAACAATTGGTAATGGAATAGATAGGTTATATAAAGGTTTCGTGGTTGATTTTATAAATCTAAATTTTATAAATTTTCCAGTATTTAATATTGCTGATATATCTATTAATATTGGTTTCATTTTTTTACTTTATATCATTTTTAAAAATAATCGATAAAATGGATTACTTGAAATTAAAGTACTTAAAGTATATTGTATTAATATTATTTCTATATATTTTATTTTCGATATTTATAAGAATTATAAATATTTATACACTTTTATTTTCGATAATAATTATATATATCTTTTATAATATTGATAAAAAATTATTCAAAAAAATAGTTTATAAAGTTATATATAAAAATAAAAGAAATACCCTTTCATTTAAAAATAAATATGGTGCTGCCAAAATAAGTTTGGAAGGAATCGAGAAAATCAATAAAAAAATTAATGATAAAGTAAAAGTTGAATTGTTAAATTACCAAAAAAATAAACTAGAGACGCAATTAAAAACAGGAGACTATAAAGTTACTCTTTTTGGAGCAGGCTCTTCAGGAAAAACATCTATTGCAAGATCTTTATTGAAAAATATTGTCGGCCAAACTTCAGCAAAAATAGGTACAACAAAGCAAATTAATACCTATAAAATTCGTATCCCAATCTTAAAAAGAAACATTAATATAGTTGATACTCCAGGATTATTCGAACCATCTAAGTTAGGAGAAGAAAGAGAAAAAGAAACAATTCTACAAGCATCTAATTCTGACTTAGTTCTCTTTGTGTTAGATCAAGACATAAATAAATACGAAAACTATTTAATTAAAGAATTATTGAAAATTGGAAAAAAAATAATAGTAGTTTTAAATAAGTGTGATTTAAGGTCTAGAGATGAAAATAACCTTATAAAAGAAAACATAATTTCTATAACTTCAGCTAAAAAAAATAAAATTTCAGTAGTTCAAACAATTGCAATACCTCAACAATCTCCTTATGTAAAATCAGATGCCTTAAATATAGTTCCAGAGGTAGGAAGTTTATTTAGAGAAATAATTGAAACGCTCGATAATAATGGGGAAGAGTTGTTGGCAGATAATATTCTTTTTCGCTCAAATAAATTAGGTATTAAAAGTAAAAATTTCGTACAAGAGCAAAGATATTTAATGTCAAATAAAGTAATTAATAAATACATGTGGATAACAGGTGGGGTAATACTAGTTAATCCACTTCCAGCAGTTGATTTTCTCACTACTGCATCTGTTAACCTTCAAATGATAATGGAATTATCAAGGATATATGATATAAAGCTTACAAAAAAAGATGCAAAAGATTTATCGAAATCATTACTAAGCGCATTGGCTAAACAAGGAATACTCAAAGGAGGGCTCGCCATTCTTTCTCCCGCATTAGCTGCAAGTCTTACTAGTATATTAATATCTAAATCGATACAATCAATTACAGCAGGCTGGTTAATAAGGATAGTGGGATTAAGTTTGATTGAATATTTTAAAAATGGGCAAGATTGGGGAGATGGAGGAGTTCAAGAAGTTGTAGATAATATCTACAGAATAAGTAAAAGAGAGGACATTTTAAATAATTTCGTAAAAGAAGCTATTTCAAAAATTGAGATAAAAAAATATCTTAAATCAAATAAAATTTTACCTCCATTTCCTATGTAAAATTTGATAATTGATCATTTAGATAAGCTCTAAAATCAAAGACAGTTATTAAAAGTAAATAAGCAACACAAATTGCTATAGATATAAATCCTGTAATTATTGCAATAATTTTTGGTCTACCGAAATTCATTAATAAGCATCTAATAACTTCAAAAGTTCTTTAATATGTGAATCATTCGTATTGTAGTTTCCCATGACGACCCGTAAAAAATATTTACCTTTAAATTTAGGTCTTGAAAGCATAAAATTACTTTTCATTAGTTCATTAACTTTAGTTCTTGTCCAGAAATCAGTATCTTTTGGTGCTAGTCCCTTTGGTAAGAATGAGACAATATGTAAAGGACCTGAAAATATTTCATATTTATTTTTACTAATATTTTTTATAAAAAAGTCTTTTCTTTTTATTGATGATTTTAAAATATCTTCTATACCTTTCAGACCTAAAAAACGTAAACCTAGCCATAGTTTAATAACTTCAGCGGGCCTTGAACCTTGTATGCCTATTTCTCCTCTGTTTACGATATCTTCATTAGATGATAGGTAGGGAAGTCCAGTAGAAAATGTATTTTCTAAAGTACTCATTTCTGAAACTAATAACAAAGATGATGTCTTTGTAATGCCAATAATTTTTTGAGGATTTATTGTTATCGAATTAGCCTGATTAATATTATTTAAACCTCCTATTGGAATAGTAGTTACTGCAAAAATGCCTCCAATGGAGCCATCGATATGTAGCCATATATTTCTTTCTTTGCATATTACACTTATCTCTTTAATAGGATCAATTGCTCCTCTTACAGTTGTACCTAGGGTGGCAACTATCGCGAAGATCTTTTTATTATCAATGCAACATTTATCTATAGTTTTTCTAAGATTATGTATATCCATACAACCATTATTATCAGTTTTAATCCTGACAAGATTTGATTCATTAAGACCCATTATTCTTGTGCATTTAATAAATGATGAATGAGCATCTTCACTAACAAGTAATACAGAATTGGGATCTGAACCTAATCCAGAATTATGTCTAGCTGCAATAAGTGCATTCAAATTACTTAATGTGCCTCCGCTAGCTGCTATACCTCCAGAAGAATCATTAAATCCTATTTTCTTTGCAAACCATTTGCATAAGGATTCCTCTAGCAAAGTAACACTTGGAGACAACTCGTAAGCAAGAAGATTATTATTTAAACCAGCAGCAATTAAATCTCCCATAATAGAAAAAATCAAAGGTGGGGGATCAAGATGAGCTAGAGAGCCGGGATGAACTGGATTAAATGAATTATTCAGAAGAGATTGAATCTCAGAAAACAAATCTTCTGTAGAATTACCTTCCTCATTGGGCATTAAGCACTTGAAATTCTCATCAAGTGGCAATGGACCAAATTTCTCGGCTTTAGAGAACCAGTCACAAAGAATTTGAGTCGCTCTGTTTAGGAGAGTAATTAAGTTATCATTAGTCCCTAAATACGAAGGGAAGTATATATCTTTTTTGTGAATTAAATCTTCAGTCATCAGATAAGATATCTATTAATAATTTTATTCTCAATATTTGTAAATGAGGTATATTTTTGAAAATCTAAATAGTAATTATGATAAACAGAAAGGATTAAATATTTCAAATTACAAAAATTGGATGAATTCCATTTTAAGAAGATCAGAAGAAATTGGAAAAGTTGAGTTGCCAATATGTTCAATAATTTTAGATGAGAAAGGAAGATGTATTGGAAGAGGGGTTAACAGGAGAAATATAAATAAAGATCCATTAGGTCATGCTGAATTAATGGCACTAAGGCAGGCATCTCTAATAAAAAATGATTGGAGATTTAATGAATGTATTATTATCACAAATTTAGAACCTTGTACTATGTGTGCTTCGGCACTTATTCAAGCAAGGATGGGTAAAGTTGTTTTTGGTGCCTACGATAAGAAAAGAGGTGGATTGGGCGGCTCAATTGACTTATCAAAGCATAAAAGTTCTCATCACAAAATGGAAATCGTAGGAGGTATTTTAGAAGACGAATGTAGTCAAATCTTACAACTTTGGTTTAAAAAGTTGAGGAGTCAAAAATAGAATATTTTTTTAACTCAGTATCAAATAGGTTTAATAATCTGTCTACATTCTCTTCACTTGAGTTAAAGCCCATTAATCCTATGCGCCATACCTTACCAGACAATTCTCCGAGTCCATTTCCTATTTCTATTCCAAAGTTTCTTAAAAGATGATTTCTAAAACCATCTCCATCAACAGCAGGTGGGATCTTAACTGTTGTGAGAGTCGGCAATCGATAATCCTCTGATACATGTAATTCCATGCCAAGACTTTCTAAGCCATTCCAAAGTTTCTTCGCATTAGTATTATGCCTATCCCAAACATTCTCTAAACCTTCATTTGCAATTAATCGTAAACCTTCTCGAATAGCAAAATTCATATTTACAGGGGCAGTGTGATGGTAAACGCGATCAGAACCCCAATATTTATTTAAAAGAGATAAATCTAAATACCAGTTGGGAACTTTTGTTTTTCTTGAACTTAGTTTATCTTCAGCTCTGCTATTCATTGTAAAAGGACTTAATCCAGGCGGGCAGCTTAATCCTTTCTGACTACAACTATAAGCTAAATCTATTTTCCAATCATCTATTAATAGTTCTAAAGCCCCAAGGGAAGTAACTGCATCAACTAAAAACAAGCAGTTATTTTTTCTACATAAATCACCAATTCCATCAAGAGGTTGTAAAACTCCACTAGATGTTTCAGCGTGAACAATAGCAAATATAGCTGGTTTTTTAGTCTCTATTTCATACTTGATTTCTTCATAAGAAAAAGATTCACCCCAAGGTTTTTCCATGACAGATAAATCTGCTTTATATCTAGTTGCCATATCAACTAGTCTGTCTCCGAAATATCCTTTTTTAGCGATAAGGATTTTTTCTCCTTCCTCTATAAAATTAGCTATTGAAGCTTCCATGGCTGCACTTCCAGTACCACTCATAGGAAGAGTCATACGATTATTACATTGCCAGGTATATCTTAGAAGTTTTTGAACATCAGACATCAACGAAATATATGCTTCATCTAAATGACCAATTGGATTTAGGGAAAGAGCATTTAGAACTTCTGGATGTGCGTTTGAAGGACCAGGACCTAATAAAAGTCTAGAGGGAACATAAGTCTTTGAGAAATGAGGTAAATTCTCTTCATTTAAAGGCGAAATAAGTTTTGCTTCTGTCAAAGCATTACATTCAATTACTTTTAAATTAAACTAATTTCGCCACATAAGCGATATTTATTTAAAGAAATTCATTCAATTTAAATATTTAAGTAAACAAATATTAAACTTATGACTTGAAACACTAAAAGAAGACATCAAGTCTTAAAAAAAGTTACTATTGATACATAACAAGAATCATCAAGTTATTAATTTCATATAAGGTATTAAAAAATTATGTCTAAATCTCCTCAAGATGTTTTAAGTCAAATTAAAGACGAAGGAATTGAACTCATCGATTTAAAATTTACTGATATTCATGGTAAATGGCAACATTTAACTCTTACATCAGACATGATAGAAGAGGATTCATTTACAGAAGGTTTGGCATTTGATGGATCATCAATAAGAGGTTGGAAAGCAATTAATGCTTCGGATATGTCAATGGTTCCCGATGCAAGTACAGCTTGGATAGATCCTTTTTATAAACATAAAACCCTAAGTATGATTTGCTCTATTCAAGAGCCAAGAAGTGGGGAGCCTTATGATAGGTGTCCAAGAGCTTTAGCTCAAAAGGCATTAAAATATCTTGACTCGACTGGTATAGCAGATACTGCATTTTTTGGACCAGAACCAGAATTCTTTTTATTTGATGATGTTAGATATGACTCTAAAGAAGGAGGTTGTTTTTATAGTGTAGATACCATTGAAGCGCCATGGAATACAGGGAGAATTGAAGAAGGGGGAAACTTAGGATACAAAATACAATATAAAGAAGGATATTTCCCAGTTGCTCCAAATGATACTGCCCAAGATATCAGATCTGAGATGCTTCTTCTTATGGGTGAACTAGGTATACCTACAGAGAAACATCACCATGAAGTTGCTGGTGCCGGCCAACATGAACTTGGGATGAAATTTGATTCGTTAATAAACGCAGCTGATAACGTAATGACTTATAAATACGTCGTCAGAAATGTTGCAAAAAAATATGGAAAAACTGCAACATTTATGCCCAAACCTGTATTTAACGATAACGGAACCGGAATGCATGTTCACCAAAGCTTATGGAAGAGTGGACAGCCACTATTTTTTGGTGAAGGAGCATATGCAAATTTATCTCAAACAGCAAGATGGTACATCGGAGGCATATTAAAACATGCACCTTCATTCCTTGCATTTACAAACCCAACTACAAATAGTTATAAACGATTGGTTCCAGGATTCGAAGCACCTGTAAATCTAGTTTATTCTGAAGGTAATAGATCAGCTGCAGTAAGAATACCATTAACAGGTCCAAGTCCTAAAGCTAAAAGATTAGAATTCAGATCAGGAGACGCACTTGCAAATCCTTACTTAGCATTCTCAGTAATGATGCTTGCTGGTATTGATGGAATTAAAAATCAAATTGATCCTGGTGATGGAGTTGATGTAGATTTATTTGAACTTCCAGCTGAAGAACTTGCAAAAATTGATACAGTACCTTCATCTCTAAATGACTCACTTAATGCGCTAAAAGCAGATAAGGATTATCTATTAGCTGGTGGAGTATTTACTGAAGATTTTATTGATAACTTTATCGATATAAAATACGAGGAAGTACAACAACTAAGACAAAGGCCTCATCCCCATGAATTCTTCATGTATTACGATGCATAATTAAAAGAACTCATAATTTTAAATTATTCAATTTGAGAAATATCACAAAATATTCTCAAATTGATTTTTTTTTTGTTGGAATATATATATATAAGTTTAAAAATGGCAAGGGATTCTATTTCAAAATTTGCATATAAAACGCTACAACAAAGTAAAAGCATTGCAGGTTTTGCTCACAAGCAGATCAGTTCAAGATTAATGAATTTTATTCTTCCCGATTCCAAGCTTGAAAATTTTGATATAGATAAGGACCTTCTAATGCAAATCCAAAATTCAATGGATAACTTAAGAGAGGAAGATTGGAATGATGCAGAAAAAAATATATATCCAAAAAAATTATTGTTTGACGAACCATGGCTTAGATATCTAGCTCAATATCCCAAAATTTGGCTCGACATGCCTAATACATGGGATAGACGGAGAAAACAAAACTTTGATGATCTTCCAAAATCAATTGATAAAGATAATTATCCTCAATATTACTTGAGAAATTTTCATCATCAAACAGATGGTTATTTATCAGATTTTTCAGCTAGCATTTATGACTTACAAGTAGAGATACTTTTTAATGGGAGTGCTGACTCAATGAGGAGAAGAATAATTAAGCCAATAAAAGAAGGACTTGAAATTTTTAGCGATAGAAAAAAAAGTTCTATAAAAATACTTGATGTCGCTACAGGCTCAGGAAGAACATTAAAACAATTAAGAGCCGCATTTCCTAAAGAAAAAATTACAGGAATTGATTTATCGGATTCATACTTAAAAGAGGCAAGTAGATATATTTCAGATTTAGATGGAGATTTAATTCAGTTAATAAAAGGAAATGCTGAGGAATTACCTTTTGAAAATGATAGTTTTCAATGTATTTCTTGTGTTTACTTATTTCATGAATTACCTAGAACAATTAGAGCTAAAGTATTAAATGAATTTTTTAGAGTTCTTGAACCAGGCGGGGTTTTAGTTTTAGCTGATTCAATTCAAATAAGTGATTCACCTGACTTCACATCCGTAATGGAAAGCTTTTATAAATCTTTTCATGAACCTTTTTATTGTGATTACATAAAAGAGGATATAGATTCTAAAATTGAGGATGTAGGGTTTAAAGATGTAAAATCAAATTCCTTTTTTATGACCAAAGTATGGTCTGCTGTAAAGTAAAAAAAAACTTCTATGACCTATTGGGATAAAGATACTATTCAGCTTGTTCAAAGTCTTAATGACAAATTAAAAATTGATCATTCTAAATGGCATAAAGATAAAGGCAATAAATATAAACGATCTGCAGAACTAATTTCAGCGGGATTATGCCATTTAATTATTTCTTGTAATGAGAAGGAAACTATTGAGTATATAGAAGAAAGTATTAAATGGTTAAAAGAAATTAACGTAGATAAACCTTGCCCTGGTAAAAATCACCTTTTTAAAGCCAACTGAAGCCTATTACCTTTACTACTCCATCTAATATCGTCAAAACATTCATTAATAATATATAGGCCACGGCCATTTATGCTACTTATTTTTTTTGGTAATTTGTAGTCTCTTTTTTTTATTTCTAAACCATTACCTTGATCTTGAATTTGCCAAACACACCAATTAGGAGTAATTATTCTTCTAACTCTAATATTTTTTTTTGGGTCTAATTTATTTCCATGTTTTACTGCGTTAACTAGAGCTTCATGTAATCCAAGTTTTATAAGATAGCTTGATTGAGAATTTTTAATAGGTTCTAATAATTGATCGACAAATTCATTTAACTGTAACGATGATTCAAATTCATAGTTTGACCAGTTAATCTTTGGTCTTTTAAAAAATTTTTTTAAAATATTTTTGCCCCGAAATAAGGACATATTAATATTTTGATACTGTCTTAATTTTAACTTATTAAATACCTCAATTTAAAGAATATTATTATGTCTCTCTGCAATAGCAGGATGCCTTAGGATGGAGTCCATAAGTCTTACTCCTCTTAGTTGATTTATTAATGGCATATGTCCATCAGGAGCATCCAATGACCAGCAAAAAGATCCAGGATATCTTGTCCACATGCCCTCTTTTTTCCAACCTATTTTCGGCCACATTAATTCATATTTTTTCCCTACTGATTTTAGTATCTTTGCCTGAATTGAGAATCCAAATCTACCAGTAGAATAAACAGTCCATAATCTATCTATTGTTTCTAGATCATTACCTGACATATTCTTAACTTCACTATAGAAAACATATCCACGTTTTTCAGCTAATTTTCCAGCTAATTTTCGTAAAATGGAACTTGTTAATCTATCTGCCTCTTCAAATTTCTGCTCAACCAACATCAATTGCAAATCTTCATAATTAATATCAATATCCGAATAAGTATTAAACCAATTATTGAATTTAGAGTTTTCAAAGAATTCAGGCTTTAATTTTTTTAAAACTTGCAATATCCAACCTGCAGCCCAATCATCTCCATCACTATCAAAGATATCAAACAGTGAAGGTCCAAGATTAAAAATATTATCAACTTCAGATTCTATTTGAGTTAATGAATTTATTCTTTTTCTTTGATTGGAATCTACAAATTTTTTTATCAGATCTAATGTAGCATTATTATAGTTATCTTTTTCTTTGTTATTCATTTTAAAAAATCAATCTAAAAAATTAAAAAACTATCCATGTATTTCAAAAGAAAAGAACTAGAGAAATTTAGAAGTTTTAAAGGGCCACTTATAGATGTTAGAAGCCCGAGTGAATATTATAAAGGACACCTGCCTAATTCTATTAACATTCCACTATTTGATAATGATGAGAGAACTATAATTGGCACGATTTATAAAAAAGAAGGAAGAAAAAAAGCAGTTATAGAGGGATTAAAATTTTTTGAAAAAAAAATGGAATTACTTCTTGATAATTTATTCATGAGTATTGAGTCTTATAAAACTATTCCTAATAAAAATAATAAATTTTTTATCAGAATATATTGTTCTAGAGGAGGAATGCGTTCACAAAGTATTGGTTGGCTACTAGAAAAATATAAATTAAATCCAATAACACTTAAGGGAGGATACAAAATATATAGAAGATGGGTATTAGATAGTTTCTCAAAAAAATTGAATATAGTAATTATTGGTGGAAAAACAGGAACAGGAAAGACAAGATTATTATCATTACTAGACAAATATCAATATCAAACTATTGATCTTGAGGGCTTTGCTTGTCATAGAGGAAGTACATTTGGAGGTTTAGGGATGAAAGAACAACCTTCAAATGAACAATTTGAAAATATAATTGCAGAGAAATTAGATTCTTTTAAATGTTCTAATAATATTTTTGTAGAAGCTGAAAGTGCAAATATAGGTAAATGCAAAATTCCTCATGAATTCTTCAATCAGATGAAACATTCTAGGAGAATTGAAATTTTAAGAAGCGAATCTAACAGGTTAGATGAGTTGATAGAAACTTATAGTGTATTTAAGAAAGAGGAACTCAAAGAATCAGTATTAAGGATAAAAAAAAGATTAGGACCGCAAAGAACAAAAATAGCTTTAGAATCAATTAATAATGAGAAATGGGACTTAGTTTGCAGATCAGTTCTAGATTATTACGATAAGTGTTATGACTTTGAAAAAATTGGCAAAACAAATATAAAGGTATTAGATTTAACCGACAAAAAATATGATGAAAGGATTCTAGAGTTAATAAATAATGTTTTATAAAATAATTACAAGCGAATATGAAAAATATTTCCTAAGATAAAAAATTATTAACTTAATATTATGACAGCAAATAAAACCGCAAAAATACAATTTTATGAAGGAACTGATGAACCAGTAGTGCCTGAAATAAGACTGACTAGGAGTAAAGATGGTACCACCGGTCAAGCATTATTTTTGTTTGAAAAACCTCAGGCATTATCTTCAATAACAGACGGTGAAATCACAGGTATGCGGATGATAGATTCCGAAGGTGAAATATTAACTAGAGAAGTTAAAGTAAAGTTTGTTGATGGAGAACCAATATTTTTAGAAGCGGTTTATATTTGGAAGAACACACCAGACTTTGACAGATTTATGAGATTTGCAAATAGTTATGCCAAATCTAATGGGTTAGGATATTCTGAAAAGAAGTAGAGTATTATGAAAATTGAATAGTTCATCATATTTCAAGTTAGTAGTAATATTAATCACTTTATTAATAGTATGGACTTTAAGGGATTTTCTCCTACTAATAATTTGTTCTTTAGTAATTTCAAATATTGTATGTAATTTATCTAATCAAATCCGAAAAGGTTTGAAAATTCCTCGATCGATTTCTTTGTTTCTTGTCTTAACCGTCATATCAGTAATAATATTTACTATTTTTATTCTTGTATTACCTCCGTTTATAAAAGAATTCAATGAAATACTAGTTGACATTCCAAATGGTTTATCAAAAATAAATATATTGATCAATACAAATCTGAACAAATTTAATAACTTATTTTATGGCGAACAATCAGAAAATGTTATAGACATATTCAGTTTAATAAATAATGTAGTTACCATTCCAGATGTCTCAACTATTGCAAAAGCTATTCAAGAAAGCTTTAAGAATTTAATTAATATTGCGGGGAATCTAGGTTCAGGTCTTTTGAGATTAATATTCGTATTAGCAGTGAGTTTGATGATTTCTATTGAACCAAAACAATATAAAGAAAATGTACTTCTATTAATACCAAAAAATTACCGTAATAAATTTAGAAATATTCTGGAAAAATGCAATATTGCATTAACAAATTGGACCTTTTCTATGGTCATAAGCTCATTATCAGTAGGTTTATTATCATTAATAGTTTTATCTATATTAGATGTCAAATACGTTGTCTCAAATGCTTTAATAGCAATGGTTCTTAATATAATTCCGAATATAGGTCCAGTTATTAGTGGTATATTTCCAATCTCAATTGCACTACTAGATAATTTTTGGAAACCACTGGCAGTTTTAGGATCATATGTAATCATTCAAAATATTGAAAGCTACATCATAATGCCATCTATAATGAAAAAAAAAGCAAACCTACTTCCTGGTTTGACATTAATATCACAATTTGGATTTACCTTCATTTTTGGTCCATTAGGCTTAATATTATCTCTTCCATTAGCTGTAGTAATACAGGTTTTAATCAAAGAATCATTTAAAGATATTTAAAAACTACTTAATTAATTTTTTATATAAATATGGGTATGAAAAAAGTATAAAGATAGCTAAGGGATGTTTACCCATAGCAAAATATAGAGAACTAAAAGTAAAATGATCAAATAATATTCTTAGCTCAGTAGAAAGATCTATTAAAACTAAAGAAAATAAAATTATCAAATAGTAATTCAATTTCATAAAATGAGAATCTTAAGCTCAGTCTTTAAGCAACAGAGATGGAGCCAATAAAATACTTGAATAACTTCCAACAATAATTCCTAATGATAAGGCCAAAGAAAACCAAAACAGCGAGTAAGATCCAAACAAAATTATGCTTAATAAAGGGATAAGGGTTGTAATACTGGTAAAAGTTGTTCTCCTAAATGATTCGTTTACTGATAATTGAATAGTTTCGTTATAGCCTTCTTCCTTAGATTTTAAATTCTCACGAATTCTATCAAAAATAACAACAGTATCATTTACAGAATAACCAGCAATAGTTAACAAGGACACCGCAAATAAACTATTTACCTCGACAGATAATAAAATTCCTAACCAGGAAAATATACCGAAAACAATTAATAAATCATGGAATAAAGCTAATAATGCAAATAATGCATATTTTTTATCAAACCTAATAGTTATATATAAAGATATTGCAAATAAAGAAACCAACAATGAAGTAACACAATTGGTAAGTAATCTTTTCCCAAGCTTTGGACCTATTAATCTTGAATCCTTACTCTCATAATTTAAAGGTCCAATAATGTTATCAAGATTAGTAATAAGATTATTTGATTCTTCGATACTCAAATAAGGTGTTCTTATTGAAATTAATTTATTATTATTTTGGAATTGTAACTTTATATTATTTATAAAGTTTTTATTACTAGAGATCTCTCTTAAATTTTCTAAAACTGAATCAGGAGAAAGATTAGAACATTCTTCTTCACAAACTCTTTCTATTCTTAGTTCATTTCCTCCAACAAAATCCATCCCTAAATTTATAGGTTTCTTATAGGAAGTATTAAAAGTTGAATATAAAATTCCTAAAAGACTTAACAAAATAAGAAAAATTGAAAAACTAAATATCTTTATTTTATTTTTTATTAGTTCTAGATTGTATTTCATGGGAAATTAGAAACAAAAAATTTAATTTGAAAAATTATTCTTGGGTAGATAGAGATTTTTTTGTCTTAAAGATTGATATGTTGTAAAAAATCGCAAAATAGTTTTAGAACAATTTAATGAGGTAAACAAGCTTATTAGAACTCCAATACCTAATGTTGCAGCGAAACCTTTAACAAAATTTGTTCCTAATAAAAACAATACAAAACAACTTAAAAGGGTTGTAATATGACCATCAACTATAGATGAATTAGCTCTTTGAAAACCGCTATCAATTGCTCTTGAAAGAGTATTGCCGTCATATAATTCTTCTCTTATTCTCTCAAATATTAGAATATTTGCATCAACAGCCATACCAATGCTAAGTATAAGCCCAGATATTCCAGGTAAAGTCAAAGTTACAGGAATTAAAGAATATAGGGCTAAGTTAAAGAAACCATAAAGTACTAGAGATAGAACTGAAACGAAACCTAGAATTCTATAATTAAAAATCATAAATATTCCAACAAAAATTAATCCACTAATAGCTGCATAAAGACTTTTTAAAATATTTTTGGATCCCAATAGCGCCCCTATAGTGTTAGTTTCTACTATTTCAATTGGCAATGGCAATGAGCCTCCTTTAAGTTGAACTTCTAATTCTCTAGCATTTTCAGCACTAAAATTACCGCTTATTGTTGCTGATCCACCTGTAATACCAGTACTAGCAAACTGGTTACCAACACTAGCTTCACTTATAGATTCGCCATCAAGAATAATAGCCAATAGTTGATTAGTGCCAGCAATTGACTTTGTAATTTCTGCAAACTTTTCACCTCCTGAACTACTAAAAGTTAATAAAACTTCCCAATTACTATTTGTTTGTTCCTGTCTCCTTCCTGCGTTAATAAGATCCTTACCAGATAAATCTGTTTTAATAAATAAATTTGTAATTTCTTTATCAACATATTTTTTGATTTCAATTAACTTACCATATAAATCATTACTAGTAGATGAGTAATTCAATTCTTGCTCTATATCTTTAAGATCATCTTGAATAACTTTTAAGTAATAATCATTATTTTGATTTTTTTCTTCAATGGAATATTGTTCAATTAATTCTTTAATACTCAATCTTTGTAGTTGCAGGTTTTTTAAATCTGTAGATGTTCCCTCTTTTTGGGTTCTAAATTCTAATAAAGCAGTCTTACCTAATACCCTTGAAGAAACTAATGGATTTTGTTCGCCTGGTAATTCTAAAATCAATTGATCTCCACCGAGGGTTTGTAAATTAGACTCAGAAACTCCTAAATTGTTAACGCGCTTATCTATAACCGAATAAACTGCTTCAAGTTCATCCCTTGTTACCTTACCTTCCTCTTTAATAATTTGTAGTGTAAGTTGAGAACCCCCTTGTAAATCCAATCCCAACTGTAAGGGATAATTTATTAATAGATAAACAGATAAAGTAAGTAGAAATATAATAAAAAAAAGCCAACCTTGCCTTCTTTTCATTTTCTATATAGTCCCACTAATTAAATGTTCAACTTTTTCAACTATTTGATGTGGTTGGATTATTGTCAAATTCTCAAGATTTCCATTATAGGGAGTTGGAATATCCTGACTAGATAATCTAATTGGTCGGGCATCAAGATCATCAAAACACTCTTCTGTTATCAAGGCAATTAATTCTGCACCAATACCTCCAGTCTTCATACATTCTTCAACAATGATTACTTTATTAGTTTTTCTTATTGATTTTGAGATGGTTTCCATATCAAATGGTTTTAAACTTATTAAATCTATTAACTCAACATCTATCCCTTTTTTTTCTAATTCTTCAACAGCTTTAAGGGAGTGATGTCTCATTCTTGAATAAGTCAATAAAGTAATATCACCCCCTTCTTTTACAACGTCAGCCTGATCTAAAGCGCAAGTATAATCACCCTCAGGTAATTCTTCAGACAAATTGTATAGAAGAACATGTTCGAAAAATAGAACCGGATTATCATCTCTTATAGCTGCTTTCATTAAACCTTTAGCATTTGTGGGCGTACTACATGCAACAATCTTTATGCCAGGAACTGCATGAAAATATGCTTCAAGTCTTTGACTATGCTCAGCACCAAGTTGACGACCAACTCCACCAGGTCCTCGAACTACTGCTGGTATTTTATAATTTCCGCCACTTGTATATCTAAGCATACCCATATTGTTTGATATCTGATTAAATGCTAAAAGCAAAAAACCCATATTCATTCCTTCCACTATTGGTCTTAAGCCAGTCATTGCTGCACCCACAGCCATACCCGTAAAACTATTCTCTGCAATTGGAGTATCTAAGACTCTTAACTCTCCATATTTTTCATATAAATCCTTAGTTACCTTATAAGATCCTCCATATTGACCAACATCTTCCCCCATTACGCAAACATTTACATCATTTGCCATTTCTTCATCAATTGCCTCTTTCAAAGCATTAAATAATAATGTTCCAACCACAATTAATTACCTAATTAATCACATTTATAATCCTACCACTTTAAATAATTCAACCTCCTTCAGCGAAGGTTATGAGTAGTAATATTGATAAAATCATTCCTGGCGACAGCAAAAGGACTAAAAGGCCTAAGTCATGTAAAGACATTCAAAGAAAGTGTTTTCTTAATAATATTGGCAATTCAACTTTTCTTCACAATAAAACTTCGAATAAATACAATAAAAAGACCTATACCTATAAAAGCAAAAGAAAAAGTTAGCAAAAAAGATAATCCAATTATTAATGTATTAATACTAGAGGAAATATTTTGGACTATTTCAGAAGAATTAGATGGTTTATGTACAGAAAAATAAATTGCAATTTTATTACTTAAAAAATAAAAAAATATAAATAATAAAAAACTCGTTAATGATCCAACAATAAAATTTATAGGTCCTTTTTCGGGAATATTTTTTTCAATATTCTCATTACTATTATCAGCCACAATAGATTTTTATATAAAAAATTTAAATGAATGTTATTCCCTTTTCAAGGAAAGTGCAAACCCATGAATCATAGCCTTTATCTTTAAATAATTTAGAATTTGCAGTTAATTCTTTTTTAGCAGTCTCTGTATCTTTAAAGAGTGCAAAGCATGTAGGGCCTGATCCACTCATTGAAAATGTGAGACAATTTTCTAATTTAGAAAGTAAATATAATGCCTGCTTTACAGAATCATTTTCATTTTCAACAACTAACTGCAAATCATTTTTAATAGATAAATGTTGATTATCAAAATTTAAGTTATTTAAACCATTATCTCTTAAATTTTTTCTTATGTTTCCAATCTTTTCTCTATCATTAAGATATTGATCACAAAATCTATTACTATATTTTTTATAAGTTTCAGCAGTTGATACTGATACATTTGGATTTTTTAAAAGAATTGCTCCATATTCAAGGGTTGAATCTAATTTCTCCAAAATTTCGCCTCTTCCAAAACATAATTGAATACCACCATTTATAAAAAAGGGAATATCAGATCCTAAAGTTGATGCTAATGAACATAAAGTTTCTTGATCTAATTTCAAATCCCATAAATTATTAAGACCAATTAATGTTGCTGCTGCATTACTGGATCCACCAGCTAATCCTGCGCCAATTGGGATATTTTTTCTTAAAAATATATTCGCACCGTAATCTTTATTTGATTTTTTCCTTAATAGGTTTGCCGATTTAACAATTAAGTTATCATCAGATAGGCTTAAATCATTACAATCAGACTCAAGTTTAATTAAACCTTCATTATTAATTTCAAATTCTAAATAATCAGCAAGATCGATATTTTGCATAATCATTGCCAACTCATGAAATCCATCCTCTCTTTTACCAATAACTTCAAGGTGCAAATTTATTTTGGCAGGAGATTTTATATTAATTTTCTTTTTAGCAAAATCTTGCATATACTTAAATTTTTTATTTTTTAATTTTAATACAATTTTCTGCAAGCTTAATCCATTGGTCAATTGAAATATCTTGTGGTCTTAAATTAAAACAAACTTTTGAAGATTCAGATAATTCATTTATCTCTTCATTTGAAAGTATTGAATTAAGTGTATTTCTAAGCATTTTTCTTCTTGAATTAAATGAAATTCGAAGAAGTTTATCTATATATTTTTCTAGACTAATATCTAATCTTAAATCATTTTTAATTGGTTCGAAAACTACTAAAGAAGAAAAAACTTTTGGAGGCGGACTAAATGATGAAGGCGGTACATCACATATTCTTTTTATTTTTGATAAAAGTTGCATTCTTATACTAAGCGCACCAGCATTAGGACTACCTTCTTTTGACAAAATCCTATCTACAACGTCTTTCTGCATTAAAAATATTATTTTTTCGTAATTATAGTTTCTTATGATGCCTAATCGACCTATGAAAATATCCAATATTGGGCCAGTTATATTGTAAGGAATATTTGCAATCACTTTTGTAATCTTCTTATTAATCGAATCTAAATTTACAGAAAGAATATCCCCCTGCTGCAGTGAAAACTTATCATTATTATTGAATTTTTCATTTAATAAATTTATTAAATCTTTATCTAATTCAATTGCATGTAATTTTTTAATTTCTGAATCTAACAACTTAGATGTTAAAGCTCCTTTCCCAGGACCAATTTCTAAAATAAAGTCATTTTCATTAAGAACAGCAATTTCTTTAATTTTTTCTAATATTTTTTTATTTACCAACCAGTGTTGTCCAAATCTTTTTTTTTGATGATAGTTTTTAGAATTCATCTAAAAGATAAATAATATGTTTAAATTAAATATGAATTTATTTAATCCTTTATATCATGAGCTTATCAAAAAAAAATTTAGATAAACTCAATAAATTTAAAAAAAAGAAAAATTTAAATAACGAAAATAAAAATATAAATAATTACATAAATATAACTAATAATGATAATTTAATCACCAATTCACTTAATTCAGAAGATCCCAATAAAATTTTTTATTCGTTAATTGATAATTCAGAATCTTTAGAAGAGACTTCTAACGTTAATAATTCACTAAGAAAAAGTGAGATTAATCTATTTAATATGAATTCTAAAAAAGATACTTTTTCCAATAAATTAACAACCGAAGAGGAACTATATGATGAATTTAATTATCTTCTTGATGAATAATTAGTTTTTGATATTTACTTATGATTCAGAGTAATAGATTAGCAATTTATGCTATCGGCAAAATCAAGAAACTTTGGATTAGAGAGGGCATTAATCAATACAAAAAAAGAATGCCTGAACTTATCATTAATGAGTTAAAGACTTTTAATTTAAATAATCTTAGATCCAATAACAATATTATTATCTGCCTAAGTGAAGAAGGAAAACAGTTTAATTCAATTGAACTATGTTCCTTACTCTTGAATTTTAAAAATAAAAAAATTAATTTCTTAATCGGTGATACTGATGGAGTTAGTTCAGATATAAAAGAAAAATCAGATCTTGTACTAAGCCTGTCTCCTTTAACTTTTCCTCATGAATTAGCTAGATTAATCCTAATCGAGCAAATCTATAGAGCTATTTCTATATCAAACAACTCCCCTTACCATCGTTCTTAAAAAGATTAGATTCAATCTAAAATTAATCTATAAAAGTTTAATAACTAACTATTTTTTGATTTTTTTGCTATATAGTACATATATACTATTAATTTAATCTTGGATTCTTTTGATTCAACTACTAAAACATTTAAAATCCCCTTATTAACTGATTCGGTATCAGCAGGGTTTCCTTCTCCTGCAGATGACTATACAGAAGAAAATATTGATTTAAACGAACATTTAATATCTAATCCTTTTAGCACTTTTTTTCTTAGAGTTAAAGGTGACTCAATGATAAATGCAGGAATTAAAGATAAAGACTTAATAATAGTAGACAAGAGCTTAACAGCCAGGCCAGGGAATATCATCATTGCAATGATAGACGGAGAATTTACAATAAAAAGATTATCTATAAAAAATAATGAATTATATTTAAAATCAGAAAATCATAATTATCCTGATTTTAGATTTAAAAACCATATTGATGTACAGATATGGGGAGTTGTTATTTATTCAATACATAGCTATTTATGAGAATTTCAAATATTGATGCAATAGCTCTTATAGATGCTAATAATTTTTACGCGTCATGTGAACAAAACATTAATCCTCATTTGAGAAATAAACCAGTAGTAATTTTATCTAATAATGACGGATGTATCATTGCAAGAAGCCCTGAAGCGCGAGCTTTAAAAATTAAAATGGGAACTCCGTATTTCAAGGTCAAAGAAAGACTAAATAAATTAGATGTAGCAGTCTTAAGCTCAAACTACTCGCTTTATGGGGATATGAGCAGAAGACTAATGAATTTACTGAAAAACTACTGTGAACAGATAGAAATTTATTCCATTGACGAAGCATTCGTCTCGATTTCTAGACCTAATGATGAAAATCTATATCCTTGGGCAAGAAGCATAAGATCATTAATATATCAGAATCTAGGGATTACCATAACAGTAGGAATAGGAGAAAATAAAGTAAGAGCAAAAATTGCTAATAAATTAGCTAAAAATATTGATTATTCAGCTGGAATATTTGATTTAGCTAGAACCGAAAATGAGAATAATTATTTGAAAAGAATTAGCATAGATAAGATATGGGGAGTCGGGAAACAAACCTCTAATTGGTTACAAAGTAAAGGTATTAAAAATGCGAGAGAACTAAGAGATATGGAAGAAAATGAAATCATTAAGAAATTAGGCATCGTAGGGAAAAGACTGCAATTAGAACTGAAAGGCCATAGATGCCTGCCCATAGAAAAAAACAAGAAATCAAAAAAAGAAATTCAGGTGAGCAGGAGTTTCGGCACGCCTATCACAAAATTAGAAGACTTAACTCAAGCACTGGCAACTCACGCAATAAAAGCCTCTGAAAAAATGAGAAGTCAGAATTTACAATCATCTAATATTAAAGTATTTGCTAGAACCAGTAAATATTCAAGTCAAAATTATCAAAGAAGTGCTCATAGAAAACTTACAAATGCGACAGATGACACAAACAATATTTTAAAAATAGTAGTTGAATTATCTAAAGAAATTTATAATCCCGAATATAAATTCTCAAAAGCTGGTGTTTTAATGCAGGATTTAACAAATAGCGAATATTTACAGCAATCAGTTATCAATTACAAATCTCAGAAAGTATTAAAAAAATCAACAAATCTTATGAAAACGATTGATTTATTAAATAAAAGATTTAATAACAATGCAATTACATGGGCTATTACAAAAAATCCACAAAGTTGGAAGATGAATAAGAATTTCTTAAGTCGCTCATCTACAACTGATATAAAACAAATCCCAACTATAGTGAAGTAAACAAAATAGAATGGAATTTATATTATTTTTGAGCAAATTAGATAAAGAGATTCTTAACTTATTAATGAAAGCAAACTACATAGTTGAAGAAAATAAAATTGAATGTCTATTAAACAAAGAAATAAAAGGGCTACATAATTTTAAAGAAAATAAAATAATAATATGTACTGAAAATGCAAAAAGGAAAACAAATTTTAGAAATAAGAATCAACAACCAAATAAAGATAACTTCAAAACAGAAAGGGCGGTAAGAAAAGCATTAAGACACGAAGCAACTCATGCGATACAAAAATGTAATGACAATAAAACAATAGGGGATATAAAAAAATTAGAAAGCAAATTGCATCAAAGTAAAAGAAAAGCATTAGAGTTCTCTAGTTCAAATTTTTCTGGGACTTATGCGAAAGAAGTAGAAGCTTATGTTCTTGAAGATAAACCCAAAAAAGTTAAAAACTTGATTAAAAAATACTGCCTATAAATTAAAACTTTTTATATTAACTAGCGAGGAAATTGCCACAACGTTGTTTGTCTAGGAAATTTATATGTTGTCTTTCTAGGTAATATAATTCCTGAAATTTAATGGCATCTGAGTTTAAATCCTTAAAAAGATCATCTATCTCTTTATTTGTATTTGAAGAACCGGAAGAAGGATTATCAATTAAAATAGATATACAATTTTCTAAAGTTTTTAATCTTTGAGATCCCCAAGATTCTATTAAATGTCTACATCTTTTTAGAGAATTATATTTCTCAAGAAGTGATAATGTTCCTAGTAAATTGTCTTTAGGATTACTCAGCAATGTTAAAAACAACTCATTTGGATTAATAAAAATATTAATTTTATTTGATGATTCAGGATTATTGAGAGCTAAGTAGTCAGGCAGAAGTGAAATTAAGTTAATAGAAGAAAAATCTTTTTGAAGATTTTGACTATTTGATTGTTTTAAATCATTTAAGTAATTTAAACCTAAATTATTTTGTTCAATTTTTGAAATAGCTTCCCATAAGCTTTGAATATAACTAGTATTAAAACCATTAATTTCTCTTTTGAGAAATTCATCACGAATAAATAGCCTAAGATCTGGACAATGTAAATAATAAAAAATTATTTCCGATTCATTTTTTTCCCGACGAGAAATTTCATTTGGTTGTTCAAATTTTTTTGATCTACCATGCCAACGAAATCCCTTTACTTGATTTCTTAAATCTTGTTCAAATTGTATTGCTAACCTAGCTTGTCCCTTACTTAATTGTTCGGAAACTTTTTGTAAATAATGAGTTCTGGTTGATGATTGAGGTAATTTACTCAACAATTTTACCAATGAAGAAATAACACTTTGGAAAATTTCAGACTTAGTTAAATCTTGATCTTTAAAGATCTGATCAATCTCCCAATCAATCCAAAAGGATGAATTATCAATTAAATTAAAATAATCTTCAGGTGTATGACTATTCAAATATTCGTCAGGATCTTTAAAATGACTTAGTTGAAGTATCTTAAGATTAATTTGATCATGAAGGGATAGGGTCTCAACTTCTTTAATTACTCTTTTTGTAGCTAAAATTCCTGCATTATCAGAATCAAAATTCAAAATTATATTTTTATTATCTGTACATCTACATAGTTGAGAAATTTGATACTTGTTTAATGCGGTGCCGAGAGAAGCAACAGAATTAGTTATACCTTTTGAATGAAGAGAAATAACATCAAAATAGCCTTCAACAATAATAGCTTTATCTCTTTTTCTAATATCACTAGAAGCTTTTTCGAAGGCAAACAACATTTTTCCCTTTTCAAATATCTCTGATTCAGGAGAATTAAGATATTTGGGTTCCTGACCATCAAGAGATCTTCCTCCAAAGGCAACTACTCTTCCCTGCATATCATGTATTGGAACAATTAATCTATTTCTAAAACGATCATAAATCTTGTCAGAATTATCTTTAGAAATTGCAAGACCTGAAGCTAATATTAAATTAATGGGGAATTTTTCTACCTTGGAAAGATAATTAAACAAATCATTCCATGATTTTGGGGCAAAGCCTAATTCAAAGTTATCAATAATCTTGTTACTCAAGTTTCTCTTAGACGTTAAATATTTCATGGCTTCATAACCAAGAGAATTATTTAATTGAGATTTAAACCAATTTTTAGTGACTCTTAATATTTTATAAAGCTCTTCCTTTCTAGATAGTTGTTTTTTATAAGCTTCTACTTGGGGACCCTCAAGATTTTCAACATTAATATTATTTTTTTTAGCAAGAGAAAGTACAACATCTGAAAAATTTGCACGAGTAAATTCCATTAAAAATTTAATAGAGTTTCCACCTGCACCACAAGAAAAACAGTAATAGAATTGTTTAGTTGGAGATACTGTCATAGATGGCTTAGTATCATCATGAAAAGGACAAATCCCAACAAATTCCTTGCCTTTCTTCTTAAGAACAATATGTTCAGATATAACGTCAACAATATCTGCTTTTTCCTTAACCTCTTGGATAGTTCTTGGGTGTATAGAATGAACCATTGAGATTTTTATCAAAAACAAATAATGATTTATTTGTTATAGGTCAAAATCAAATAAGAATCTACTTAATTTCACAATTAAACTATTTTTTTAATGTTAAAAATCGCAGAATTAGAAAAAAAATTTAATTCATTGAAAAAGTTTAATTTGGTATTCGCTTCATTCTTCTTTAGTTTGATGACTTTATGCGTAAAAAATATTGATAAAAGGATACCTATTTATGAATTAGTTTTATTCAGATCATTTTTGAGTTTAATTATTACATTATTCATAATTAATCTAAAAAATATAAATCCTTGGGGCAATAATAGACCATTACTTATCTTAAGAGGTGTTTTAGGAACTTTAGCTTTAGTTTGCATTTTTTATGCTATAAGAAATATGCCCCTTAGTATATCTACTGTCATTCAGTACACATACCCTATCTTTATATCTATATTCGCTGGCATATTTATAAACGAAAAAATAACTCGGAATATAATTTTTGCTTTACTTATTGGCTGGATTGGAATATTAGTAATATTAAATCCAAGTCAATTATCAAATATAAACGTTGAAATTGAAAATGTTTCGATTTCGATCGCATTTCTTGGGGCAATCTGCACTGCATTGGCTTACGTTACAGTTAAGAAACTTTCATTTACTGAAGATATTTATGTAATTATTGAATATTTTCCACTTGTATCTTTTATAGCTTTATTGCCAATTGTATTAATGAACTGGGTTACCCCAACTTGGAATGAATTAGTTTGGATAATTGGCATTGGCTTATTTACTCAATTAGGTCAGACTTTCTTAACTGTAGGATTAAAAAATTTACCTGCTTCTGAAGCTTCAACAATTAACTATTTGCAAGTTTTATTCGGGTCAATTTGGGGGATTTTGTTTTTTAGTGAAATAATAAATATAAATTTTTTATTAGGAGCTTCACTAGTTTTATTAGGAACTATTATATCTACTACCAAAATAATCAAAAGGACTTAGAATATAGTTACTAAAATAAAAAAAAAGTGAAATTTTTCTATCTAGCTTTATTATTTTGTTTTTCTCCTATTGTTCAAGTTTATGCAACGACCCCAAAGTCAGTAACTTGCACAAGAACTGAATACAGAGAGGAATACATTCCTGGAACCAAATCAAATCCAGGTTATGTAAAAAGTTATGAGGTGGACGTTGTAATACCTTGTGGAGGTCAAAGTAAAGCTGAAAAAATAGATGATAATGACTGTAGTGAAGGTTCTGTTATAGGAGGACTTCTTGGTGCTGGAATAGCACTATCTTCCTCTAGAGGGAAAGATAGATTTTGGGCAGTACCTGCTGGCGGAACCGCAGGAGCACTAATTGGTTGTCAGGTGGATGGGGGTTAATTGATTACTTGGATAAATGGAGAATTGATTGAGTCATGGCAAACTAATCAAAAGTTTTTTGTTTTAATAAATTGTCAAGGATTAGGATACGAAATACAAATACTAGAATCCTTATTTCTCAAATTAAAAACAAATCTGATATCTAATAAAAAAATTACTCTATGGTTAAAACATATTAAAAAAGAAGATTCAGATTTATTATTTGGCTTTACATCAAAGGAACAAAGGAATTTCTTTATTGAAATTTTAAGTATCCGAGGTGTTGGATCTCAGATCGGTATGGGGATATTAAATAAATTCTCTATTAGTGAAGTTATCAATGCAGTAAAAACAAAAAACGAAAAATTAATTTGTTCCGTACCTGGTATAGGTAAAAAAATGAGTGATCGGTTAATTTTAGAACTAAAAAATAAATTTAAAAGTAAAATACAATTTGAAGAACAAAAAGCAAAAGATGAATTTGAGATTAAGGATCCAGAAATTAATAAAATGATCGAAGATCTTCAGTTAACTCTTCAATCATTAAACTACAAAAATAAAGAAATTAAGACTATTTTGCCAATAATTATTAATGAAGTAGATTTCCCTTCAAAAAAAGAAAATAATTTATCATTTGAAAACTTATTGAAATTAGCTATGAATTATCTAGATAAGGAAAGTAGTAATATAGCTAGCTGACGTAGTATCATAGAGGAAAAGAAATAAAATTTATGTCATTAGATACAGCTGAAAAACAGAAGCTGATTGAGACTCATCAAGTACATCCAACTGATACAGGTTCAGCCGAAGTTCAAGTGGCACTGCTTTCAAAAAGAATATCAAAATTAAGTGACCACCTTCAAGGAAACATCCATGATTTCGCTTCAAGGCAAGGATTATTAAAAATGATTGGTAAAAGGAAAAGATTACTTTCTTTCATAAAAGACAAAAACGTTCAGAGATATCAAGAGCTAGTAAAGAAAATTGGAATCAGAGGATGATTTCAATTAATGAAAAAAAAGCAATCTAAAAAAAAGACACAATATAAAAAGAAAAAAAATCATTCTGAGAAAACTGCGTTTGCTAATCTAGAAAAGGCCTCAAGTACTGCAACTACCCCAAAAAGATCATCAACTGGGATACCAAAATATGTTGCTGATAGAATGGCAAGAAGAATATTTTTTACAGCAGGAATTCCCACAATATTAGGGATGTCGGTTTTCGTAGTTAGCTACATTATAGTAACGAGAAATATTGCTGAAATACCTCCTTCCTCAACAATTGCAATTTCAGCATTGTTTTTCTTGTTAGGTCTAGCAGGATTAAGTTTTGGAATATTATCAGCTAGTTGGGATAAGGAGCCTGGATCTTTTTTTGGTATTGAAAATATTCCAATGAATATACAACGTGCAAAAGCTGCCTTTAAACCTGCTACTCAAAATTTTGAGGATAAAAGTTAATCTAGGAAACTAAGGATTTCAAATTAACTTGGAATGATTTATCTTCTAATAATTTGCATGCGCCTTGAATATCTCCAACACAGAATTGTTCACCAAATTTAACGTAGGTAACGCTATTTTTATTTCTTACTGCAGCTAAAACTGGAATCTTGATTCCACATCTATCTTTATCTGGTTTAAATTTAGTTAAACAGTTTCTCAAGGTATTTTGTACTCTTACATCTGATGCTTGAGAACTTTCAAGATTAATGATAAGTAATTTAAGGTTATCTATTTCTCTACAATCATCAATTATTAATTGAGTCTTATCACTTTTTTTATCTATTGTTCCCCACACCAACAATCTAGTATCAGTCAAAAGAAATTCTGATAATCTTACATAGGTTTTAGGAAAAACTATTGCTTCGCAACTTCCAGAAAGATCTTCTAACTGAACTATAGCCATCCTATCTCCTTTTCTCGTTGTAATTTGCTTTAAATCAGGAATCATTCCAACTAAAGAGACTTTGGTTCTATCTTTTGTTTCTTCTAACTGAGAAATGCTTATAGGTGATACGAGTTTTGCTGGCTTAGTTAAATGCTTTAGAGGATGATCAGATAAATAAAAGCCTAATAGCTGTTTTTCTAATTTTAATTTCTCAATAAGTGAATAATCATCAACCTTAGCTAATTGTGAATCTGAAAAAGCAACATTAGAAAATTCTTCTTTAGAGTCAAATAGATTTCCTTGGCCAGATAATCTATCACGATTTCTTGAAGAGGCCCACTCAATAACATGCTCAAGATCTGACAATAACTGAGCTCTATTATTATCATTTGAAAACTCGTCTAGTGCTCCACAATGAATAAGGGATTCAAGACTTCTTTTGTTAAGAATATTAGAAGGCAAACGGTCGCACAAATCTGATAATGACTTAAAGGTTCCAAAACTATTTCGGTTTTCAATTATATTTCTTATTGCAGAATCCCCTAAATTCTTAATTGCAGATAACCCGAATAAAATCTGATTATTCTTAATCGTGAAATCAAACCCGGAAAAATTAATGCTCGGCGAAATAACTTCTATTCCCATGGAATAACAATTAGAAATATATCTTTGCATCTTGTCGCTAGAGCCAGAATTAACGCTTAAAAGGGCTGCCATATATGCAACAGGAAAATGGGCTTTCAAAAATGCAGTTTGATAAGTTACAGCACCATAAGCAGTTGAGTGGCTTTTGTTGAAACAATATTCTGCAAATAAAACCATCTGATCAAAAAGATCATTTGCTAATTTTTCATTTACACCTTTCTTCATAGAACCATCTACAAAAATATTCCTATGCTTTACCATTTCAGAAACTTTCTTTTTCCCCATCGCTCTTCGAAGTAAATCAGCATCACCAAGAGAATAACCGGCTAGGTCTTGAGCAATTTTCATGATTTGTTCCTGGTAAACCATAATTCCATAAGTTTCAGTGAGAATTGACTTAATAAAAGGATGAGGGAAATCAATCTTTTCATTCCCATTTTTTCGATTTATAAATTTAGGTATTAGGCCTGCATCAAGAGGACCAGGTCTATAAAGAGCAAGTATGGACGAAATATCCTCAAGAGAGTTAGGTTTGAAATCCTTAACGACCTGTTTCATTCCAGAAGATTCAAGTTGAAAAATACCTTCAAGATCTCCTCTCCCGATAAGCTCAAAGGTTTTACCATCATTTTGTGGTAACTCATCAATGTTTATTTTCCTTCCAGTAGATTGATTAATAAGTGAAACTGTCTTTTCAATCATCGTAAGATTCTTAAGACCCAAGAAATCCATTTTCAATAATCCAAGTGATTCGATATCGTCCATAGAATATTGGGTTATTATTTGCCCTTCATTATTTCTTTGAAGAGGTACAAGTTCGTCAAGAGGATCTGATGCGATAACAACTCCAGCAGCATGAACTCCATATGTTTTATTAGTTCCTTCAATTCTCAAAGCCAAATCAACCCATTTTTTCACCCTATTATCATGAATATATTTTTCTCTAAACTCTTGGCTAGGTGAATTCTTGTCAATCATTTCATTTAATTTATAAGGTTTTCCTCTTACAACCGGTATTAACTTAGCCAATTTGTCCGCTTCTCCATAAGGTATATCTAAAACCCTTGCAACATCTTTTAAAACTGCCTTAGAGGTCATCTTATTGAAAGTAATTATTTGCGCAACTTTATCCTCTCCATAACGATTAGTAACATAATCAATAACTTCATTTCTCCTATCAATACAAAAGTCAGTGTCAATATCTGGCATTGACTTTCTTGCTGGATTTAAAAATCTCTCAAACAACAATCCATGCTCAACAGGATCTATATTTGTAATTTGAAGAGCATAAGCTACTAATGAGCCTGCTGCAGAGCCTCTACCTGGTCCTACAGGGATAGAGTTATCTCTAGCAAATTTGATGTAATCCCAAACAACCAAAAAATAATCTGGGAAGCCCATATCTTTAATAATTTTTAATTCGGAAGATAGTCTTTTTTTATAGTTCTCATCTACTTCTGTAAGATCATTTTTTTTAAGTCTTTTTAAAAGGCCTTTATTAGATAATTGTGTAAGGTAAGAAAATGAATCTGTATCTTCGTTAAGAGGGAATTTTGGCATTCTATAATTACCAAACAAATCAAATTCTTCAACTTTCTGAGAAATTTCTACCGTATTGTTAACTGCCTCAACAATTGATTCATCCTCAATATGATCTTTAAAAAGTTCAAGCATTTCACTTTCACTTTTAATATATTCTGTACCGGTATATCTCAATCTTTTTTCATCACTTATAAGTTTTCCTGTTAATACACAAAGCAGAGCGTCATGTGCTTCAACATCCATACTTGATAAGTAGTGTGCGTCGTTGGTCGCGATGACTTTTATTTGATGCTTCTTCCCAATTTTTATTAATTCAACGTTAACAATTCTATCCTCAATAGAGCCGTGATCTTGTATTTCCAGATAAAAGTCATCTGCAAATAATTTTTTATACCAAATAGCTATATCTTCTGCTACGTCTAATCTACCTTTTAAAATAGCCTGAGGTATCTCTCCACCAAGACAAGCTGTAGAAACTATCAAGCCATCACTATATTTGCTTAAAAGAGATTTATCAATACATGGTCTAGAAAAAATGCCTCGACCTCTCATCCCATTTAGGTGACTAATTGTTGTTAACTTCACAAGATTCTTATATCCAGTATAGTTTTTTGCTAACACCACCAAATGATATCTTTTTTCTTTTTTTGGTTGAGGATCATCAATAGAACCATTAATCACATACATTTCATTACCAATAATTGGTTTTATACCTTTCTCTTTACACTTCTTGACCAAATCAAGAACACCATACATGACTCCATGATCAGTAAGAGCTATCGATTCCATTCCAAGATCACAAGCTCTTTCAACAATTTTTGAAATTTGACTGGCACCATCAAGTAAGCTGTAGTCACTATGATTATGAAGCGGAACGAAAGCCATATTCAAATAATTTATATATATAAGATAGAGAAGATTTCTAAAAGATCTATACTTTGTGATTACAAATTAATTATTAATACAAATTTAAAATAAAGGTCTATGCTTAATTACCTGAGCATCAATTTCAAAGATATTTGCGGCATTCAATATTCTATCTTCTTCTAATACATTGCCTATTAATTGCATTCCTATAGGTAATCCTTTAGTATCAAAACCACAAGGGATACTGATTGCTGGAAGGCCTGCTAAATTAACAGGAACAGTTAATAAATCAGACAAATACATTGAAAGTGGATCATTGAGGAAATCTCCCTTGAAAAATGCAGTGGTTGGACAAGTTGGAGTTAACAAAACATCTACTTTCTTAAAAGCATAATCAAAATCTTTTCCTATAAGTGTCCTAACTTTTTGTGCCTTCTTGTAATAGGCATCACTGTATCCAGCTGACAAAGCATAAGTACCTATCAAAATTCTTCTTTGTACCTCATCTCCAAAACCTTCAGCTCTACTTTTTGAAGTCATGTCTATAAGATTCGAACCTTCATTCGATCTGTAGCCATATTTAACTCCATCATATCTAGCTAAATTTGCGGAGGCTTCAGATGGTGCAATGACATAATATGTCGCAATTCCATCGTTGAATCTAGGACATTCAACTTCGATAATTTCAGCTCCTAAAGCTTGGAATCTATTAACTCCAGAAAGAACAGATTCCTTAACTTCTGGATTAAGCCCTGGGTGTTCAAAACATTCTTTAATGATTCCAATTTTTAAACCCTTTATAGATTTATTTAAGTTAGTCAAATAATTTGGTACTGGCTTATCAAGACAAGTTGAGTCAAAGGGGTCTTTACCAGAAATTGTATAAAGGATTTCAGCCGCATCTGAAACAGTATTTGTAATTGGGCCAATTTGATCAAGAGAGCTTGCAAATGCTACAAGTCCCCATCTGCTAACTCTGCCATAAGTAGGTTTAAGACCTACGACACCACAAAAAGAAGCTGGTTGCCTTATTGATCCTCCTGTATCAGAACCTATAGCCGCTGTACAAAATCCAGCGGCTACTGAAGCAGCACTACCACCTGAACTACCTCCTGGTACTCTATTAATATCCCAAGGATTTGAAGTGACACCAAATACAGAAGTTTCCGTTGAACTACCCATAGCAAATTCGTCTAAATTTGTTTTTCCTAAACAAATTCCCCCTGAAGACCATAATTTACTCGAAGCGGTGGATTCATAAGGCGCAACAAAACTTTTGAGCATTTTACTTGCACAAGTTGTTGCAACTCCTTTGGTGCAAATATTATCCTTTATTGCTATTGGCATTCCCGCTAAAGGAGGCAGTTTTTCTTTATTTTGAATTAATTTATCAATCTTTTCTGCTTGCGAGATAGCATTATCTTTTGTAGTACAAATATATGAGTTAATTTCAGGATCTTTATGATCGATATTGGCAAATATATTATTAACTAATTCCTTAACAGAAGCATTATTGCTGTTAATTTCTTTTCTTAAAGAATTAAAGTTCATTTCTTAATTTATTTCTTAACATCAGTTATAAACAGTTAATGGTTCCTCTTTTTTGCAACGCACTAAGGTATGTTTAATATTTTTAGACCCTTCATCAGAAAGATCTTTAATAAAAGAAGACATATTTTCTTTTAAGCTACGTTTAGTAATAAATGGACCGAACCAGTAAGTACTAGTAGGTTGATCTGTCTCAATTTTTGCCCACCAGGCTAAACCGAGTTTGTTTCCAAAGTTTCTAATCAATTTTTTTGGCCTATAAGACCATCAATTCTTGTTAAATTCTATACAATTTTGTAGTGAAAATTCAATAAATTTTTATTAATCATATAAATGTATTGAAACAACAACATTTTAGTGTTTTTTAAGAACAGTGATTATTAACAATAAAAATTATTTGCCTGTCAAGTGAAAAAGGGATATGGCGGCCGCCACAGAGGCATTTAAACTTGAAGTCTTACCTTTAAGAGAAATACTTAATATAAAATCGCATTTTTTTTGGGTAAGCAAAGAAATACCTTTATCTTCAGAGCCAACTACAACTACCAAAGGTGCTTTTTCTTGAAAGTTTGAGATAGATATTTGACCATCTCCAGATAAGCCAACAACAAGAAAACCATTTTTCTTAAGTTCCTCAAGTGCTCTGTTTAAGTTAACCACTCTACTTACATGAAGATGTTCTAAGGCACCTGCAGCTACCTTGGCGACTGTTCCAGTCAATCCTGCAGACCTTCTCTGAGGAATAATTACACCCTTACAATCAAATGCTTCTGCTGATCTTATAATCGCACCAACATTATGAGGATCAGTAATACCGTCTAAAGCGATTATTATAGGATTTGGACAATTGAGTTTAGAAAAATCTATTAATTGTTCTAGGGATATTGTTTTAGAGCATGCTAACTGTAATGCGACACCTTGATGTGAAGCACCATATGTCAATTGCGAAAGTCTGTTCCAAGAAACTTCTTCAATCAGAACTCCTTTTAATTTTAGATCCTTAAGCAAAATATAGAATTTGTCTGAAGAAAAAATTTCCGACGTACACCAAATCCTATTAATCGCTCTATCACTACTAAGAGCCTCATAAACCGAATGTTTACCCCATATCCAATCATCAAAATTTCTTTTATTAATGAACTCTTGATGCATGTCAGAATTTTTAGTAGGAAATTCTCTATTAGATAAAAATCTTGGATTTCTTCTTTTTAAAGTATTATTTTCATCATTTTTTTTTAAATTTTCAACTTTCTTATTTTTAGCAGAGTTGTTGAAAGATCTATCATTTTTTTCTGAACGATTTGTATTTTTTGAGTAATAACCAAAATCTGAATTTTTTTTGTACTCTTTATTATTTTTTCCGCGAAATTTATTTGTGGAGTTTTTCATAGATTCAATTCATTTGTAATTCTAAATATTCAAAAAGTGTTGATAATCTTTGAGGATCTTTTAAAAATAGCCAACCAATAAGAGTTTCAAAACCAGTTGCTCTAGAGTAAATGGTGGGGTCTGTAGATTTTGGATATCTCTTTGTTTTATTTCTAGCACGCCTAATTAGATCCATTTCATTTGAATTTAATAAATGTTCAATTTGACTTAATGATTTTGACTGAGATTTTGCTTTTACTTCGTTTACTACAGATAAATGGAGATCTTTAGATTTTAAAGGGAAATGAACATGCCTTAGTCTCTGGTGAAGCTCCCATACCGAATCTCCAAGCCAAGCAAGTTGAATAACACCTATATCTTCGGGAGATCCATATGGAACCAAGTTTTGAATCCAATAATTCAATTCTTTAAATAATTTAATGCATCTTCAAGGGTTGACTTCAAATTAAGAAAATCCCCTAAACGAACAAGTTTAATTGTTTGGGCCACTCTCGAATTGCCAACGACAGAGAACCCAAGTTTCAACTTTTTGCATTCTTTTGCAGTTTGAACAAGTGCTCCAAGACCAGAGGAATCTAAAAAATCTATTTTTGTAAGATTAATAATGAATGGAAGGTCATTTTTTGAATTATTAGTAACAAAAGTCTTAAATTGTTTTTCTGAGAAAGCATCAAGTTGGCCTTTAAAAGAAAAAACGATAATGTTTGTTTTAACCTCAAGGTTTCCTCTTAAAGAAACGGTTAACTTCTGGAAATCTTCTATGATCTAATACCTCCAAAAAATTAATATATCAAATGTAATTATCAAATCAAAAGAAAACAACATGTCAACATCTTTCTAACATTAGAGAAACAAATTTTTTAAATAAATAATCTGAATCATGTGGGCCAGGTCCTGCTTCTGGATGATATTGCACACTAAAAATAGGCTTATTGTAAACCTCTAGGCCAGCCACAGTATTATCATTAAGGTTATAATGAGTAATTTTAACGATATCCTTTGATAGAGAATTGGGATCAATAGCAAAACCATGATTCTGACTAGTTATCTCAATTTTATTATTTTCACCACACGGATGATTTAAACCTCGATGACCAAAAGGTAATTTATAAGTTGAACCTCCTAATGCTAATCCAAATATTTGGTGGCCAAGGCAAATACCAAACATAGGTATTTCACCATATTCAATTAGAGATTTTGCCAATTCTATACCTTCAGAAACTGAAGAAGGATCGCCTGGCCCATTTGAGAAAAATATACCATCAGGCTTGTTAGACATAACATCATTTAGAGAAGATCGAGAAGGTAAAACCAAAACTTCACAACCATGGGATACAAGTCTATTTAAAATTGAATTTTTAATTCCAAAATCAATTGCTACTATCTTTAATTTTTTAGAAGATTCATCATATCTTTTTCTTAAATCAAAAGTTGTTTGCGTGTGACTTTTCCATAAATATTGTTGCTTTGTTGAAACAACTTTTGACAAATTTAATCCCTCCATCTTAGGCGTATTACAAATTATCTTTAAACAACTTTCATCAGTTTTATCTAGAGAGGTGATAACTCCATTCATCGCGCCACTCGATCTTAAAATTTTAACAAGAGCCCTTGTGTCAATTCCATATAGACCTATGATATTTTTCTCAACTAACCATTGATTAAAATTCTTTTTAGATCTCCAATTGCTGTTATTAGATGAAAAATTTCTAACAATTATACCTTTAACATTAATATTAGATTCTGAATCTTCAAAATTAATACCAGTATTTCCAATTTCAGGATAAGTGAATGTTAATATTTGTCCATAATAACTTGGATCAGTAATAACTTCCTGATATCCGGTCATTCCTGTATTAAAAACTATTTCACCAATGGCTGTACCAGAAGCACCAAAAAAGAATCCTGGGAATACAATTCCATTACTTAAAATCAATTTCGCGTTTTTCTTATATGAATTAATCATCAATTTGAAATCAATTAATTTGTATGTAAATAATTTTTTAAAAGTAAAAACTTTTTCCAAGGATCTCCTTGATTTATCGAAAATAAAGCTTTATTAAATCCTTCATTTAAATCATCCTCAATACCTGCGGCCCAAAGTACTAAAGCAGAGTTCAAGGCAACTACATCAATATGAGATTTTTGTCCGGAACCATTTAAGACAGACTTTAATATTTCCTCGTTAGAATCAATATCAGAAACAACAAGCTCTTCATTAGATATATTTTCATTGTTAAAGTCTGAAATATTTATTTCTGAAAACCGTAATTCACCATTATCAACAAATACTAATTTATTTTCTCCTTGAAGAGAAGCTTCATCAAGGCCACCAGAGCCATGAACGACTATTGCTCTATTCATACCCATTTTTAAAAGCGCGCTTCCCATAGGCTTTAAAAGATCCTCAGAAGCAACACCCAAAACTTGTGCATTGGGTCTTAAAGGATTTACCAATGGTCCAAGTTGATTAAATATTGTCCTTATTCCAAGGCTCTTTCTTAATGGAGCAAGTTTTATTAAAGATTTATGCCAAACAGGTGCGAACAAAAAAGTTATTCCAATATCATTTACGGCTTGGATTACTTTTTCTAATGAACAATTTAAATTCAAACCAAGATTCAACAAAACATCAGCAGAGCCAACTTTTCCACTAGCACTTTTATTTCCGTGTTTTGCAATTTTTACTCCACAAGATGCAGCTACAAATGCAACTGCAGTTGAAATATTGAATGTATTAGCTCCATCACCCCCGGTTCCACAAGTATCTACCAAATACAAATTTGGTCTTGCTACTGGCAATTCGCAAACATTTAAGAGTTCCTCAGCCATAGAACTTAGTTCGATACCTGTACAACTTTTTGCTCTCAAAGCGCCCAAAAAAGCTCCTGTTTCAACATCTGAAATTTCATCATTGAGCCATCTTTGCATTAAAGATCTAGAAGTTAATTCATCAAGGTTCCTTCCTTCCAACAAATTATTTAAGATTTCAGCATTTGATAGATTAGAAGACATTTATTTATAGAAGAAAAATTTTGCAGATAAAATTCAATTTGAGGTATCAAAACCTGAGCCAACTAAATCTTTATTTGTATTAGAGGGCCTGAAGCTTTTTGACCAAATATTTTTTGTTTTTGAAAAAAGTTCATTTTTAGTGATCCTCCAAAAATTTAAAATTTTTTCGATATCGTTTTTAATTTCAATTTCTCCTGGGAAATTAGAATAACGATTTATTAATCTAGCTAAATTTATATAATCAAGATCTTCTGGTGTTTTTTTTGTGATAAGGGAATCTATAATGTTTTTGTCTGTTTCATGTAATGGATGAGTTTGCTCGTTACCCATAAATAAATACTGAATCATTTATAAAATTAGCTCACATATTCAAAAATGAAACATTATCTTAATCATATCGGCAAAATAAAATGAAAAATTTAAAGATAAAAGTTATATCTAAATACCTAAGACCTTACAAAAAAGAATTTTTATATGGAGCTTTAGCTCTTTTATTAGTAAATATACTTAGTGTTGTAATACCCTTAGAAGTAAAAAATATAATTGACAAATTACAAAATGGGTTTTCTTCGGATTTTGTTATTTCTAAATCTTTATGGTTAATATTTTTAGCAACTTGTATGGGTTTAATAAGATTATTTTCAAGACAGATTGTCTTCGGCATAGGTAGAAAAGTAGAAGTAAATCTTCGTCAAAAACTATTTGACCATTTACTTATTCAAGATCCAGAATGGATTCAAAAAAAAGGTAGTGGAGACATTATTAGTAGAGCAACTAGCGATGTTGAAAACATAAGAAGACTTTTAGGTTTTACAGTTTTAAGTTTGTGCAACATTGTCTTAGCTTATTCATTCACTATTCCTTCAATGTTTTCGATTAATAAAACATTAACAATATCAGCTTTAATGATATTTCCATTAATCCTAGGAATTGTAAGTCTATTTGGCGGCAGAATGGTTAAACAAAGAAAAGCTCAACAAGAATCATTATCAAAACTTAGCGATCTAATACAAGAAGATCTATCTGGTATAAGCGCCATTAAAATTTATGCCCAAGAGAATGCTGAGAAAAAAGAATTTAACATACATAATAATGACTATCGAAATTCAGCGATAAAACTTGCAAGAACAGCGAGTACCCTATTCCCTTTATTACAAGGGATTTCCTCAGTTTCATTATTGATTTTATTATCATTAGGAACTTTTCAATTAGAGAGTGGATTTATTTCGATAGGCGGTTTAGTAGCTTTAATTCTTTACGTAGAAAGACTTGTCTTCCCAACAGCTTTATTAGGTTTTACCTTAAATACTTTTCAACTTGGTCAAGTAAGTTTAGATCGTGTGGAAGAAATCTTTCAGAACAATCCAAATATTGTGGATAGAGCAGAAACTAAATTTTTAAAAAGAAAGATTAAAGGATTCTTAGAAGCAAAAAATCTAACAATAAAGTATCCAGGATCAAAATTTAATTCATTAAATAGTCTAAATTTTAAAATTTATGCTGGAGAACTTATTGCAATAGTTGGCCCAGTAGGTTGTGGCAAGACAACATTAGCAAAGTCTTTAGGACGAACTATTGAAATTCCAGACAATCAATTATTTTTAGATGAAATTGATGTTAAAACTTTAAAATTAAGTGATCTAAGAAAAAATATTTCAATCGTTCCTCAAGAAGCATTCTTATTTACTTCTACAATCTCGGAAAACCTAAGTTTTGGAGAACCTAAAGCTTCTAAATATTTAGTTAAAGAAAGCGCTACAAAAGCTGGATTAATTGATGATATCAATAGTTTTCCACAAAGGTTTAAAACTATTGTTGGGGAAAGAGGTATTACATTAAGTGGTGGACAAAGACAAAGAACTGCACTAGGAAGAGCACTACTTGTTAATTCTCCTATTGTTGTTCTTGATGATGCATTAGCAAGCGTAGATAATAAAACTGCAGCAAGAATAATAGATGAAATAAGTAGTAGAAGTAATAAAACAATCATAATGATTAGTCACCAACTTTCTGTTGCAGCTACCTGTGATAGGGTTTTAGTAATGGATAAAGGACAAATAGTACAAGAAGGGGCTCATAAAGATTTAGTAAAAGTGAATGGGCTATATAAACAACTTTGGGAAAGAGAATTAGCTACAAGAATTGTTAGGAGCTAAAAGTTATTTTTTTACTTATAATATATAAATTTAATTATGCTTAAATTCCTGAAAAACATTATGAATAATGAGGTGGTAAATTTAGCTAATGATGCTTATTCATTGCATAGAATATTAAAAACTGATATCAAAAAAGATCCTAGTGTAGAAGAAGATGAAATCATTTTTGGATGTGGTTGTTTCTGGGGAGCTGAAAAATGTTTTTGGAAACTTCCTGGAGTTGTCACAACTTCTGTAGGTTATGCTGGAGGAGAAAAAAGCAATCCAACTTATTATGAAGTATGTTCTGGCTTAACTGGTCATTCAGAAGTTGTAAGAGTTGTCTGGGATAAAAGTGAAATAGATGTTAGTGATTTATTAAAAATGTTTTGGGAATGTCATGACCCTACTCAAAAAAACAGGCAAGGTAACGATATAGGAACACAATATAGATCAGCAATATATTACAAAAATGAAAGTAATATTAAAACTATACTAGCCAGTAAGGAACAATATCAATCGGAACTAAGCAATAAAAATTTTGGTTTAATTGAGACGGAAATAAAAAAGATTGATTCATATTTTTTTGCCGAACAATACCATCAACAATATCTTGCATCAGCTGGAAGCAGGCAGTATTGTTCTGCTTCTCCTACAAAAGTAAAGTTAGGAATTTTTACTGGAAGCAACTACAAATTAGAAGACAATATATGGGATAACTTTGATTGGGAAGTTGACAAATGTGTATTGAGATCTGATAACAATCCTATAAAGAATATCATTTAAATCAATCTAATCTTTATAGTAAAGAAACGGGGCGTAGCGCAGTTTGGTAGCGCACCACTTTGGGGTAGTGGGGGTCGTGGGTTCAAATCCCGCCGTTCCGATTACTTTTCATCTTCATTTATAAGCGATTTGTATAATTTATATGAACTTATGCCTACTGCTATGAATGTAAAAGAAGAAAAAAAAGCTAAAACCAATATTGTGAGATTTGAAACTTCGACTTCACCTAATTGGAAAGATATAAAAATGTTCATTAGATAGAATTTTTTTAAAACCATAACACAATGCAAAAAAAAAATTTTTTATCCAATCATAAATTTAAAAGAATTACAATACCAAAAATCACTCGATAGATGATAAATATTTTTAGCCCATTTGAAGAAAAATACTTTAATAAAAAATCTATTGCTAATAAAGAAGACAAAAATGCGGTAATAAGACCTACAAAAAGAGGGGGGAAGCCAAGTAAAAAAAATTCATTAAAAGAAGAAATAAACTCAACAATTGCGGCAAGAGAAATAGCTGGCATCCCTAAAAGAAAAGAAAATTTCGCAGCATCGCCTCTTTCCCATCCTGATATTAAGGCGATAGAAATAGTGACCCCCGATCTAGAAACACCAGGAAAAATTGCAAATGCTTGAAAGAAACCTATCAAAAAACTATTTGAATAATTATGGTTATTAATGTTAATTGAACCTCTTTTAGAACTATCTGCTAAGTACATAAAAAAGGCCATTAGAAATGAGACCAATGCTATTGATATATTTGAACGAAGAAAGTTTTCAAAAAAAGAAGGGATAAATATTTTTATACTCCCACCAAGTAAAAAAATTGGTATAGTGCCAATCAAAATAGACCTTAATAATCTTTCATGTAAGAGATATTCAAGAAATTTTTTTGAAGATTGACTTCTGAAATTAAAAATATCCTTCCTAAAATACCAAAATATGGCTAAAACACTTCCAAGTTGAATAGTAGCGGACAAAGATGCTCCAGGATCATCCATACCTAAAAAAAGAGGTATAACTTTTAAATGAGCTGTACTACTTACAGGGACAAATTCCGTCAACCCTTGAATTAATCCATATAAAACAAATTTTAAATATTCCAAAAATTATTAAATTACCTAATTAATTAATAGCAATTTAAATTTAAGAATTAAAAAGTAGTATGGAAATATGAAAAAAATTTATTTTAATATTATTTTTTTCTTTTTTCCCTAATCTTTTCTGGTTCTGCGAAAGCTAGCTAAATGTTTAATAATTGGAACTTTTAGGCACGATATTGCTGGAATATTAGAGGTTAGTAGAATAACAAGTCTATATTCACAATCTATTCTTATGAAAGATTTAACCTTTTGTTATTAGTCAGGAGAAAAAATTACTAATGAAATATAAAAAACTATTTGGCAATTTGATAGTAGATGGACCTGTGTATTTAGAGGTGATTAGTAATAAAGTTACCTTTTAACATCGTGAGCACAACCATCTCCTTTATAATTTTCACTTTCGTAAAAGTCATTTTTCGTCCCAAAATAGACTGTTAATAAAACAAAAGGTAAGCTTAATATAAATAAGATAGTTGTTAAATCCATAGGGTTAACTTATTCAAGAAGTTTATGAAAAATTAAAATTACAATTTGTTGATGAATTCATGTTTAATAATCTGTGGGCCCTTTAATACCAAGATAAAAGAAAGCTCCTAACCCAACTAAAAGTAGAACTCCAGCGATAGCTGCAGAGGGGACGAAACCTCCTATTGCAAAGGAAGAAAAATAATACATCTATAAAACAAAAACTAGTTTGATAATATCAATAAAAACTAGGTATTTGTAAAAAATTTTGACTCGAAGACAATTAGATAATATCTGTTCTATGCCACTAAAGTCGAATCTTCGTTATCAGCAGAAATTCTTATCCTCTCCTCCAACTTAGGGCCATATAATTCATTTCCCCAAATTTCAACTCTTGAATCATTTGGAGCCATAAAAGTAAGAATGTCAGTTGGAAATAAAACTCTCTCTAAGAAAAAATTTGATGGACCAATACATCTCAAGACAACCATCCTACAGCCTTCATTTTTGTAAGAAAACTCTACCATCCCTAAGCAGCAAAATAAATATAATTAAACACTATTAAGAGCTGGAAAAAATGTATAAAAAATTACTGAAAAAAAAGAAATTTAGAAATTACTACGAATTCAATACAGCTTCAACTAAATTTCTTTCTTGATCAATTAATAAAAGCGCATAGGATTTTATATTATCAAAACTTTTTTGAGGAATTGAGACATTAAGCATTCTCAAGAAATTAGATAATTTTTCATCTTTAAGGGCGTTACCTTTCTGTAAAAACATTTCTTTTTCCTGATTTGTTTTCCATATATTCATATATTCAATCTTCAAGGGCTTTAAGTGCCAAATATTGTCTATTAAAGTCCAAATATCCAAATATTCGTTTAGATTATTTTGAATTTTTAATAGATAAGAGGATTCATGAAGACTCAAATTTGTTGTATTTATGGGTTGATCATTTATGTCAATGGAATAAGGTTTAATTCCCAAAAACCATCCCTCAAGAATTAATACATCCGGATTATCTAATCTCCAATGAGATCTATCTCCTAAACCATTTCTTAAAGATTTATCGAAAACTGGTACATTTAATTCTCCATTTATCTTCCAATTTAATAATTTTTCATGCATTAATTTTACTGAGTGACTCCCAGGAAACCCTCTTGAAACATTCCAAGGGTTATTCTTAATTGCTAATTTCATTTCATTTGACGGGAGATAAAAGTCATCAATTGAAATAACCGCAATTTTGAAGTTTAATTTTAACGACATAGCTTCGAGCCATTTCCCTAGTGTTGTTTTACCTGTACCAGGTAAAGCTGAGATTCCAATAATTTTTCTATCAGAAAAATTATTTTGAAATTTACAAGCCTGAGATAAAAGAGGTAAAGCTAAACCCCAAATCCAGTCATCATTTACATTATTGTTCCAATATTGATCAATTGAAAGAATGTTTTTTTTATTATTCCAAAAATTGAACCAATCATCCAAGGATTCCCAACCAATATCAATAATTAATTTTTCAAATTTATCAAGAGGAAAATTAATATCTAAATCTTTCATCTTTCTAACCTAGTTCTCGCTTATTTATCAATTTATTGATTTCATTTTTCCAACCATATCCATTTGGTTCAGAAGCTAAGGTAAATTCCAAATCTTTTAATTGATCTAGTAAATTTAAGTTAGGTCCATCTATTCCTGGAATAACGATTTTAATATCTGAGTTTAAAAGTAGAGGCAAATCATTTGGAGAATCGCCTAAACCTATAATTTCAATATTTTGAACATTTGAATATTCTTTAAGAGCATTTATTGCTTTACCTTTATTCGATTTTGTAGATAATAAGTGACTCATTCTATTGCCCTTGAAAATATCAACATTGAATTTTTTACTACAGAAATTAATTTTCTCTTCTAAATAATTTGGCGGATTTAAAAAAGGCATGCTCCAGTGTCGATCACGCATTAAGTTCAATGAGTTGCCTTCTAAACCTGTAAGCTGAGTGGCTTCTTGATCAGTGAGATTATTAAGAGGAGTAAGTTTATAATCAATTTCTTTAGAAATAAAATTTAAGATTTCTTCAAGAGATTCGTATTTTATTCCAAGAATAATTTCTCCATTTACTTTTTCAAGAGATTCACCATATATTGCCGCACCATTCTCAACAATATAAGGATCCGTCAAGTTAAGTTCCTTCCTAATAACTTTTACTTCAGAAGCAGTTTTGCTTGTACAAAGAATTACGGGTATAGATAATTTTTGTAGTTTTTTTATAGTTTCTTTAGCAGGTGATAAATCATAAGAGTGATCCATTAAAGTACCATCTACATCACTTACTACCCAAATAGAAGAATTTTCTATCATTTTTATAAAGCACTAAGCCAAATTACTTGAAAAGGATCAAGACTAATATTTTTGCAATTGTATTTAGTGGATGTTAAAAAATCATAGGTATTGAAATCATTATCAATTATTTTTGGTATATCATTATCATTCAATTGATAATTAATTTTATTTTCAGTCATATTATGGATTGCAAAAACAGACTCAGGACCTCTACCTCTTTTGATTACAACAATATCACTTCTACCTTTAGACAAACATTTCATTTGTGAACAAGGGTGAAATTGCTTTAATTCTGATCGGACATCCATAGCATTACGAAGATATTTTAAGTTTTTATTAGCATTAGATTCAGGATTATTTAAAACAGCTGAAAGATTTTCTGATTTAAACTTTTCTCTGTTTAGATCTCTTCTTTGACCTGTCATAGAAAAGCTTTTGATATCATTTTCTGAAGCTAGTATTGCAGGTAAATAAAATGCAGGGACCCCTTTCAGAGCCATTACTAACAATTGACTCAAAATAAATCTCTCATATTGAAATCTTTTAGCATCTCTACTAGAGTCTTCCATTGCACTCCACCAACTAATATTCAATTCATAAGGTTTATCCTCACCAGTTGATAAACGTCTATGACTTACTAATCCTCCTCTTTTCTCACAGTTAATTAATAAATCCTTAATTCTCTGCTCATTCATTAAACCCTCAAGAGCTCTAAGCCCAACACCATCATGCGATGCAGTGAAATTAAATAAAGTAGTATTTTCAGGTAATATGGGCCAATCAAAAATCCATGAGTTTAGAATATCAGCCCTTGAAGTAATAATTGCCTCTAGGAGAAGAGGAGGCAATGGGAAATTATATGCCATATGGGCTTCATCATCAGGGATGAGATAAGATAGATTCTCCTTCTGAGGAACATTGGTTTCTGTTATTAAAACGCCATCATCAATAAGATTATTTAAAAGAACTCTTAAGAGTTTCACAATTGAATGTGCTTTAGGCAAATGTAGGCATGTAGTCCCTGATTCCTTCCAAATAAACCCTACAGCATCAAGCCTTAACCATTTAATTCCATTAGATAAATAAGTAATAATTAAATTTAAGAACTCAAAAGTCATTTTAGGATTATGCCAATTCAAATCAATTTGATCTGGCCCAAAAGTTGTCCAAACTTGCTTAGGACCATTATCAGTATTTATTTGAGAAAACAAAGAGGAACTTCTAGGCCTAACTACATTTGACCAGTCAAGATTTTGTTTCGGTGAAAAAACATTTGATATTCCAGGTTCTTGGGATTTAATAAATTGTTGAACCCATGGGTGAGATGATGAGACATGGTTTAGTACTAAATCAGCCATCAAATCATGATTTTTAGAAATACTTTTGAGATCATCCCAACCACCAAATTTTTCTTCTAAGGAATCATAACTTGAAACTGCGAAACCTCCATCGCTTGTGGATTTCAGAAATGGAAGAATATGTACAACTTTAGAAAGACTGCCAAAATGTTTACTTAACAACTTCCTAAGAGTTATTAATGTTGCCTCGCCATTTTTATAAATACTATCTGCATAAGTTATCAAAACTGAATGAGATTCATTCCACCTTTCCTTATCTCTTATTTCTTCATAAGCAGATTTCTCTGAGAAATCATCTAAAATCTGTAATAATTGGTTTGAAATAAAATTAATTTCTTCTGTAGTATGATTTGAATAAATTGTTTTTAACAATTTATCAATTTTTAATCTATCTAATTTTTTCTCTGAATCAATTTGCTTCACTTTGAAAAAATCATCGAAGTATTAATACCATTCTGCACATCAATTAGAAAATGGACTTTCAACAAGGTTTAATCACAACAATACATGAATATGGAGTTACAGGAAATTTACTTAAAGAATTAAACAAAAGTCTTAAAAGAAGATCAACTAGCATTTTGATACCTTGCTTATATGAAGAGTTTGAGCGTCCAGCATTAAAAGATATAAGAGAAGTTTTAAAAAACCTTTCAGGCTTAAATGAATTAGTAATTGCTCTCTCTGCAAAAACTGTTGAGCAAGTTAAGGCAGCAAAATCATTTTTTGACTCAATGCCATTCCCAGTTCACGTTCAATGGACAAATTCTCCCTCTGTAATTGAGCTATTAAAAAGCCAAGAAAAAAATGGATTAGAACTTTTAGGAACTCCAGGTAAAGGATGGGCTGTATGGCAAGGCATAGGAGTTGCGACTAGAAAATCAGATGTCGTTGCTCTTTTTGATGCTGATATAAGAACTTTTAGTCCTTTATATCCTTCAAGAATGATACTTCCGCTTCTGGATGAATCATATGGAATATCATATGTAAAAGCTTTTTACAGTAGATTATCTCTAGAAACAAATCAATTGCAAGGTAGAGCAACAAGATTATTCGTGGGTCCTTTATTAGCAAGTCTTGAGCAGTTAGTTGGTAAGGGTCCGTTTTTACAATATCTTCAATCATTTAGATATCCATTAGCAGGTGAGTTTGCTTTTACAAAAGACCTTGCTATGAATCTAAGAATACCTTGTGATTGGGGTTTAGAGATAGGTTTATTATCAGAGGTTTATAGAAACGTAAGGACCTCCAAAATAGCCCAGGTTGACCTAGGTTTATTTGATCATAAACATAAGAATATTGGAGGTTCTTCTAAAGAAGGATTACAAAAAATGTGTACAGAAATACTTTCAAGTGTTTTAAGAGGTCTAATGGAACATCAAGCCGAGACCTTAACTAGTACTCAACTAGCAACTTTAGAAGTTCTCTACAAAAGAGTGGGAGAAGATCGGGTAAAACAATTTGGATTAGATTCAGCAGTTAATCAGCTTCCATACGATAGGCACGAAGAAGAATTATCAGTACAAAAGTTTGCGAAACTATTAAGACCTGCTACAGAAGATTATCTGGCTTGTCCTACGACACTTCAATTACCAAGTTGGTCAAGAGTTCTATCTTGTGAGAACAAACTTCAAGAAGATTTAGCTATTGCTGGGTCAAAAGACATAAAGATAAGTGAAAAAGAATTAATTAAAAACTTCTAAAGTAAAAAGTACCTTTGAGCCATTGGAACTTCATCAAGAGGTTCACAAGTAAGAAGTTCACCATCAGAAAAAACTTCATAAGTTTGAGGATCAACTGAAATATTAGGTAGTTTACTATTAAGTTTTAAGTGCGTTTTATTAATATTTCTCGTATTTTCTACAGCGATACATTTCTTTTGTAAGCCTAATTTATTTGGAATATTTTGATCAATCGAATTTTTACTTAGAAATGTAAAAGAACTCTTAATTAGAGATTGGCCGAAACTTGCAAACATAGGTCGACCATGTACAGGACCTGGTGTAGGAATTGAAGCATTTGCATCACCCATTTGGGACCAAACTATAGATCCCCCTTTAACTACTAATTCTGGCTTTACTGCAAAAAAGGAAGGTTTCCACAATGCCAAATCAGCAATCTTACCCTTTTCTATAGACCCAACATGTTTATCAATACCATGAGCTATTGCAGGATTAATTGTGACTTTAGAAATATATCTCTTTACTCTATAATTATCGTTTCTATTAGAATCCTGCGATAGCGGCCCCCTTTGGACTTTCATTTTATGTGCGGTTTGAAAAGTTCTTGTAATTACTTCACCAACTCTTCCCATAGCTTGAGAATCACTAGCAATAATTGAAAAAGCACCTACATCATGCAAGATATCCTCAGCTGCAATAGTCTCTCTTCTGATCCTTGATTCAGCAAATGCAATGTCTTCTGGGATTTTAGAATCTAAATGATGACAAACCATCAACATGTCAAGATGTTCTTCTAATGTGTTCCTTGTATAAGGTCTTGTTGGATTTGTACTACTAGGAAGAACATTTTTTTCTCCACAAATTTTTATAATGTCTGGAGCATGACCTCCACCTGCTCCTTCAGTATGAAAAGTATGAATAGTTCTTCCTGCAATAGCGTTGATGGTATCTTCAACAAAGCCTGCCTCATTTAAAGTATCAGTATGAATACATACTTGTACGTCAAACTTATCTGCAACATTTAGACAAGAATTTATTGTAGAAGGAGTGGTTCCCCAATCCTCATGAAGCTTCAATCCACATGCACCAGCCTCAACCTGATCAATAAGATTGCTCTCGTTTGTTGAGTTTCCTTTTCCAAAAAAACCTAAATTCATAGGAAATGCCTCCGCAGATTGAAGCATTCTTGAAATATGAAAAGAACCAGGAGTGCAAGTAGTAGCATTTGTGCCAGTTGCAGGTCCAGTTCCTCCTCCCAACATGGTTGTAATTCCAGAGGCTAGTGCTGTTTCAATTTGTTGGGGACAGATAAAGTGAATATGGGTATCTATTGAACCTGCAGTAAGAATATGCCCCTCTCCAGCTATTACTTCTGTTGATGCACCAATAACAATATCAACATTATCCTGGATATCAGGATTGCCAGCCTTACCAATTTCAAAAATCAATCCATCTTTTATACCCACATCAGCCTTAATTATTCCCCACCAATCTACAATCAAAGCATTAGTTATTACGGTATCTACAGCTCCATCAGCTCTTCTTACTTGAGACTGTCCCATCCCATCTCGAATAACTTTACCTCCACCAAATTTAACTTCATCTCCGTAAGTAGTTAAATCCTTTTCTACCTCTATAAAAAGTTCGGTATCAGCAAGCCTTACTCTATCTCCGGTAGTGGGTCCGTAAGTTTGAGCATAAGTTTTTCTATCAATTTTATAAGACATAATTTTAACTATCTAAAGAACCATTAACTATCGAATTAAAACCATATGCATTTCTTAAACCCGAAAATGGCACTAATTTGACATCTGTTGTATCACCGGGTTCAAATCTAATTGCAGTTCCTGCAGGAATGTCGAGACGCATACCATGTGTTATTTCTCGATCAAAAATTAAAGCCTTGTTTGCTTCATAAAAATGATAATGAGATCCAACTTGCACAGGTCTATCTCCAGAATTAGAAACCGTTACTGTTTTAACTTGCTTACTAAGATTTAGTTCGATTTCACCTTGTTCAGGAATTATTTCGCCAGGAATTAAATTACTCATAACTAGTTGATAGGATTGTGAATAGTAACTAATTTAGTCCCATCGGGGAAAACCGCTTCTATTTGAACTTCATCAACCATTTCAGAAATGCCCTCCATAACTTGTGATTTTGAAAGCCAGGTAGTCCCCTCTGACATTAATTGACTTACACTTTTACCATCTCGTGCTCCTTCAAGAACTTGAAAACTTAAAAAAGCAATTGTTTCAGGATAATTAAGCTTAAGACCTCGACTAAGCCTTCTTTCAGCTAAGAGCGCAGCAGAAAAAATCAATAATTTATCCTTTTCTTGAGGTGAAAGATGCATAATAAAAAATTAATCTATAAATTCTTAAAAAAAGTTCTTTCTGAACATAATTAATAATTCATAGGATCTTGTAAAGGCCATACACCTTGATATTTTGGCTCACAAAATCCACAAAGAGACCTAATTTGTTTCCAAATACAAAAAAAACATTTTCTAGCATCTTGAGAAGAACTCCCTAGGAATCGTACAGAAATTCCATTTTCAAGGATTCCAATTGATAAATTATTATTAGTTTCATTGAAAATCTTTTTTATATTTCCTACAAGATTATTTATTTTTGACTTGGAAAAATCTTTTTCGCAAATCCAAATTAAGGATCCAAAAACGGGCATGTAATCCATACCTGACTTAGCCACAAAACTTGCCTTAGATAATTCAATCTGATCAACATATTCCCAATCATCAAGTAAATCATTATTTCTCATAATTTCTAATTTAGACCTAAAAACTCCACTCTCAATAGATTCCCCGGAAGATGATCTTCCAAGTCTTATTAAATCAGTAAATAAAAAACTTGAAGTTTCTGAAATAGATACTTTAAAAATTTGCTCATATAAACCATTTGCAAATATGATTGTTTCTTGTGGAAGATACTCTAAATGAGAATTGTCAAGAATATTTATGAGATTCTTTTGCTTTGAAAAAATTCCTTTTGGATTGATTTTAGATCTTCCAACTGATCCATATACTTTCTGAGCTGAAGAAGTCGTCAACAAAACTTTAGAGTTTTTTTCTAGATTCACCTCAAAATCGAGTAAATCACCTCCTACCAATCCCCCTGCAGTATGTAGAACAGGCAAAATGCATCTGCCCTCTTGATCATGAGTAGACTTTAATAACTTGTAAGGAGAAGTTGATTTAGATTTAAAGATTGTTTTATCAACATTTCCTAAACTTGCTTTATTATTAAAAAAATTTAAAAAACAATTACCTTCCCATGAAGTCTTAATCATAAATTGTTTTCTTTAATTACTAAATTAAATTAACCAAAAAATTTGATTATGAGAATGAATAAACAAATTGTTGTAACTGATTGGATTAAGAAAAAACCGAAATTAGGTTCATTTTTAAAACTTACCTTAAGTTCAGATGAAAGAAGAGTCTTAAGAGGTAAAAGATTAACTGATTGTGATCAAGAAATTATTTTACAATTACCTAGAAAAGGCAAATTAAATGATGGAGATATTCTTTCAACTAATAAGTCCAATTTTTATGTAGAGATAATAGCCAAAACAGAAGATTTAATTGAAATAAGTTCAAATTCTAAAATTGAGCTTATTAAAACGGCTTATCATCTCGGAAATAGGCACGTGGAAGTAGAAATCGAAGAAGGCATTCTTTTAACAAAAAGTGATTATGTTATTAAAAATATGCTTCTTAATTTTAAAGTTGATGTAAAAAATACGAAAAAAAAGTTTTTTCCGGAAAGAGGTGCACATAGTCATGAGTAAAAGTCACTTATTAAAATATTTATTAATAAGTCCTAACTTACCAGTTGGAGGATTTTGTTATTCGGAGGGAATGGAGAGTTTTCTTCATAATAAAAATTTAACAGATTCAAATTCGGTAAAAGATTTAATAATAAGTGAACTAAAAATTGGTCAGATACGACTAGATGCAAGACTTTTACTAGATTTTTTTGATATTTTCAATGAGATAAACGAACGCAAAAATTTAAAAGGTAATTTGCAAAAGTTACTGAGTTTGGATAAATGGATCCTTTCATCAAAGGACTCTCTCGAAATGAGAGGACAACAAATTCAAATGGCAAAATCTCTATTTGATTTAACCAAAGAATTTGGATTTGAATATCTATATGAAAATAATAAAAAAAGCTCCTGGTCATTAGCTTGGAGTTGGGCTTGTTATTGTTTTGAAATCACCAAGCTAGAAATGGTTGAGAATTTTTTCTATGCTTGGAGTGCAAACCAACTTAATGCTGCATTAAGAATTATTCCTATTGGGTCAACAAAAGCACAATTAATTCAGAGAGATTTATTAGAAATAATTTCAAAAGTTTCTAAAGAAATTATGGACAAAGAAATTGATGACATCTATTTTGGCAATATAGGTTTAGCTATGGCACAACAAAATCATAATGACCTTTATACAAAACTTTTTAGAAATTAATTTATGAGCAGCAAATTGAGAGTAGGGGTTGCTGGGCCTGTAGGTTCAGGAAAAACTGCATTAGTAGAGACTCTATGCTTAAGAATGAAAAAAAATTATGAGATAGCAGTTGTCACCAATGATATCTACACTAAAGAAGATGCTAACTTTCTAATAAATAAAAAGGTTTTAGAGGAAGGAAGGATTATTGGTGTAGAAACAGGAGGTTGTCCTCATACCGCGATAAGAGAAGATTGTTCATTAAATAAAAATGCAGTTTTAGATTTAGAAAATAAATATAATCCTTTAGATTTTGTTTTTGTAGAAAGTGGAGGAGATAATTTAGCATCTAGTTTTAGTCCAGAACTTGTAGATTTATCAATATATGTAATTGACGTATCTGCCGGTGACAAAATACCTAGAAAAGGGGGGCCGGGGATAACAAGGTCGGATTTATTATTAATAAATAAAATTGACTTAGCAGATAAAGTTGGTGCAGATTTAAATATTATGAAAAGTGATACTTTATTTATGAGAAAAGGGAAGCCTTGGTTTTTTACCAACCTAAGTAGCGGCATAGGAGTTGAAGAAATAACACAATTTTTAGAATCACATATACCCAACAATCGAAACTAGAAAATTTATTACTAATATATTGGATTCAACAAAAAGTTACGACTGATACAAAACTAATCCTCACTCGTTAATAACTTTTACTTTATCCCCCTAATGAGGGTCTATTACCTAATTTATCCTAATTCATGAGAATTTCAAGGCGTATTTTGGCAGGTTTAGCTACTGCCTCACTTGCTGTCACAGCAACTTCCTGTGGTGGAGGCGGAACCTCCGGAAGTTTCGATGACACAGTAACCGTTGGTATTTTGCATTCGTTATCCGGAACAATGGCCATCTCTGAATCAACTCTTGTTGATACAGAAAAAATGGCTATTGAAGAGATAAATGCTGCTGGTGGTGTTAAAGTTGGCGGCAAAAGCTACAAAATAGAATACATAGTTGAAGATGGTGCATCTGACTGGCCAACTTTTGCTGAAAAATCAAAGAAACTTATAGACCAAGACGGAGTTCCTGTCGTATTTGGTGGATGGACATCTGCAAGTAGAAAGGCAATGTTACCTGTCTACGAATCAAAAGATGCGTTCCTCTACTACCCAATTCAATATGAAGCACAAGAATGTTCTAACAACATCTTCTATACAGGAGCCACACCAAACCAACAATCGGAACCCGCTACAGATTTCATGTATAAGCGTTCTCCTGCAGCTGGTGGAGATTTCTTCCTTGTAGGCTCTGATTATGTTTTCCCAAGAACTTCAAATACAATAACTAAAGCTCAGGTAAAACAGTTAGGCGGTACAGTTGTTGGAGAAGATTACCTTCCATTAGGAAATACCGAAGTTGCTCCAATTATCTCAAAAATCAAAAAAGCTTTGCCTGAGGGTGGAATAATCATTAATACTCTTAATGGTGACCAAAACGTTGCATTCTTCAAACAGATTCAGGACGCAGGTATTACACCTTCAAGTGGTTACTACGTAATGAACTATTCGATTGCTGAAGAAGAGATTAGTACAATTGGCCCTGAGTTCCTTGAAGGTCACTACGGCGCTTGGAACTATATGATGTCAATCGATACTCCTGCATCTAAGAAATTTGCTGAAAGTTTCAAGAAAAGATGGGGAGCAGATCGAGTTGTAGCTGATCCTCAAGAATCCGCTTATAACATGGTCTACTTATGGAAACAGGCAGTAGAAGATGCTGGAACATTCGATGACAACGCAGTAAGGGAAGCCCTTGTTGGTCAAAAGTTTGATGCTCCACAAGGTCCTGTTGAAGTTATGCCTAATCACCACTTATCCCAAACGGTAAGAATTGGGGAGATTAATGCAGAGGGTGGATTTACAATCCTTGAAGAGACAGGAGTTGTTCTTCCTCAAGCATGGAACCAAAAGCATCCAAGTTCTAAAGGATTTGCATGCGACTGGACAGATCCTTCAAAAGGAGAAAAGTATAAGCTTTAATCTATTTTAAACCTATACTTCAAAATAAAAGGAGGTTAACACCTCCTTTTATTTTATATAATCAAATATTTTCTTTTTCTAAATTGGAGTTACTTCTCGATAGTCTTTTTAATGGTGTTGCAATCGGATCTGTATTACTTGTTGCTGCATTAGGTCTAGCAATTGTTTTTGGTCTTATGGGTGTAATAAATCTTGCCCATGGAGAACTTATGATGCTTGGGGCTTACACAACATATGTAACACAATTAATTTTCAAATTACCCATATTAAAACCTTTCTACAATTCGTACATAATAGTTTCTATTTTCCTTGCTTTTATTGTTAGTGGAGTAGTAGGCATTCTCCTTGAAAAAACTATAATAAGAAAGCTTTATGGAAGTCCACTAGAAACACTTCTAGCAACTTGGGGCGTAAGCTTAATTCTTCAACAATTTGTCAGAAGTGTTCCTTTAGCTTATGGGACCGGTCTAGTTATAAGTCTGTTAATTGGTTTATTCTTACCAACAACATTCCCTTCAAAAATAAAAGAATCAATAAATTTCAAATATTTTAAATTTAGTTCTTGGATATTTGCTGCTTTAACTGGGGTACTGACGGGTAGCGTAATCTCATCCTCTGTCAGCAAACTTAGTAGAGCAAGCGCCCGAAATGTTGATGTAACAGCGCCCTCATGGATGAGAGGTCAAGTTGAAATTATTGGCACTGCATTTCCTAAAACAAGATTAATGATAATTGTCATAACTCTAATCTCTGTAATAGCAATAACATTATTTCTTAATCAAAGTGCTTGGGGGATGCGTATAAGAGCAGTTACTCAGAACCGACAAATGAGTGATTGTCTTGGTATATCTACTGAAAAAGTTGATATAATTACTTTTGGAATAGGATCTGGCTTAGCAGGAGTTGCTGGGGTAGCAGTATCTCTTTTAGGCTCTGTAGGACCTAATGTTGGTGGAAACTATATAGTTGGTTGTTTTATGGTTGTAGTGTTGGGAGGAGTAGGAAATTTATTGGGAACAGTACTTGCTTCATTTGGAATAGGAATAATGACAGATTTAATTGGAGCTGGAAGGCTCTTATCAATATGGCCAGATATGCCTTTACCTTTATCAAACACAATTAACTTTTTTGCGACCACAAGTATGGCAAGAGTAATGATATTTGCACTAATTGTTATATTCTTACAATTTAAACCTACAGGTTTATTCCCTCAAAAAGGAAGGATGGTTGAAAACTAATGTCCTTAAGTAAAATTAAATTTGATAAAAAAATAGTATTATCATTTTGGATAATATTAATAGCCTTAATTATTGCAGCACCAACTCTGCTTCCTGTATTTAGACTAAATCTCCTAGGGAGATATTTGTCCTTATCCATAGTTGCACTTGGTGTCGATCTTATCTGGGGATTTACAGGTTTACTAAGTCTTGGACAAGGTATATTTTTTGCACTAGGTGGATATTGTGCAGCAATGTATTTACAAATCACCAGCTCCTCTGAATTTCCAAATAATATTCCTGAATTTTTTGCTTTATATGGTGTTGAAAAATTACCTTTTTTCTGGGAACCATTTAGATCGCCTGTTTTTACCTTCTTCGCTATCTGGATAATTCCAGCATTGGTTGCTGGTTTAATTGGATTTCTTGTTTTCAGGAATAGAATCAAAGGGGTATATTTTTCTATACTTACTCAAGCTTCTCTTCTTGTATTCTTTAACTTCTTTAATGGACAACAAAAACTTATAAATGGAACAAATGGATTAAAAACAGATGTAACACAACTTTTTGGTCAGATGGTAGGTTCTGAATCAATGCAAAGACTGTTCTTTTGGATAACTGCTTTTTTAGTAATAGCAGCATGGTTTTTTGCAAAGTGGGTAGTTAAGGGAAGATTTGGAAATATTCTTATAGGAATACGAGATGATGAACCAAGAGTTAGGTTTACAGGATACAATCCAGTGATATTTAAAACGATAATATTTTCTATTGCTGGAGGTCTCGCTGGAATTTCGGGAGCTTTATATACAGTTCAGTCTGGAATAGTATCCCCTCAATTTATGACGGTTCCCTTTTCTATAGAAATGGTTATATGGGTTGCTGTTGGAGGAAGAGGGACTTTATTAGGAGCGATACTTGGAGCAGTTTTTATCAACTATGCAAAAAGTCTTGTAAGTGAAGCTTTACCTGCCAGCTGGATGTTTATTCAAGGAGGATTATTTATATTGGTTGTAACAGCTCTGCCAGAAGGAGTTTTAGGATGGATTCAAGGAGATGGTCCTAGGAATCTTCTTCAAAAATTTGGTTTGAGAAGGAAGATTGAAACCTATCCAAGCTTAGAAGTTAACAATAAGGAGGGGAATAATGAATAATAAAGATCTTCTGAATTTAATAGATATTACTGTTAGTTTCGAGGGTTTTTTAGCTCTCAACAAACTTAATTTAAATTTGAAGAAAGGAGAATTAAGAGCTGTAATAGGACCAAATGGCGCAGGTAAAACAACATTTCTTGATGTAATTACTGGAAAGGTTAAGCCAACAAATGGCGAGGTGATTTTTAAAGGAAAATCACTAGTAGGTAGAAAGGAGCATAAAATAGCCAGACTTGGTGTTGGAAGAAAGTTCCAAAGTCCAAGAATCTTTGAAAATCTAACAGTTAAAGAAAATCTTGAAATATCTGTGACAACTCCTAAAAGTCCCTTAAATCTTATAAATAAAAGTATTAAGGATGAGCAGCTTCATGAGATTGATCGTCTTATGAAGATAGTTAATTTAGCTAAAAAAGTTAATTCTAAAGCTGGATCCTTATCACATGGCCAAAAACAATGGCTCGAGATAGCCATGTTAGTAGGTCAGAAGCCAGATTTAATGTTAGTAGATGAACCTGTTGCCGGTTTGACTGATGAAGAAACAGATCTTACAGCTGATTTATTAAAATCTTTATCAGGAGAAAATACAGTAGTGGTAATTGATCACGATATGGAATTTATAAGAAGACTTGATAGCAATGTTTCAGTATTAAATCAGGGCACAGTATTATGTGAGGGAACAATGGAAACCATACAAAAAGACAAAAAAGTTATTGATGTTTATTTAGGAAGACCTGAGGACTAGTTATGGAAAATTTACTCGAAATAAAGTCCTTAAATACTTATTATGGCGAGAGTCATATTCTTAGGGATGTAGATTTAAATGTTAAATCAGGAGAAATGGTTTGTTTGATTGGAAGAAATGGAGTTGGCAAAACAACTTTATTGAAATCACTAATTGGTTTGTTAAAACAAAAAAAAGGCGATATCTATTTGATTGGAGAAAATATCAACAGAAAGGCACCTCATCAGAGGGCTAGAAAAGGAATGGCTTACGTTCCTCAAGGGAGAGAAATTATTCCATATCTATCAGTTGAAGAGAATCTTATGTTAGGAATGGAGTCTCTACCGGGTGGATTATCTAAGAACAAGAAAATAGATCCATTTATTTACGATCTCTTCCCAATCCTAAAAGATTTTCTTCAAAGGAAAGGAGGAGATCTTAGTGGAGGACAACAACAGCAATTAGCTATTGCAAGAGCATTGCTGGGCAAACCTCAACTTCTACTACTTGACGAACCAACAGAGGGTATTCAGCCAAATATAGTTTTAGACATTGAAAATGCAATCAATCAGATAATTAGAGATACAGGAATTGGTGTTTTATTAGTTGAACAACATTTGCATTTTGTAAGACAAGCCAATAGATATTATGCGATGCAACGCGGAGGTATTGTTGCAAGCGGAAATACTAGTGAGTTGAGTCAAGCGGTTATTGATAAATTCTTGAGTGTTTAATAGATTATTATTTTAAATTAATAAAAATCTTTAATCATTTTTCGCATCTTATAAGGTCTATGCTGTTTGGATGCTCATTAATATATTTATTAAATTCCATTGCTAGTGTTCTTGCCTCGAAAGCGTCAAAAGCATAAAAACAATTTTCTAATCTTATATTTTGAAAATCGCGGTAATGCACTGTGTATGGCTTCAACATATTATTTTTGTTCATATTAATTTGCTAAAAAGCATTTATGTATATTTCAACCATGCATTTATTCGTAAATTTAAAGCACAACTTTTGTTGTTATCAAAATATATTGACTTAAATTATGTAATTAAAAATACCTTTTAAAAATAAAAAGTAATTAATCTATTTTTTTTTTTTTTTTGAATATTGCTTTTTGCCTTCTATTAAAAAAACAAATTTTGATAAAATATAACCAAAAACTGGAACCCAAAACCTTTCATAAAAAAATTTCATAAAAAATTAAGCAACTAATGATTCGTTATCTTCAATTTTATTTTTGTTAATACGCTTTAAATCTATAGAATTAAATAAATGTTGCATAAGCAGAAAATCAAGTTCCCCTTTCAACAAATTAGTATCGGATGTAAGTAGATCATCAACAAAATCATCAAAAGTATCTGAAAGAATATTCACAATTAAAATTTATTTTTGCCATTATCATCGCATTAAGCATAAAAGTCAACCAAATTTGAATATTAATTTTTGAATTTTTTGTAAATAATTAATAAAGACTAAAAAATTAAATAATAAATATAAACAAGCAAAATAACAGGTTTAATATCAAGCTTAAGGTTTTAGAATTAAGTTTCATTTATCTCGCTTTTTTTAATTTAATATCACTACTGATTTGCATTATCAAAACGATAATACACATATTTGCCAAAAAGAAATTTAAAGAATCCATCATCAAACCTTTTAATATATTTATAGCAAGACTTATTATGTGCCAATCAGGAAAGAATCATTAAAAATTTTAAACGTAATAAATTTTTATAGCAATCAAATTTGATATTAATAGCTAATTTTAAATATTATTTTTTAATTAGCTCGAAGTAACCATTTTTATTTAATAAGTACTTATCAAACCAAAGGCTTAATAAATTGTCTAATCCTATTCCATTCATTTTATTTATTTGCGAAGTCTTATAGTCTGAAAGTGCAAGCAATAAATACGGAAAAATCATATCAGAAACCCCCTTTGGCAGTTTTTCTAAAGGTACTCCATGCGCTCTATCCCATAAAATTTGCATATCCTGAGAGAACAAAGAACTCCAATAACTAAAATTACAATATAACTTTTCTGGAGGGAGGAGATTTACAGATAAAACTGGGAGTGATGAATTCATAGGAATAAATATTTTATTGATTAATTGAATTTAGGTTTATGAAATGGTGAAAAATAATTTTAATATGCGAATCCCCTATAAAGACAAATTGAATTTAACGCACAGTGTATCACTTAGCAACACCTAATTAAGTGTTATATTTATCCATCATTTCCTGAAATTTTAGGAATGATAAAAACTTTTTATAAGTTTGCATGTCAAAAGCCTCTTGATTCTCTTCATTTAAATGGGTTGATTTACTAGGAACAAGATGATTTCCTAAGTCAGTATCAATTGAGAGTTTAGCATTATCTACAAAGTTACCAGAATTATCAAAAAAGTTTTGTGAATTATCCTCATTTAATTGATATGATTGAGTTACTTTACCTTTTGTTTTATTAAATATACCTCTTATAGAAAGTGCTTCTTCTACCAAAATACTTATTATTTTTGAATTACTTAAATTGTTCTCTAAGCTCAACTTTTCAATTACTCTCATAACATCTTCTCTAGGAATAAAACCAACTCTTTTTTTCTTGGTAGGCATTTAAAAATTAATTAAAGTTCAGCACTTGACTGATATTAGTGTTGCACTATATTCATTATAAGTCAATTTAAAGCCAATGATTCTACCAACAACATTACTCTTAGGAGCCCTTGGATATCTTTTCTATACTTCAAAAAAAGAACTTTCACTAGATCACCATGAACTTATAGAAAACCAAAAAGAGAATGATGATTTGTATAAAGATTTGGAAGATCTATTTATTTAAAATTACCGTATATTCATTAAAGAACTTTGTTTCTTGACTAAAGATATACAAAACCTTAAACATAATTAGAATTAGAGTAATTAAGCTATAAATTCAATGACTGTCCATCAAGATTACGAAATAAAAATCAATTTAAATGAATTGATCGAGAAGAGAATCCCATGTTGTGATTTACTTCATCCTGATCATTGTCTAACAGAAAAACAAGTCTCAGAAATTGCACATGATATTCGTATGGATTTAAATTTGCATGATCTTTACAAGCAAGTGGATCAACATATTATGAATTATGTAAATGCAGCAGGAATTGATAACAAAGATCATTGGGTTGAACCTCATCTTCCAGATTTGGAAAGAAATTTAAAAGAAGAAGTTGGAATAGAATTTGATTAATTTTTTTTCTTACAAAAGAAATCAATATATATATTTTTTTTCCAAATCATCTATTAATTTATAAATACTTTTAGCTGATCTCTTTCTTTTTTTTAATATTCTCAATACTATAAATCCAATCATTAATGCAAAAATAGGAGTAAAAATAATAATTTCATGATACATAACCATCAAAAAGAAGCCTATTATTTAAATTATTAAAATTTCTGCATAGATAAAATAGGTACTTTATACAAATATCCTTCGCTATAAATAATTAAGATATTTTATAAAAAAGTGAATTTATACAAATTTTTTCATAAATTATGTAGAAATAAATTTATATTCAATAAATATAATGATTAATTATTTTGCTTTAACAGTTACTGAGATGGGGATCGGCAAAATAGAGTTAGCAGTTATTGGCGCAGTAATTTTTATATTTCCAATTTTATTTGTTTATGCTTCTAAAAACCTTGATGCAAAGGGAGTTTTCGAATGGATGATGGAAAAACCAAATGATTGGATAGGTAAAAAATAAGACTCATATAATATACATTTTCTAGTTAAACTTCAAATTTTCTAAATTACTAATATCGAAATCATAAACCTGGCAATTATTTTCTAAATCATTAACTATTGAATTTTTTAGTAGAGAATAATCTATCAACTTATTGAGTTTATTATTTTTAAATTCCTTATTAGTTTCTCCAATAGCAAATGCCAAAGCTCCTTCATAAGAAATACCGAAGTTGGAAGTGTTGCAATAAGTTCTAGTGAACTTGTTAGAAATCTTTTTAGTATACTTTTCAAGAATTTTTGAGGAAGTATCTAATGAGTAAACTGGACTACTAAATAGAAAAAGCAAAGTTAAAGTAAATATCGCAAAAACTCTTTTGATCATAATATTTCATAAATTGCAAATTTAATATAATTTAAAATTTAACTCTAACGACAATGCTTTATTAAAAATATAGAAATTAAAAATTTATTAGCCACATTAGCTATTTCATATTTTTGAAGATAAAAACTCTCTAAATGAGTATTTCATAGCTTGAATTTTTTTTGGTAGTTTTTTTAAAAAACGCCTAAATGCTTTTGGCATAATAAAAAATCCAAATCAATAATTAATAGATAACAAATATTACATGAGTATTCAATAAACAATTATCCAAAAATAAGTAAATTAATTATTAAATATATGGATTGAGCTATGGAAATGAATTTGAACATGAATTATTGTTTAGTTAAGTATTAAATACAAAATTAATATGGCACTACCAGAACTTATTTATGCTCCCATAGATGGCGGAACAATACATAGATATGAAATTAGTGGTGGCAAGAGAAAATTTTTAAGATTTATAGGTTGTTATTTGGGTCAATGTAATTTCCACAAAACTGTTGATGATGCTATTGATTACATAAAAAATTTGAAAGAATCACAAAAGATACAAAAAATATGAAATAAAGATACATAGATACGACAGAGACTCAAAATTTATCGATAACTACACAATTATTGCTACAAATAATAGAGAATTTTCTTTTTATAAGAAATTGATTATTTACTTGGGTTATAGTTCCGAAAGATCAACAGTCATTTATAAAAAGAAATTAATTTATGGAAAACAGACAAATTAATTTTTTTAAATCAAAAGACTTAAATACCGTTCTTAAGCCATTTAAAAAAGGAACGGTAGTAAAAATTGACTCGTTTGATATTAGAGATAATCAAAAAGAATTAAATATAGGTTTATTTGGTTGGTATGCAATTTGTCCCTCTAAAGAACTAAAAAAAAATAAGCTATATTATTTTTCACTTTATGATGAGCCTCTTGTTCTTTATAGAGATGAAAATAAAAACGTTAGGTGTATTAAAAATATTTGTCCACATAGAGGGGCCTCCTTTTTTGGAGGGACATTATCAGATGGAGTAATAACCTGCCCATATCATGGAGCTAAGTTTTCTTCTGGAGGAAGTTGCCAAAATCTAGATAGAATAACATGTCGCCATATAGTAGATAATAACTACGATAACTACGCCAAAAGAATTCATTTATCTCAATACAAAACTTCAGAAAAAAATGGATATATTTTTGTACATTTTTCAAAAAAATCTGAGACTGATTTAAATAATATAAGTGAAGATACACCTATAACTAACTACGAATTACATGAAAATGGGTTTTCACATAAGGATTATGTCTTTGAGGAGGTATTAGTTGACTTCAAATGTGATTGGTCAAGGATTATTGAAAATCACCTAGATATCCTTCATATCTTTTGGGTTCATGGCGATACAATTCCAGATAAAGATGTGAATAAAAACGTACTAGTTAGTTTTAACCAGAAAATTATTATTAATCCCAAATATATTGAAAGTATTTACTATTACAAGAATAACCCTACAAAAGAATTTATTCGGATAAAATATATTCCTCCTGGAAGGATCTTAATTTACAAAGGCGATCCTTCTTCATCAAGATATTTACAAGTTTTAGATCATATTCCCCTAGGAAACAATAAAGCAAGAGTAATAGTTAGACATTATAGAAAATTTCTACAAAATAAACTACTTAATAACCTCTTATTATTTAGAGAGACTCAAAGAAAGATTTTTTATAAGATATTCGATGAGGATTATATGATTTTAAAAACGCAAACATATAATCACGATATGGGTTTTATAAGTAAGGATGAAATAAAATTATTGGGAGAAGACAGGATAATAAATTATTTTTGGAAGTGGTACAAGAAGTCTGAAGATAAAGATGAACCATGGAAAAACATTAACAAAAACCAAAATCTTGATGTATATGACAAAGTGATTTTGAAATATCCTCCTGAGATAAAGAAGTTAGAAGTTGAAAATAATATAGATATTATTAGAAAAACATTTGTAAGATTCGCGGCTCCGCTTATATTTTTTATGTTAATAATATAATTTATGAAGAAAGTAAATAGACCTTCATGGTTGAATTGGCTTTATCTCTTTATATTTATTTTAAGCTCTATTCAATTGATAATATTTTGGAGTAATAAGTTTTAGTGCTTAATAAATTTTGGTTTGATGCAAAAAATATAAATTGTTTTAAAAATGGCTTTAGAGTAATTAAAGATTTAAATTTAAAGATTGCCTATTCAGAAAATGTAATATTAATTGGACCAAATGGTTCAGGTAAATCATCCTTAATTGAAATAATTAATAGAAACATATACCCAGTAGTAGCTAATGAATCTAAACTGAAGTTATTTGACAAAGAACTTATAAATTTATGGGAACTAAGAAATAAAATAAGTACCGTAAATAATGATATAAAAAATAGAATAACTCCAAATTTACAAGTTTTTGATTTAATTTTAAGTGGACTATATGGAAGATATTGTTACGTACAAAATAAATCTGAAAGAGATTCTTATAAGGTGGAAAAAATCATGAAGAAAATGAATATTTCTAATTTATCTAACAAGAATTTTTCCTATTTATCAGATGGAGAAAAACAAATTTCTCTCATTGCAAGGGCATTAATAAAAAAACCGGAAATCTTAATCTTAGATGAACCAATTGCTAATTTAGATTATAAATCAAAGTTTTTTGTAATTGATAAGGTTAATGAATTATCAATATTAAATACTAAAATTTTATGTGTCACTCATGATATTTCAACGATTACAAAAATTTATGACCGGGTCATAATGCTTAAAGATGGCAAAATTATTGCTGATGGAGATCAAAATAAGGTTATAAATAGTGAAAATCTTAATAAGTTATTTGATATTCAAGTAGAGGTAACTAATAATAATGGACTTTGGAATATAAACAGATTATCTAAATAATAATTATAAAAATAGCTATCGCAATAGCAAGAAATACTAATTTTTTACTTTTTAAAAATGAAGAGGATTTCTTTTTAAAAGAAGAAGATCCACATTTAGAACATACAATCTTACCTCCTAAAGATCGGTCTGAGACGAATGAAGAACTTCCACAATTAAAACAAACTCTATTTACGCTCATCTAAAATAAACATCTTTCAATTCTACCTAAATTATATTACTAAATACTATGTAAAGAAAAACTTCAGAAATGTTATGATAATGAGAATCTATTGCAATAAGTAAATTAATAGTGCATAATTGATAATAATTCTCATTATCATATTTTTTTAATGAATTTCCATTGCTATGGAGAATCTACTTCAAAAACAGTAAGGATAATAACTGGGCAATCCGTTTTAATAGACCCTTCATCAAGACCAAAAGGCACATGCCTAGAAGTTGAAAGTGGAATTGCTAGAGTTTATTGCCCTTGTGAAGAAACTGAAGGAATGACACTTGCATTTTTGCAGTCAGGAGATCAATTAAGAACAGATCTTTTATGTAGCGAAGGTGTCTGTGTTGAAGCACTAACAGATTTGTCGTTTCACAGCAATGTAAGTATTGATGAGAATATTGGTTTCGATGCAGTAAATGAATGGACTTTGCAACTCCTTAGGATTAGACACTTAGGAAATGCAGAACAAAGATTACAAGCATTATTTTCAATACTAGTAAATCGTCTAGGTAGAAGATGCGGTCAATGGTGTGAGTTACCTTTTAGGTTAACTCATGAAAGGATTGGTGAATTAATCGGTTCTACACGAGTAACATCAACAAGATTAATTTCTAAATTAAGATCATCTGAGTTATTAATAGCTCCTATTGGAACCCAAACAGTCAGTGTTGCTCCTTCTTTTATTGAAACATCGCCGTTATAAAAATATGAAGGAATCAGAATCACTTACTAACAACTTGTTAATGGAAGTTGATGTTTTATCAAATAGACTCAGAAATATCAAGCAATCCTACACAACCACAGAAAATAAATCATTAAAGGGAAGGTTATTTTCTGAAAACAAAAATATCTTTAGAAGAGTTAATGAGATCTACAAAATAGCTGAACTCTTAAATAAAAATAATACTGAGGATATTAACTTTTCTAATTTACTTGTTGAAATAACCCAAAGAACATTGAATGAAAATAAATTTGAAAGTAATCTATTTTTTCTTTAAATCACTATCTATCAATAAGATTGCAGAAGGTTGATTACAAGCAAACTTTACTTTGCCAAGGATGTTTGCAAATTCATCTTCTGATTTTGTTTGAGCCTCAATGATTGGATCTAAAAATACGTTGGTTCTTGTATCTGAAATTCTTTCTGAAATAGAATAAAGTTGTTGCAGAGATGAAGTTAAATCAGCCTCCATGTTGAAAGAAAAAGAAATCAAATCCTCTATTGAATCCCATGATTGAACTGGTGCAGGAATTTCTTCTAATTTTACGCTTTGGCCTCTTGCGATTAAGTAATCTGCAAATTTTTGAGCATGTTCTATTTCACCCTGTGATTCACTTAGAAAATGAGACGCAAATCCATTTAAATCACGTTCTTGAAACCAGAGATATATAGAAAAATATTGAACATTAGCATATCTTTCCATTGTTAAATGTTCAAAAATATTATCCAATAAGCTTTTGTCAATTGGTTGTGCTATAGCTCTTCCGGATGGTCCAAAATTAATTAATTTCTTTACCTTTAGATTATTTTCTTTCATTGTTCAACAAGAGACTAATTAAATACTACAACATTTTGTATAAATTAGTAATTAATTAATCCTTTAAATTAAATTAAATAATATGATAATGAAAATCAATCTCAATACTATAAATGGATTTAGAATACAGTTTTTCTGAACTGATATTAACTAATAAAATATATAAAAGTAAAAAAAAGAAATGTAAAAAGAAAAAATGCTCTAATTGGAAGGGGGGCAAGTGTAATTGCCTATAAAAAGATTTATATATATTCCTTATATGCTCCAGGATATAAAAAATAATAACTATTTTTTTTAATATAAAGAGAACATTTATCACCATAATTAAGGAGATTGTTAATATCAGTTCTAACCCTTAATATGTTTCCATTAATAGATACTTTATAGATAAGAAATTCTCCAAGAAATTCTTTAGAAAGAACAATCGCATCACCAGATTCTGATCTTTTGATTGAAATAAATTTAGGCGAAATTGACATACTTTTGAAACCTGTATTTTTCAAATACTCTGAACAATTTATTTCACCTAAACAAGAAATATATGAATTACCATTTTTTTTGAGATTAATAATATTATTACCCAAAATAAAACTACTAACAAATATGGTTTTGGGATTATTCAGAAGGTTAATTGGCGTATCAATTTGATGTATTTTTCCATCATTCATAACGGCGACCTTATCGCAAATTGACATCGCTTCTTCAGGATCATGAGTAACCATCAATCCACTTGCATTGAAACCTTTTAGGATATTAGGGAGTTCACTTCTCAATTTTAGTTTGACATGCATATCAAGACTACAAAAAGGTTCATCTAATAAAATAAAATTTGTACCTGGAGCAAGAGCCCTCGCAATTGCGAGTCTTTGTTTTTGTCCTCCAGACAGTTCATGTGGGTACCTTTCAACAAAACTATCAAGACCTACAACATTCAATAAATAATCAACTCTAGATCTGTCTTTTTTGTTTTTCAAACCAAAAATTACATTTTCCAAAACAGTTAAGTGAGGGAAAAGTGCATAGTCTTGAAAAACCATACCAATATTTCTTTTCTCAGGACTAAGAATTTTTTTCCTACTTGAAATTTCCTTATCATTAAGAGAAATCCTACCTTTAGAGGGATATTCGAACCCCGCGATTAATCTTAAAAGAGTAGTTTTTCCGCAACCTGAAGGTCCAAGCAACCCCAATAATTCGCCATTTTCAATTTTCAGGTTAATTTGATTTAATATCCAATTTGAACATTCTCGCTTATCATATTTATGATGCAAATCATCAATTATTAACGCATCATTTTTCACTAAGTTCTTCTTATTCAAAAATATTAAGTTAGCAGAAAATATTCACCTAAAATATCCCATGTATAATTTTATACACCATTTATTTTACAAATTTAATGAGAAAGGCTGAAAGAGCAGAATTAATACGCAAGGAACTCAAAAAGCTATATCCATCGCCTCCAATACCCCTTGATCATACAAATGCATATACTCTTCTAGTCGCCGTAGTTTTAAGTGCTCAATCAACAGATAAGAAAGTTAATGAATTAACAAAAAGCTTATTTAAAGTTGCAGATAATCCAGAAAAGATGATGCAGCTAGGTATTAATGGCATTTACGAATATATAAAATTTTTAGGTCTATCTAATCAAAAATCAAAGAACATCTATAACTTATCTAAAATATTGATTGAGAAGCATAAAGGTACGGTCCCAGATTCTTTTGAGAAGCTTGAATCTCTTCCAGGGGTGGGTCATAAAACAGCATCAGTTGTAATGTCTCAAGTATTTAAAATACCCTCATTTCCTGTAGATACTCACATACACAGGTTGGCACAAAGATGGGGCCTATCAAATGGCGATAGCGTAGTTCAAACAGAAAAAGACCTAAAAAAAATATTTCCTGTTAATGATTGGAATACTTTACATTTGCAAATAATCTTTTATGGCAGAGAATACTGTACAGCAAGAGGTTGTGATGGAACAAAATGTTATTTATGTCGCACTCTTTATCCCAAAAGAAAAAAGAAATTCATATGTAAAAAGCCTTAAGAAATTTATATAATGTTTAAATAAGTTTTTTAATCATGAAAATAGCAATTACTGGTGCATCGGGGAAAACAGGTTATAGAATTTCCGAAGAAGCAGTTAAGAAAGGATATAAAATAAGGCAAATAATTAGAAAGAATTCAAAAGTCTCAGAAGGACTAGAGCGTTTAGAAACAATTAGGATTTCATTAGACAAAAAAGGAGAACTTGATGAAGCCTTAAAAGATATTGATGCTTTGATAATTGCGACTGGAGCGAGAGCATCATTAGATTTAACTGGTCCTGCAAAGGTTGATGCATTAGGTGTATACAGGCAATTAGAGAGTTGCAAAAGAGTTGGTATTAAAAGAGTTATTTTAGTTAGTTCCCTTTGTACTGGTAAATTATTTCACCCATTAAACTTATTTGGTTTAATTCTTATTTGGAAGAAATTAGGCGAAAACTTTCTACGCAATTCAAATTTTGAATGGACCATTATTAGACCTGGAGGATTAAAGGAAAATGAAGATATTAAATCAGAACATATAAATTATTCAAAAGAGGATACTCAAATTAATGGATCCATCCCAAGGAGATTAGTTGCGCAATGTTGTATAGATTCTTTAAAAAACAAAGAATCCATATATAAATTAATAGAAGTTACAAGTTCGAATGAGAATAAAAAGATATCTTTTAAAAAAGCTATGCAAATGATTTAAAAGATGTAAATATATAAATTAAAACTATGAAAATAAATCCCAAAATTGACGCATTACAATTAATGCTTACTGATTTAAGAACTAGAAATGAGCCAATAAGACATAAAGCTGCATTTAAAGGCTGTCAACCAGAATTTCAAAGTCTTGTATCAAGATTAATAAAGCAGTTAGAGGACGAATTAGTTGCTGAAAAAATTACTAATCGTGATAGTTAAAAAATTTATATTACTTAAATGAATTTAAGTTATCCAATTTTGCTTGTTCTGAAAGTTCATCATATCCACCAAAAAATTTATTATCCAAAAATATTTGAGGGAAAGTATTATGGCTACTTTGAGCCATAATTTTTTGAAAGCTTTCATCATTGTCTATTAAATTAACTTCATGAGGTATAGATAAAGAATTAAGCAACCTAATTGCTCTTTTAGACCAAGGACAATCCTTTAAAATATATGCTTTTACACGTGATTCATTAGTGATTAAATCATGATTTGAGATATTAATAATTTTCTGTTCAAAAGAAAGTAATAATATATCAGTACCTTTTTTTACAATACATCCCTCCTCAAGATGCCCGCCAAAGACATTACATCCCTCATCTGCAAAACTCAAATGTAAATGAACATCTCCTTTATTAAAATGTCCGTTTAAAGAAACTATCTCTAGATTTCCTTCAAATTTATTTATCTCTTGATTACCTGGGCATTGAATACAAACTGTTCTAAGATTGCCAACCACTCCAGAAACATACCCGTATAAATTATTCGATAAAGAATATTCTTTAATTGAATTTATTAAATCAGATTCTGGAGATAGCTTTAGGCTATGAGGCTGCATTAGATTTAAGGAATAATTTTGTAATATAAAACATCATCAATCATAAAAAGAAGTTGAGTTTATAATCTTTAGGATTCAGTTTTAAATTAAACTTTAGAATATAGCATTAAAATCCATTTAAAATTTTTACTAAAAATTTAGGCTTGTTGAGAGTGTAATATATTTTTTATATACAAAAACTAATTTGTTAATAAGAAAAAATCTTAAAAATTTGGCATTGAATATTCCCAACTTATTATCGATATCTCGCCTTTTCCTTGTATTTCCATTAATACTTTTTTTAGAAATTAACAGACCTTTTTATGTCTTTATATTAATTATTATTGGGGGTTTAACTGATTATTTTGACGGGTTATTTGCAAGGAAATTTAATCTTAAAACCAGATTAGGAGCTATCCTTGATCCATTAAGCGATAAAGTATTCTATTTAATTCCTTTAACCTTCCTTTGTAAAAATAATTTGATACCTTTCTGGTCTTTATCATTAATTTTATTTAGAGAATTAATTATCTCTAGCTTGAGAAACACTACAAAAGACGGTTTACCTGCATCTATGTTGGGTAAATATAAAACATTTTTCTTTTTCATTTCAGTAATTACCTTCTTTTCACCATTAAAAATAAGCTTGTTGAATAATTTGGCTTTAATTTTTTATTGGTTAGGATTCATTATGACTTTTGTGACTTTATTAGGCTATTTAAGAATTAAAAAGAATTTGATCTGAATTCACATCAAACTCCTCACTCTTTTTATTATCAAAATCATTCACAAAACTATCCTTTAAACCATTGTATAAATCAAAAGTTGGCTCCCACTCTAGATCACGTTTAATCTTTGAGATATCAGTCTGATAATGATTTAATCTAATTGGAAATCCCTTTCGAGATTTAGGATCTAATTTTTGATAATCAAATGTTCTTAAAGAAATCTCATTTTGGTTTAATCCAAGAACATTCGCACAATAATAAATTAAACCCTTCATTGTTACTCCTTTTTCACCTGAACAGTTGTAAATATTATTTTTAGAATTTTCAAAATTCATGCACCTTATCATTACATCAGTTAGATCCGAAACATGGCCTAACTGAGTAATTAAAGATCCATCACCAGGGATTGGTATAGATTTTTTAGTAAATAACCTTTCAAAAAACCAATTTTCAATTTTATTATAATTTCCTGGTCCATAAATATAAGTAGGTCTAAAACTTGTATAAGGAATTTTTTGGTTTTTCAACCAATTTTCTGTCTCAAACTTTCCTTTGTGCCTACTATTTGGATCAATTGGATCCACTTCGGATAAAGGTAGTTCATAATTATCTTTATAAACACCTGCAGAGCTGACATATATATACCTCTGGAAAGAGTTATCTAAATTTTCTATAAGAAGTTTGGTTTGTTCTAACTCTCGTCCAGAAATATCATAAACAACGTCATACTTTTTATTTCTCAGCTTGACGATATCTTCTGAATTATTTCTATCACCTTTAATTAAATTTGTTTTTTCAGGATTACTTTTATTACCTCTCGTGAAAATATCAATATCGATTTTTTTGAAATTAATTCCAAGACTAGATTTCTTATCTCTTATACAAAATTAACTAACAATTACTGCAAGCACCAGCCTTAAATCAATTTTTATACTCTTCTAAGCATAGTAATTTCTGTTTAAATCAAAGTCATTTAATCTCTCTGAAGACAATACATTATTCGCTTCGTTTATCGTGAATTTATTTTCATATAGAGCTTTACCTACAATTACTCCAAAGAGTCCAGAGTTTTCAAATTTTACTAACGATAATAAATCAGTAATTGAACCAACACCTCCTGATGCTATTACTGGAATATCTGTGATTTCAAGTATACTTTTTATGAATTCTTCATTTGTCCCTTCTAACGTCCCATCTTTATTTATGTCCGTAACAATAAAATTAGCAATTTTAAATGAAGAAAACTCCTTTACTAGATCTGTGGCAAAAATATTAGATTGCTTAAGCCAACCCCTTGTACTAACTTTTCCATCTTTTGCATCTATCCCAACAATTATCCTTCCAGGAAATTTATTTGATAAGTCTTTAACTAGTTCTTTATTTTCTATTGCAGAGGTGCCCATGATAACTTTCTCAATACCATAAGAAAATAATTGTTCTATCCTTTCTTGAGACCTTATCCCCCCACCTATTTGAATAGGTATATTTACTGTTTTTGCAATCTTTTTTATTGATTTATCGTTTGTTGGGGATCCAGTTTTGGCAGCATCTAAATCCACTATATGTATATATTTTGCCCCTTCGCTTTCCCAAAATTTAGCTTGCTCATGAGGCTCTTTGGTGAAGTCTTTTCTTTTATTAAAGTCGCCCTTAAAAAGCCTTACACACTTACCGTTCATTAAATCAATTGCTGGTA
>QCDO01000004.1 GCA_003278735.1 Prochlorococcus sp. AG-355-J09
TGGAATACTTTGAATTTTTTGTATTGATAAAGAGTTGTTTGATACTTCCTGAATGAAAGAATTATTTTCAAGTAATCCACCAAATATTAATCCTATCGAAAGAAAGGTAACACTCCAACCCAGAGAACTTATAAATCTTTTTCCCGATTTAATTTGAGTATAGGTAAGTACTAATGTTGAGATAGAGAGTAAAAGTCTATTATTAGAGTCTGGACTGATAAATAACAAAATTAAAAATAATAGCCCGACAGATATTTTTATTGAAAGATTATCAAATGAGGGGGTAGTTATTTTTGGCAGACTATACTGACTTGAATTGTTAGCATTATTATTTAAATTTTTTATCTTAGAAAGAAGTGGGAAATTATTATTGGGAAATTGATTAATTTGTTTTTCTTTTTTTGAGGCACTCACAGCTTCATAGCTTACATTTCCTGATTGCCTGGCTTTCAAACTCCCCATGAGTAATTGATCAAAGGAAGATTCTATTTTTGCTTTTAAAATTAAATCTTCACCAGCCTCTTTAACTTTAATATCTCTAGCCTTCTGAATATCCTCAAATGCAGCACCTTCTTTTACACCTAAAATTTCATAAGGTGATTTTTCATTATTATTTTTATTACTGTTTGAATCCAAAATTTTTTACCAATACTAACAGATTAACTAATTTTATAATCCATTAAGACTTTATAAAACAATTGGTTCGACTCCACTAACAACGGGTGCAACTTTATTTAAATTTAATTGATTATTGTCTTCAACAAATTGATTTAGATTCCATTCATTTTTGAAAAGAATAACTGGCCTATTCCAACAATCTTTAACTATTTTACAGTTGAATATTCTGCCTAGTTTTTCAATGGCTGGCCATCCATCAGAAATCCATCTAGCCAATTGATATGGCATTGTTTCAAGATTTGCATCTACGCCATATTCACTTTTTAATCTATGCGTTACTACCTCCAACTGCAATTGACCAACGGCTGCGAGTATAGGGTCTCTTTTGCTCTCATCAAAATCATAAAGAATCTGAACAGCACCTTCTTCTCGAAGTTCATTAACACCCTTTCTAAAGTTTTTAAATGCTGAGGGATTTGGATTTCTTAGCCAGCTGAATATTTCAGGACTAAAGGATGGTATGCCCTCATATTCAAGATGAGCACCAGTATAAAGAGTATCTCCAATAGAAAACATCCCTGGATTATTTAAACCAATAACATCTCCAGGATAGGCATCATCAACTACTTCTCTATCTTGCCCAAATATTTTTTGTGGTCTTGATAATCTAATTGTTTTCCCTGTTCTGGAATGTTTGACTGACATATCCTTTTCAAATTTGCCACTACAAACTCTTATAAAAGCAACCCTATCTCTGTGCTTTGGATCCATATTTGCCTGAAGCTTAAAAACAAACCCACTAAATTCATCGCTTGCAGGTTCAATGCCCCCTTTATTACTATTTCTTGAAGTTGGTTTTTGTGCCATTTTTAAAAAACTATCTAAAAATGGCCTTACGCCAAAATTAGTCATGGCAGATCCAAAGAAAACTGGGGTTAATGAGCCATTAAAAACTTTTTCTTTTTCAAATTTAGATCCTGCTTCATCAAGAACCTCCAATTCTTCAAGTGAGTTTTCCAGTAAATCTCTCTCTACATATTTTGATAGTTCTTTATCTTCAAGACTTAATCTTTTCTCATTCGATTGTTTCCCTCTCACTGCTTTATCAAATAAAATCACCTCTCTCGAAAATCTATCAATAACCCCTCTAAATTCCTCGCCACTCCCAATTGGCCAGTTTATGGGTAGAGTATTTAATCCAAGTTCTGATTCAATTTCATCAAGTAAAGAAAATGGCTCTCTTCCTGGTCTATCCATTTTATTTATGAAAGTAAATATTGGTATTTTTCGCATCTTGCAAACTTCAAACAATTTTCTAGTTTGAGGTTCTAATCCTTTAGCAGCATCTTCCAACATAACTGCATTATCAGCAGCAGCTAATGTTCTATAAGTATCTTCGGAGAAATCTTGGTGTCCTGGTGTATCTAATAGATTAATTACTGATCTTTCATATTCAAATTGCAATACAGTTGATGTAATAGAAATACCTCTTTGTTTCTCTAGTTCCATCCAGTCTGAGGTGGCTTTTCTCTGATTACCCCTAGCTTTTACTGCTCCTGCCTGTTGAATGGCACCTCCATACAAAAGAAGCTTCTCGGTAAGAGTCGTTTTCCCAGCGTCTGGATGTGAAATAATAGCAAAATTTCTTCTTTTATTTACCGCATCCAGTATTTCTTTATTATTTAGAATTTTTGTACCTAAGTTCATTTATATAATATAAGGGCCTTTCACTTAGTTCTTAAACATTACCATAGACTATTAAATAATTATCACCTTCTTCAAACACATCTAAAGAGGATAGATCATTCTCTAAGGTGAAATTTTTTAACTCTTTAAAAGTATAAGAAGCTCTTAAAGATGCATAATAATCGTTAGTTAAAATCTCATTATATTTATTTGAACATTGTGCTTTGAGTTTTAAAGCAGACTTTTCATCTAATGGCCTTTTTAAGTCCTTGTGAAAATTTACAGTGCTATTGCTAGACAAACTTCTTATTGTGTTGAAGAAATCTTCAAGATTGGTAATGTGATGAATCAAACTGTTGCTAACAAGTAAACTAATTCTTTTTTTAAATAAAAAATTATTTGATTTAATGTCTTTGATGTCAGAACAAATATAACGTAAATTTTTTAATTTTTTTTGATTATTAGAAATACTTTTATTATATTCTGCTCTCAAAATCATCTCTTTAGAACCATCTATTCCTAAGACTGCAGTATTAGGCCATTTTATTGCTAACTTCTCAGAAATATTTCCTGGGCCGCATCCTAAATCAACAATTAAATCTTTTTCACCTAAAGAAATATTTTTTTTCAAAAGATATTGACTTATTTGATTAATTAGATTAACTTCCCCTTCTGAAAAATCAGCTTCGTCATAAGAAATGACCTGCTCTTTTTCTTCCATTAATTCAGGTTCGGGGACTCTTTCCATATCCTTTTTTGAAACAAAGATTTCATATTAAACATAATTCTACACAAACCGTTAAATAGTGGTAAGAATAGTTGCAGACGCCACAGGTAGAGTTATTCTTCCAGTACGGGTTATTTACATACGTTTTTTTTATCGTGACTGTTGCACCAAATAAAGCTTCTTCAGAGAGCAATTCCAATAATCTTAAAAAAGATGATTTTCCAAAGACTGCACCAGCTGCTTATCCAGTTTTTTTCAGATCTTATAGTAGAAAAACTTCATCTGGCAAAAGGGAGAACTGGAGCGAAGTGGGCGAAAGGAATTTATTGGGATTAAAAGAATTAGGAAAACTTTCTGAAGAAGAATTAATCCTAATGAAAGAGATGCAAAGTAACCAAAAAGCTCAACCTTCAGGAAGATGGTTATGGATAGGCGGAACCCCTTGGATTAATAAGAACCAAAATTTCTCAGGAGCATACAACTGCACCTCAACAAACTTAATTGATTGGGAAGCCTTTGCATTAATGATGGACTTAGCAATGATGGGATGTGGAACAGGTGCAATAATTGAGCCTCATTTTATAAATAATCTACCTACGGTAATTAACAAAATAAATATTAAATCAGTCAGTGAAGTTGGAATAACTCCTAAAGATCAAAGAGAAGAAAAGTCATCAATAGAAATCAAAGGAAAAGATCTTCATATCAAAGTTGGAGATAGCAGAAGAGGCTGGGTAGATAGCTATAAATATCTTCTTGAGGCATCAAGTAATGAAAATCTTCAAAGAGAAATTGATGTTTATATAAATTTGGAAGATATTAGACCTGCTGGGGAATCATTAAAAGGTTTTGGTGGGATGGCAAATCCTATTAAATTGAAAGATCTCTACTCCAGAGTCGCGTCACTTCTTGGAAAGGCAATAGGCAGGAAATTAAGTACAGTAGAGTGTTGTTTATTAATTGATGAAGCTGCAGTAACTATAGTTGCTGGAAATATAAGAAGAAGTGCTGGAATGAGACAATTTGCTTCAAATGATAGAGAAGCAGCATCGGCAAAAGAAAATTTATGGAGTCAAGATGAGAATGGTAATTGGAGAATAGATCCTGAAAAAGATGCTCTCAGGATGGCTAATCATACTAGGGTTTACCATACAAAACCCACTTACCAAACTGTTTTGGATGCTGTAACAAAACAATTTCACTCGGGTGAGGGAGCTATTCAATTTGCTCCAGAAGCAATCGCAAGGTCAAATGCAGATATTCTCAAAGATGACGAATTGAGAAAGGAATTTATTGAAATCTACTCAGAGCAAGGTAAGGATGAAGCGAGAAATTGGATAAATAGTAGTTATGGTCCATTCTCTAAAGAAGAGCTAGACCACAGGATGAGCCGATATGGACTTAATCCTTGTGGTGAGATCCTGGGAAATGATTTCCACTGCAATTTAGCTGAAGTTCATTTAAATCAGATAGATCCTGAAAATTTTGAAGAGCAAAAAAAAGCTTTTAAGGCAGCTGCTCTTTCTGTAGCATGCTTACTTAATCATGAATTTGAAGTTGAGCGTTACAGAAAAAGTAGGGAATATGATCCTATTGTAGGAGTAAGTTTCACTGGATTATTTGATTTTTGTGTCCATGCCTTTGGGACGCCATGGTTGAAATGGTGGGAAGCAGGAAGGCCAAATAGCGAAGAAGGGAGGGCCTTCAAAGAAAAGGAAGCTAAATTCTTAGATTCTTGGAGAAAGATAGTAAAAGAAACTGTATGGGAATATTGTGACAAGCACAATCTAAGGAGACCAAATAGATGCACAACAGTTCAGCCAGCTGGAACTAAAAGTCTTCTTACAGGAGCAGCGCCAGGATGGCATCCTCCAAAGGCTCAAAGATTCATAAGAAGAATAACTTTCAGAAAAAATGATCCAATCGCTTTAGCTTGCATGGATTATGGTTACTCAGTTGTTCCATCTCAATCTGACAAAGATGAAAATGGTTGCTTGCTCGATAATCCATTTGATCCAAGATGTACAGAATGGCTAGTTGAAATCCCTACAGAAGTTAGTTGGGCAAATATAGATGGTGCAGACCAAATAGACATAAATAATTTCTCGGCACTAGCTCAATTTGATTTTTACATGCAAGTCCAGAAATTTTACACAGAGCATAATACCTCAGCAACAGTAGAATTTAGAGAAAATGAAATCGAGGATCTAGCTAAGGCTATTCATAATGCAATAGAAAATAATGAGGGATATATTTCAGCTGCACTGCTAGCTAGATTTAGTGCTAACGCTACTTTCCCTAGATTACCCTTTGAACCAATAAGTAAAGATAAATATATATCATTGCAAAATAAAGTAATAGAAAGGAAAGTTAATAACGATTTCTTTGATGCTCTTAATAAATATGATGTTGGAGAACTATCTGAAGCAGGACCAGCAGGTTGTGATTCAGATAAGTGTTTGCTTCCTCTTGCTAAACCAAAAGATTAAATTTTGAACTATTTGTAAATAAAAAATATATATTAGTTTTTAAAAATTTAATTTATGGCTACCTCTTAAATAAGTACATAAATTATTTATGACATTAAGCTTAAATATTGGGAACTTTTTTAATGATTCCTCTAGCAATGCATTAGTGGATGAGCTAAGAAAAAGAACATCAGAAGAGGATATCTTAGATTTTGAGGAAAAATTTAACTCCAAAAACGAAAAAAATCTACACGTATACATATGTAGATTTCTAAAAAATAGATCGATATCCAGAGGGCTAGCCTCTAGATGGTTAATTACCATAATTGAAAACAAAGAATCAAAAATTGATGCTTTGCAAAAATTAAATAATTAGGTCAGCCCTGATAGTTTCCATAGAGCAATTCCAAAAATTGAGAATCCCATAATAAAAGTAAAAGCCAAAGCATTTACCAATTGAACCTTATCATTCATTCTGTTTGCGAATGGTAATAATTGAGCAAATAATGGAGTCTCTTCAACTATTGCAGATTTTTTTACTGTAGGTTTTTTGCTTCTAGAAAACATAAAACAAATTTTATAATCTTAAGAATTTTACATTTAAAAGTTCATTAAATAAAAAATACTTATGAAAAACGAACAAAATGTAACCTGTAAGCAATTACTCTGGGATTCTGATAAAAATATTTATCAGAATCCTAATCTATCATTAAAATATTAAGTTTATTTATTAAAAACCTAGACAAATAATTTTAATGAATGGTATTGTAAATTTGTAGCAACCGCTACCAAAACGTTCAACTTGCGTATAGCAAGCCGCAAATCGACTTAAGCCATGGAACGGGGACTTAAGCGAAACCGGAGCTAAAAAAATGACTCTAATTTACAGAGGACAAAAGTACGTCCAGAACAAAGAAGCAGCTAAAAAGCAGCACAATGAGCTAACTTATAGAGGAAAAACTTACACAAGCTAGTTTATTTAACTATTAAATAGAACAAGCCACTTTTAGTGGCTTTTTTATTGTTCATCCTTAGACTAAAAAATAACTTAATACTTTTCACAAGCATTAAAATAATATGATTCAATTGCATTCATATATTAGATAACCATGGCTGACCAAAAACCTTTATTTAAAGCACCTTATGACATAAAAGATGTAAGTGCTCTTTTCGCTATAGTTGCCTTCGTTTTAATAATCGCTGCCATAGTTGGGAATAACTTATTTGGTTTATTTCAACAAAATGTCAACTTTGGGTGATTTTTTGAAAGCAGACTACATTTTTTGTGAACTCATTTTGTGGACTAAATTTGACTAATGATAGATTGTTATAACGATTCAACTCATCATTATTAATAAAAATTCCTATCTCAAACTAGTTTCTTGAAATAATTTTTAAATCTTTGAATTTATAGACTGTGACTAATTTCTTATGTTATAGTTTTAAGTTCAATAAAACTGAAGAAACCTTTGGAGGGGTGGTCGAGTGGTTTAAGGCTCTAGTCTTGAAAACTTAAACAGCCTATAGTATTTGCAAGTAAAGTGAGATAATTTTAAAAAAGGGGACTATATCAGGAGGACTATCATTACAATTATTTGGCTCTAGTTTACATAACTAGCTGATTACTAATATTTACCAGTTGATTTATATAAAAATGGAAGTAAGATTTTAAATAACTGATGAAGCACTACGGGAGACTCTGATCTTCAAATAGGTTTCTAATAATTACTTGTATAAACCCTTAAGCAAGGTGGATAGACGAGGTCAGGGTTGCTGTTATTCCTAACAACAATTCTCCAGAATTAATATGGCTAAAAGTCGCTTTAATAGAAAATACAATGTTTCTGTAAGGAAGCGTTCCAATGATGATGCTAAATCAACTGCGGATTTTATTGAAGCTGCTGACCATGTTAATGAAGGCTCTGATTTATCTACGGCTACGCCAATGTTGAAGCATAGTTTTGAGAATCGTTTTAGGAAAGACAGCGACAGCTAAGCAATATATCTTTTTAAACAAATGAATACTTTTAGTCGAGAGGAACTTGCGTCTAAAAAAGACGTCAAAGAACTTAGAGAAACAGTACAAGAGTTAATCCAAAGTTTTTCTTTTACAAGAGAAACTGTTGACCAATTAAGAATGGATTTTGATCTGGCAAGAGAAGAGAATCCATTTAATGTGAATGTCTGGTTAAAGCCATCTGAATTTGGTGGAATTTTAAAAATTTGAAAGAATTTACCAATTCAGGACAGTTTAAATATGGACAGAACGTCAAAGATTTGACAGGTAAAAAATATGGCAAGTTAACTGTTTTGAGAAGAGCCACTCAAAGTGAAATAAGTGCAAGAGGAGTAAAAAATACGAGACAAAATGTATATTGGTTGGTTCAATGTGCCTGCGGTATTGAACCCTTTATAGTTCTTGGATTTGCATTAACAGGTAAAGATAAGAGAAGAAAAACTCAATCTGCCTTGGCTTGCAAAAAATGTGCAAGAAGAGATGCGGCAATAAGAGAAAAAAAAGAATTTATTGATTCAATTATTGGTCAACAATCTGGAAGATTAACAATACTTAGATATTGGGGAACTAAAAAAGACAGAAGGACTAAAATTTTATGTTCATGTAGTTGTGATGATATAAAAACTCCCATTTATTTATATAGTTCTTTTAAAGCAGGCAAAGCTATTTCTTGCGGATGCGTAGTTGGAGGAGATGATTCATATAAATTCTTCAAGGAAAACGAAGATTGGGCAAATCGAAAATGCTATTACTATATAGCTGATAAAGATGATGAATTTTATAAACTTGGGATTTCAGAAAAGAAATCAACTAGAGCAAGAGATGAAGGTTATAGAAAATATCTTTTTGAACCTGATCCACTTACAAGGTGTGAAGTATGGACAATAGAACAATTAATCTTAAATGATTCTGTAAGAGCAAAACCAAGAGTAATTCCTGAAAGATTGGAGAAAATGGAGGGCAAATGGGAATTGAGATACAAAGATACTTTAAATTTAAATTTTTATAGGGAAAAATATTATGAGTATCTTGAAAAACTGCAATCGCTGGGATGGGAGGAATTATATTTAACTAGATTTGATTATTAAAGGTAGTAAGCGTTTCATTCAAAAATTTAAATTGAGGTTCCTCTTCTTTTATTTGGTGAAAGTTCATTTTCTGGGAAAATTTCCTTTAAATTTTCTGGAAAGAAAAACTCCAATTGTCTCCTTAAATTACCTTCATAAAATTTGTTTGGAACTTTAAAAGTATCTCTTACTAATTGAACATTTATTTTTTCCTTTTTACCTGCCTCATTTACTCTTAATAAGACTAACTTAATTGGCTTATCTTTTGGTCCTTTTATGAGAGAAACTGCTTCTGTTATACCCATTCCTCTCGTAGATTTCCCATCTATTTTGATAATTACATCATTTGGTTGAATGTCAGCGGAGGCAGCAGGAGAATCATTTATTACAGATTGAATAGTTAATTCAGCAGTATCACTATTAAGAAAGAGCCTTATTCCAATCCCTATTATCTCCTTATCTTTTTTGTGAGATAGATTTTTATTGGTTGTCACACAACCTGCATAATCTCGTGCTTCTAAACATTTTTTATGTAATTCATCAGATATTCCAGCATTAACAGCAGTAGGTAAAGAGAGGGCTGCTAGTAGTGGGAGTAGTAAGCGTTTCATTTATTTACCAATTATGCAACTATAATCTCTGCCCATTTTATTAATTGCTCTCCACTTTTCCCCTTCGCTCTCGCAAGCTTTTATATTTGGCATTTCAATTTTTTCTAACGCCCCAACTTTTCCTTTTTTGACTATTATCAACCAATAAGATTCTGCATTAACAGCAGTAGGTAAAGCGAGGGCTGCTAATAGTGGAAGTAGTAAGCGGTTCATTTATTATTTTATAGAAATTAATACCTCATTCTTAAATCACAATTTCTTGTAATTCTTATTTGATCTCTATAACCATATGCCATTTGATTCATTTCTGCTTCTGTAAAAGTACTGTTTTCAATTCTCTCAACGAATCTAGAAATTAATCTCTCAACCTTATATTTTGGATAACCTTCCCAAAGTAAAGTACAAGCGAAAGCTGCGGTACCTTCTCCAAAACTAGTTCTGTCGTAATGTGATTTAGCGGGACTTATTAATGATCCACTAATGGCAATTAAGCTAAAAAAAGAAATTAGATTCTTTGCAAACATAAATAAATGGGGATTACCTCTCTAATTTAGATTATCTGTCAACAAGCGGAGTAGTAAGCGTTTCATTTAACAACGAATATATTGTCCCGATACACTTCCATATGAAGTCCCAGATATTTCTCCATAAACTTCTCCATATTCAACGTAAGCATTTTCTAATTTTCCTGATACAGATCCATAAACAGAACCACCTCTAATATCACAACTTTCTATTATTTCCTCAACATCTTCTTCATCAAGAGAACCATATAAGCATATGCCTTTTCAGATAATGAAAATCCTAATTCTCTGCAAATATCATTAAACATATACCCACAGGAAAAGATTGATAAAATAATTAGAAATTTCTTCATTAAAAAAGGAGCTAATTGCCCCTTATTTTAGATCGACTGTCAATATTAGTCTTTAGGCCATTGATGAGAAACTAAACCACTTAGAGCAGATTTATTTCTTAGTTTATCTTTAAAAAATCAATTAAATTTGATTTTACAATTTTCAAATTCTTCAGCAATATCATTAAACCCTTGAGCTAAAGCGTCTAAATCATAAGCATCTGCGGTTTCTGGATCCTCCATACTTTCTTCGAAATTAGAGGTAAAGATCTTTGCCTCAATGTTAGTTATCATCTCCGCATCTACTTGATCACAAAGCGTCCCACTTATTCCTGCTCCAAAACCATAGGAAAACCAGAAGGTAGAGTCCAATTTTTCTGCTTTAGAGTCAAGAGGAGCAAAAAATATTATAGGAACTACTAGTAATCTACAAAATTTATCTAAAAATTTAACGTTCATGGATTAAAACAAGGAGCTAATTGCCCCTTATTTTAGATCGACTGTCAATCGTATTTAATATAGCGGTGCAAGTAGTAAGCGTTTCATTTATTTATATATTTTCTAATCTTTTTTGGCCTTCTTTTCTAGCCTTTTCGATTCCTTTTTTTGCAAGTATTGGCGTAGTCACTAATCCAATTAATGTTCCAGAGCTTTCTAACTTTTTCTCATCATAATTTGGATTTATTATTGCAACAATAGCTCCATAGGTAAATCCAATCGCGATATTACCCAAAAAAGCGAACAATAATGGTGTAATAGTTCTGCGGGTAATGGCATAATATATCCCTACAAAAGGTACTATGTGAGCTATTGCATAACCCCATGCAACATCTTTTTGCCTATTTTGAAATCCTTCTAATTTAGTTGTCATAAGTATTTAATTGATTGTCAGAGTTTAACTAAATAGCTAATTGCCCCTTATTTTATATCGACTGTCAATCACTACTCATTATTTATAGAGTAATTATTTTCTAATTAAATATTAATTATTCTAGAAGGTTCTCCCTCTGGTTCTTCGAGAGCTCTCCTGATTTATTTTATCTATCAAAAATTCCAATCTGAATAATTGCAAATGCTGTTTGGATAGCTGATACAGAAGTATAACCTCTAGTTTTATCATCTAATGCTATTGTAATTAGTCTATTAGCTAATGCAGCATAATCTAGTACTAATGATCCATTTAATAACTAATTAGAAATGCCATCTTAAGCTACCACCGTAAGAATGCTGGCGCCCTTCATTGGTCACTCCAATTGTGGCATTAAGACTAAACATTAAATCTTTGGTACAAACAATATCTGCTCCTAATTTAGCAACTGCATTTACTACTCCAAAGTTTTTAGCATTCACATGAGTTGTGGTAGTGGTGCTGTTAGTTAATTTACCTTTAACGCCTTTTGTATTTTCTCCATCTGCTGCAGGGTCATAGGCTAGATCAATACCAAAAGAAGGAATTAAAATCCATTTACCTTTTTCCATTTGTATTTGCCTGTCAACAGTTATTCCTGTTTTTAGAAGTAATGATTCTGACTGGTTCTTATCTATAGAAATGAGATCACCAGTACCTGTCTCAGATAATTCATCTTGATTATGTATTGCATAGGCAATTCCAGCAGTGGGTCTCAGACGGATTGGATTGTTTGAATTGTCTAGATATTTCTTGTAATTCCAGATGCCATTTATTTCTCCAGAAAAAGCATCTGCATCGTAATAGGAAGTTGCAACCGTAGAAGAATATGTTCCATAATTTCTATATCCGTAGTAGTCGAAATCAGAGCCACCAAAAGTAGCTTTTAAAGTAAATTTATCACTGGCTTTTTTAACACCGTATAAATAATAATGACTGTTATATGAATTAAAATTAGCCCTTGTATCAGAGAAATTAAAGTTATCTAGATTAGCGGAACCATAACCGTAAGATATACCAGCTTTCCATTTATCATTGATAGTTTTTTCAATATTTAGGGCGGTATTAAAAGCAGCAGTGTCATAACCACCTTTTGTAGAACTGCTGTTTACATAAGAGATGGTATTTTTTGCATTTGTATAGACGCAGTAATCAGTATCACCAACTTGCCAACCGATGTTATTACATTCTCCAGCTTTTTCTAGAACTAAATCTCTATGATTTTTTATAGAAGCTAAGCCAATATTCTGCATTGCTGCGTATGATTGTACCCACTCTGTGTGGAGCTGACTAATAGAAACTGAACTAGCAGTAACTGATTCTGAGGTGCTAGAACCATCTGTATAAGCAACAGTAACTCTTATGGATTTTCCTTCTTCTGAGGGTGTAATCGTATAGGTTGAACTTGTAGCACCACTGATATCTGACCATGTGGAACCATCTGATGAAGATTGCCAAGTGTAAGAAGTAACTGTTCCATTACCATCAGGGTCATCTGTAGATATAACAGCAGTTAAGGAAGAACCTGCATATGTATCTCCACTTATGGAGTAAGAAGCGTCTCCGGTATCGGTTACTGTAGGCGAACTTGACACTACAAAAGCAACATAACGATTATTCCAAATATTTATGGAGCTTGCATCATTAGCCATAGTATTGTCGTAACCATTACTACTATGAGTAGAAGCATTACCATGATTTCTGACCCATCCCATAGTATTAAAACTTCCGTCCCCATTAGTATCTGTCAAATGATATACAAAATGGGGGCCATATATTCCTGGTCCAGGACTTATGAAACCACTAATCGCACCTCCCGCTGCCATTGCGAATTCATAAGCTGATGTGAATCCATTACTAACTCCTGAATACCAAGGATTACTCTGTACATCAGAAACGAAAGAATTGTAATCAGAATACTTTCGGCTTTTTATAACATAAGTGGTTTCGTTTATATCTACAGTCGCAGAACCAGTACTTAAGCTTGCATCTAAAGGTAAAAAATTAAAAAGAATAGTTACTGGAAGTAAAACTTTAGTAATTTTCATACTTATTTTCATATGATTAAAAATAGCTAATTGATTTCAATAAATTGATTTTTGTGCGGTTTTCGGAATCCAGAAAGTCGACTGCCTGCATGCACATTTCAGCTACTATAGGATCAACATCTGCTTTAACAGCAGTAGGAAAATCGATAGCTGCTAGCAATGGAATTAGTAAGCTTCTCATTTATTTGGTATTTATTTTTTTCGTAATTCTGAGATAAATATATAAACCAACACCAAGAAGAAATACATCTAAATAAATATGCCATGGGAAAATATCTGGTAAAACAGTTTCAATGAAAAGTGGCTAATGGCCCCTTATTGTAGATCGACTGTCAATTATTAAAAACTTTCTACTCGACTTAATAAATATTCCCAATCAACAGTTCATCCATCTTTCTTGGCTTCCATATCATCTTCTCTTAATGCCTTACGAGCTTTTTGTAATTTTATATCATATTTAAAATCATTTGCCTCGTCTGGATCAGAGGTGTAATTAATAATATTTTGTTTGGTGTAAATTTCCATACGTTAATTTTAACCAATTTCGCATTTTTTTTCGCAATAAAATTAGCTTCGCGTACATAAATCTTGTTATATCATTGGATCATAAGATTTGAGTTCCTTCGTAGCTAGAAGGTAATTATATAATTAAGGACTTTCAGGACTAATAGGACTCTTCTATTTGAATCAGTAATAAAGCTAGTAGTGGGAGTAGTAAGCGTTTCATTTATTTAGCTCTTACACAGTTAAAAGTAATCTGATACTTAGCAACGTATTTAGGAGTCCAATTTTTATTATTAACAAAATCTTGACCAGCTTCTTCGCATATTTCTAAGGTTTTCATTGGAACAACAAAAGTATGTCTATCTGCTGATCCCAAAAGATAATAATTAGCAACTTCTGCATTAACAGAAGTAGGTAAAGATAGTGCAGCTAGTAGTGGGAGTAGTAAGCGTTTCATTTATTTAGTCTCCACAATCTCCACCATCTCCACCTCCACAACCTCCACCATCTCCACTACTTCCATTACCACCATCACCACTTTCCCCGAATTTACTTCTTGATGTATTTATTACTTCTTTAAATTTAAAATCGCCGCTAATTATATTAAGACTAAACTGAGCTATAGCTATGAAAAATATGAGTAGACCATTTAATAGACCCTTAAATGCAAGAACAAATAAAATAGCCCAAAGACTATAATTTATATATTTTTTGTATTTCCTAAGAAATTCCAAATTAAAAATTTCAAGTAGTAAGCGTTTCATCTAGGTAGTATTCTATTTAATTCTGGATATTCAATTCTTAATTCTTCTATAAATGCATCAACAGCCTTTGATATCTCGTCAGTAGTATCCAAAATAGAATTTTTATATTTTAGATATTCGGAAACTTGAAATAATTTCATAGTTGATTTTGTTAAAAGTAATGTTGCGAGAGGAGATTTATCTGCCAATTTAGTTGAAGGAAAATATTTTATAGTTTCTGGATAAGTTACTTCCATATCCTCAATATAGTCTTCTATCTTTTCATTTAATTCATCATATTTTGTTGATAAAAACTTTTTGGTATTTAAATATTCAAACCCTGCGAATAAAAAACCAATAGGAAAACTTAAAAATAATATTGAAAGAGAAATCCTAAGAAGATTCTGGGAAAATTTTTCCATAAAAAAGGAACTAATTGCCCCTTATTGTAGATCGACTGTCAATTATTAAGTTTCCTTGATGCTTTTATAGCATCAATTTGTTCGTAAGTAGAGTTATAAATCTCATAGTGAGTATTAATTGAGTGACCAAGACTTTTACTCGCAACTCTCGCATCTAACCCTGCGTGAATACTTCTAACTCCCCAATTATGTCTAATATCCGTAAGTTGTAAGAATCCAATACCCAACTCTTTAGCCCTGGGCGTTAGATACCTTAACCATTGATTGCCAAGATATTTAGTTCTCGTTGGGTCATAGTCGTTTAGATCGAAAGTATATTCTCGTTGAATGTTATCCAGTTCCCATTTGATAGCCAGTTCCTTAGTAAGTGCTATTGGATATTTCATATACATAGACTTCTTACCTTTAGGAATACAGACACTTGTGGCAGTACCACTATCTAAGTCGGGTATGAGTGAGAAAGTTTCACCGCTACGAGTGCCGTAACAGAAAGCACTAGCTGTAAGCCAGCCCCATTTCTCGTTATCTCTAACCATTTCGACCAACTCTATTAACTTTGCTGGGTCAATGTTTACTCTTTGCTTGGCTTTGTATCTACCGACAAACTCATCAATAAGTTCTACATTATTTAGTCCGTTAGCTTCCGCAAGTCGTTTGTAGTATTGGCAAAGTTTTCTTCTTTTATCAGACTCAGGTTCACTTTGTTTTATCTCATCAATTAAGACTCCCATATTTAGAGTTGCATTTTGTGGGAGTTTATTTAAGTGGCCTAGTATTCCTTTCCAGGTCTGTTGCTTTGGTAATTTATTTCTATCCTTATCTTTCCAGTAATCAAGTTCAAATATTTTTATAGCTTCATTAACAGTTATTCCTTTCGATACTCCTTTTAACTCAACCTTTGGCGTGTCCCACATTAGTTGGTCTGGTATGAATCCGTTTTTATTTACATATTCAACTAGGGTTAATATTCTGGCTTCTGCTGAGACTAGGTTGTTTTTATCAGCACTCAATCTAGTTGGAATCTTACGTTCCTTTTTTATTCCGTCCGAATCTGCAAAAGTTCCACGAATAAATAAATGATTACGTCCTACAACCAGCTTTGCTTTGATGTTTCTTGTCTTAAGTCTCTTATTTAAGTCCGATATTGCAGAAAGTGTTTCCGAATCTGTTTCCGAATTTGTTGCACCCAGCCCCCTACCTTGTACACTACCGCCAGACCCTTTTTTGTTACCAATTCCAAAAATCCCGCCATTTGGTTAGGTTAATCTGTTTCCGAATTGTTTCCGAATATATGTCCTAAAATGTCGCAAAATGTCAAGTATATGTCAAGATTTAGGAAATACTTTATAAGCAATATGAAACAGGCAAAAACTCATATTGTAGGCTGTCACTTCCCTTTGCTATACTACTTAGGTGGTTAAAACTGAATAACCCTTTTGGAGGGGTGGTCGAGTGGTTTAAGGCTCTAGTCTTGAAAACTAGCGTGTCTGCAAGGGCACCGTGGGTTCGAATCCCACCCCCTCCGTTCAAATAAAAAAACCGAATAATAAAAACGCCTTTTTGAAACGTTCTTGTTAAGATAAATTTTATTTAGATTATGAGTAAAGGATTCGCCACAGATAATTTAATATCCAAAAAATCGAAAAAAAAAGTTATTTCAAATGAAACGCAAGGAAGATTAATATCTTGGTCTCCTTGGCCACCTGCTAATTTTCAAACACAATATCCTGCTTTCCCTTTTGTTCTTACAATATTGATTATAGTAATCGGACAATGGTACCTTTCTCTACTCCGGTGAACCGAAACTGTTCTTTTATTTTAATTAGGATGAATTAAGTTTTAGAATTTATTTTGTTTTTTTCAATTTTATTATTGGCCCACTTTCAAGCGGCAATCATCCCAATATTATTAGGTATTAGATCGATCAAAAAATTCAAACATATAAGCAAGAACAAATTGATACCTTTCGGATTTATTTTTTTAGGGTTGGCATCGATTTCTGAAATGATAGATCATACAAAAACATCTTGGATTTATGTAGATCACTCCTCTTTATATAATTGGTTATTTTATTCTTTCCTATCTTTAGGTCTAACATGTTTATCAATATCAGTTATAAAAAATAAATTTATTCAAAAAACTAATTTCTGCATTTCTTTATGTTCAATAATCTCATATTTTTTATTTGATAAAACTATCGGTCTCCTTTTTCAAGTAATAACAAGTATCCTTTTAATTATTTATTGGCAAAGAGTTTTTAAAGATTGGCTTTTGATTCTTTACCCAATATTTGGTATTATTTTTACGACTTTCTTTGGCACAAAGCTTTCAATTAGTGGTGATCAATTTTGGCATGTTTTCATAGGCCCGTCTGGAACAATTAGCGTTCTCACCTTTTATTTAGTATTAAAGAGATCAGACAAAAAATTTATTTGAGATGCTGATGAAAATATTTGTATTTACAAGTTTTATAGTGTGCTTTGTCATAATAATCTCTCCAGTAGAGATCTTTGCTGATACGGCACTTGATGTTTACATGAATGATTTTTATTCTAAATCGAATGAAGCTAGCCAGATTCTTAAAGAAATCGAAAATAGTCTAAAAGAGGGATCAAGAAAAAAAGTATGCTCTAGACAAAGAGAGGCAGCAAGATTAGGTCTATTAGCCAATAAATCATTAATTAAAGCCTTTGAAATAGAGGGGGCTAATCCGCCAATGCAAGCCATAAAATCAAGTCAGCAAAGATGGGAATCTATTCTGAATGAGTGCTGAAGAAAGTCAGTAAATCTATAAATCTATTTAAATTTGCATTCTTACAGATTTACTAATTAAAGGGATTTCAGGTTCAACACCACAAATACATTGAGAAATCGAATAAATAAAAATGCATAGTGTAAATATAAAAATTATTGATCCTAATTCAACTATGGGAAATATTCTCAAGAGATATGAAATTATTATCAAGGCAATATCAATAAGTAATGCTTGGGATGCGTTATATCTAACGAAATAGGGAACATTTGGATTTCTTGCTAATCCAGCAAACAAAATTATAAATAATAAAAAACTACCAAAAGGCAAAGATTTTTCAATTATTGCTATCGGGAAAGTTAGTAATAATAGTAATTTTAAAAATGAATATTTATAGAACAAATAATATCCAAAAGGTATTGATGCCTTTAATGGAAAAGTATACAAAAATACTGATGTGAGTCTCTGAAATATCTGATTCAATAGATTATTAAAATTTCGTATTCATATTTTAACCTGATTTTTTGAACTTAATAAAAAAACTTACTTTCAAAAAATCAACTTTGGCAGATGGTTATTAAATATTAGATAATTGATTCAGGTTCATAATTCAAAATGCGTATCCTACATACAATGTTGAGGGTTGGGGATTTAGATAAATCCATTGACTTCTACGTCAATAGATTAGGAATGAATTTATTGCGAAAAAAGGATTACCCTCATGGAAAATTCACTTTGGCATTTGTTGGTTATGGCTCAGAAAAAGAAAATACAGTAATTGAATTAACTTATAACTGGGACAAAAAGTCTGAAGACTATGAGCTAGGAGATAAATATGGTCATATAGCTATTGGAGTAAAAGATATTCATCTAATTTGCCGAGGATTAGAAAATAATGGTTGTAAAATAACAACCAAACCTAAAACAATGAAAAACAGTACTACTGTTTTAGCTTTTGTTGAGGATCCTGATGGTTATAAAATTGAACTTATTGAAAGAGATTAAAAGTTCAGAAGTTTTTAATTAAATAAACACATAACTAAATTTTTAGAAGATTGAATTATCAAATATATCATTTTCAATTAGCGAAAAAATGCCTCTAAGATCACATTGGACAGATTCTGCAGTTTTCAATTATTTTAAAAGATTATTTCTAAGATGAGGAATTATTAAAAATAAAATTTAAAACTTTTAACAATCTATATAAAGTCTATTTAGAATACATAGACATTCTATATAGATTTATATATCATAGTATTATCGCCTAAAGCTTATGTCTAGTAATTGGTCAAAAATAAGAGATGAATGGCTTGATAGAACCGCGGTTGCGAAAGATGATGCTAAATGGGCATTAGAAGCTTTAATTAATTCTGAAGAAGAGTTATTTGAAATAGAAAAAAAAATAAAGAATAAAGAGGACGCTATAAGCCAAGTAAAATTTTTGAAGAAAAAGGTTAAAGAAACTATTTCCTCTAAAGAAATTAGTCTCGATGATATTGCATTAAATACTTCAAATTCAAACAAAGTACAGATCTCAGTACCATCAAATCTTACTTATCTTTTGAAAGTTTGGGCCGCTGCAGAAGGAAGAGATCTATCAAGTGTTGCTTTTCAATGTTTAGAAACTGGGATAAGGGAAATGAAAAGCAAAGGTTCAATACCTTCAATAGCAGTAAATAGATATGACTCCGCCTGCCAAAAGAGGATTGCACTAGCAGAAGTAAACAATCTATTGGAGAAATACGAATTAGCTCAGGATGAAATCAAATAATTATGAACACCAGAAAAATCATTAAAGGATACAAAACATTAATATTATCAAGATTTAATGTAAATACTTCTGTGGATAAATTCAAAGATGGAATAATTTATACTCTTTATTCTGATGAATTTAATTCACTTAAAGTGGGTTTTGCTGAAAATGATAAGGTTCTAGAAAAAAAATTATCAAGTGAAGCATTGATATTATTGGATATGAAAAAAGGCAAAGAGAAAGATCTATTTTTATTAATAATCACTCTAAAAGAAATTGGCATCAAATATTCAGACAATTTTTATTTCAAATACTCAGGTTCTTTAATGAAACATTTATCTACTTTAGGTTGGCCTGTTGGAAATTCACTTTATAAACAAAGAAAGATTAAAAAAGAACTTGTATGTGCATAAATTTAAATGTAATCGCACTCTAAAGTTTCTCTTGTATCTCTATTTGTGATTGGATTAGTTCCAGTGGCACTTTCACAAAATTTCCTAACAATATCTTTTGGCAAAAAAACATTTGTGAAGTCTGCGCCTTGTATTTTTACATTTTCAAACTGGGTACTATAAGCAAAAGAATCTTCCAAGTTAGTATTTGATAAATCTGTTCCATCTAAAACAGCTGAGTCTAAAGTTACTTCTCTTAAGTTGGAGTTACTTAAATTAGTATCTTTCAATTTTGCTCCATAAAGAGTCGCATTTTGGAGCTCACAACCTGACAAATTTGCGTCTTGTAAATCAGTTAAATAGAAAGTAGCTCCTTTTAAATCAGATCCAGAAAAATCAGCCCCAACCAAAGATTGTTTACCATAATCCAACGCTGCGAAGCTTCTAGAGGGGAGGGTTAAAAAAACTATTAAAAAAGTTAAAATTATAAATCTCATTTGTTTGATTAGTATTTCAATAAATTCTAACTTCTTAAGCTGAAATCTAAAAATTAATTATTTACTGAATGCTATATTTATTGAAATAGCAAATCACGAACTAGGTTTTGGATATAAGTCCTTATGATGCGATTGTTGTTGGTTCTGGAGCTACAGGAGGAATAGCAGCACTTACATTGGCAGAACAAGGGATCAAAGTTTTAGTAATAGAAGCAGGGCCTCAAGTTAAAAGGGATGAAGCTAGTAATCACGAGCCAAAGAGTACATTAAAAAGATTATCGGGAGTTTTAACAAAAAAACATGCCAATCAATGCCAACATCCTGGTTATTGGAAAAATAATCCTGACTTATATTCAAATGAATTGAAGCATCCTTATGACTTCCCCAAAAAAAAGCCATTTCTTTGGACCCAAGGAAAACAATATGGGGGGAGATCATTAACTTGGGGAGGTATAACATTAAGACTTTCCTCAGGTGACTTTCATCCGGCTAAAAAAGACGGATTCGGACCAAACTGGCCTATTTCATACGATGAACTATCCCCACACTATGATTTTATTGAAAATTTCTGCGGCATCTATGGACGAAAAGATGACATTAAAGAAGTCCCAAACGGTAATTATATTGGTGAAATACCTCTTACAGAAAACGAAAATGTTTTTGGAAGCAAAGTAAAATCAAAATTAAATTATCCATTTATCCAATCAAGAGGATTTGACCGTAATTCATCAGTAAAAGAAAAAAAATGGCCCAAATCCTCTAGCTTAGGAAGCTCCTTAAAAAAAGCTTTAGATACTGGAAATGTACAAATAATCTCTAATTACCTAGTGGAGTCTTTTGAGATTAACAAGGCAACAGAGCTTGCCTCAAAACTAACTATCGTAAACCTAGAAAATGGACAAAAAGAAGTATTGAATTGTGATTTAATTCTTCTCTGCGCATCAACAATTTCAACGCTGAGAATACTCCTTAACTCAGAATACAAATCAAATTCCTCAGGGTTTAAAGATATTTCCGGGAAATTAGGCAAATGCCTCATGGATCATGTATCTATCTGTAGATTTTTTTCAGTCCCAAAAACAAAAAACTCAGATAAACCATTAGATAATCCTCCCGATCTTTCTGGAGCAGGCAGCTTCTTTATTCCATTTGGTTCAAATTTACCTGAAATTGACGACATGAATTTCCATAGAGGTTATGGAATCTGGGGGGCAATTGATAGATTAGGAATACCTAAATTTTTGCAAAAAGACAAAAACAAATCCATTGGTTTTCTTATCGCTCATGGCGAGGTCCTTCCTAGAGAAAAAAACTCAGTTTCTCTCTCAAAAAAAACAGATGAATGGGGTATCCCAATTCCCTACATTGAATTCGAATGGAGTGAGAATGAGTTAAATATGGCAAAACATATGGAAAACACAATCCGAAAATCAATAAAAGCTGCAAATGGAGAAATGAAAAATATTGATGAACTAATAAATATCCCATTAGGGAGTTTATTTACAAAAAATTTGATTGCACTCTCTAATGGTCCTCCTCCTCCTGGATATTACATTCATGAAGTAGGGGGAGCACCAATGGGGATAAATGAAGAAAATAGCGTAGTTGATAAATTAAATAGATTATGGAGATGCAAGAATGTGCTTGTACTAGATGGAGCATGCTGGCCCACATCATCTTGGCAAAGCCCCACACTTACAATGATGGCTTTAAGTAGAAGAGCTTGTTTAAATATTAAAAAGACTTAGAAGGTGTAAATAATTGATTTAAATAAATTTCTGAGACAGAATTATCTGTACATCCGTTTTGAACTAGAAAAGTAGCTAATGCTGAATTTATAAGCTTATATTGATCCCAAGTTGGGTTACTTAATACGAAATCTTTCATAGTGTTATAAAGAGTTTCTGAAAGTTCAGTCTCTAAAGAGACTTTATTTGATGAACATTTGACAAGTTTTTTATCAGTTAAATTTGATTGGCTGATTTGATCCATGAATGTGTATTTCTTACATAAATATAATGATACTTTTTCTAAAAATATCAAAAAAAATCTGTTTATAAACTTTTTAAATTATCAAATGAGACTCATGTTATAAAATGGTTTTTAAGAAATTTACATTTTGAATAAGGAAATTGATTAGATCTTAAAGAAAAGTCAACAATAATGTTGAAGTCCTGTTTTTTTAAAAAACTGCTGGGATTTCTAATCCAATGTGGATTTGGACGTGGAAAACAACCTGTAAATTGTGGAAAATCTAGCTCAAAATACTTTTAAATTTTTATATTAGGAATACTTATATACACTGAGTCTATTAAGACTTGGTCGAGAAAGAGACAGGTGATTCAGTTATTTTCAACTGATTTTCTTAAGATTTGATCTTCATTAGGCAAGCGAAGCGTGACAGGTCCTAAAGGGTGTTTTGAATTTGGATATATATTATGGTGATGATGATGGTGATTATGTTCATGATGATGAGGCTCAACATGTTCATGTTCTAGGTAATCTCCTTCTCTTAGGTTTGATTTTTCTTGATTATGAGTTGGAATTTGATTTTGTATTTCACAAGCACCATTACATTCAGGATCACATAAATCACAGCTGATCCCCAAGCCCTCTACATGGTCATGTTGACTTTCTTGTACCATTCCAACTTCTTTTTCAAAGCCAAATAAATTTGATCTATATTTACAAGTTGAGCAATTCATAGAATTCTTTCCTTCGTTATTAAGAATCTCTTCAATCCTTTCTACAAAAGTATCGACCACATAAGACTGCGACGAAAGATATTTTGCATGTATAAATGAAATATTTGGATTATTAATCGCAACTAAATCACTTTGCCTTTTTATTCTGGTGACAAGGACACCTGAGAAAAGAAAATAAGGGAAAATAATTATATTTTTATAACCAAGTCTCACAACATTTCTCAAGCCAGGTTCAACGAGAGGGAAAGTTACTCCAGAAAAAACTGTTTCACCCCACCCTAAACCAATACCCTCTACTATCATTCTCGTTATTTTTGAAACATTGGAATTCGCATCTGGGTCAGAAGAGCCTCTACCAACAACTACTAATAATGATTCTTCAGGTTTGAGAGTATTATTTTGCTTAAATACATCTTTTACTCTTTCACAAGCTGCACTAATCATTAAATTATTAATACCTAATTCTCTTCCATAAATTATTTCAATCCCTGTTTTACTTGAATAATTCATTAGCAAGCTAGGTATATCGTTCTTTACATGGCCCGCAGCGAAAAGCATTGCGGGTATCGCAATTATTTTTTTTATTGAAAGATCTTTTAACTTGTCTAGAGCATCAACAATCGAAGGTTTAGCGAATTCCAAGAAACCATATTCAACTAAAAATTTTGGATATCTTTTTTGGATGAACTTAGTTAATTCTTGAAATTCAGTAATGGCTAATTTATTTCTACTCCCGTGTCCACAGATAAGTATTGCGACTTGATTATTTAACTTCGAATCTAAATTATCCAATTTCGAGTGATTACTTATACCATAATAGTAAAGAACAATATCACGTAGTGAAAAATAATAATAACTTGCTTGAAGTTCCAAATATTAACTCAAAGGATGCAAAATTAAAAAAATTAATTTACGAAGTGAATGATTACTTATTTTGTGAGAATTACTATTCTAAGGAAAAATTCGAACACCTATGCGTATGTAGTGGAGGTACAACCTCTAGTTGTGCAAAGAATGGTTTTACAACTCTTGATCTAAGAAAAAATCACAGCAAAATTCACCTAGATAGAAAAACCAATTTAGTAACAATTGGAGGGGGAGTAATAATGGGGGATCTAATAAATTATCTACAAAAACATAATCGAAGTTTTCCAATCGGACTTTCTAAACTTCCTGGAGCAGGCTATATACTTACTGGTGGAGTAAGCCCGCTCAGTAGAGCCTACGGATTAGCCATTGATAATATTGAATCAATTAAAGGTTTCTTGGGTAATGGCACATTTATCTCTTTAAAAAAAAATCAAATAACTCCAGAAGAACAATTGATTTGGGAAGCAATTAAAGGCGCAGCACCCTTTTTCTCAATTATTACCGAAATAGAACTTAAAACTATCCAATCTAATCCAATTAAGGTTATTGAAGGATTTGTAAATCTAAATGAACTTTCAGAAATAATAAAACTATCAGAGGAATTTCCAGAAAATATTAGTCTTCAATGGATTTATGCCCAAAAAATTTACATATATATTTTTGCTGAACTCAAAAATAATTTAGAGGATAAAAGAACAGTAGAATACCTAATGCTTCTAGACAAATTTCCTGCTCTAGAAAAACATTTTTATGAGAACTTTAACAAGATAAATTTCTTCCCAAAGGAATTGAATTTGTATGAGCTGAATGCAAATAACCATTCTGAGGTAATTAGTCTTCTTGGAGAAGATTTAAAAAATGATATCCCAATTTTCATAAAATGTTTGGATGAAATAATGGATAATAAACCTAATAATTCCTGTTATATTGCTTCTCAACAATTAGGTTGCAAAACTAAAAAGTTAAATCATGGTCATGGCTCAAGCTTTTTTGTTCATAGAAAAAGTACTTGGAAACCATGGATATATGCATCGTGGAAAAAAAATGATCTTCAAGAAAAAGAAGTCGCTCTGGAATGGATTTATAAATCGTGGAGCAAGCTAAAAAAGTTCTATCCAAATATTCACTTAGCCCAATTGCATAATCATTTGGATTCACATGAGGAAGAAGTTACATTAGCCTTTGGAAATAGAATAAATCAATTAAAAACTTTAAAGAATATTTTTGACCCACAAGGTATTTTGCCTCCTTTATAAGGTAACTTCATAATTATAAAGAAAATTAAAATGTCAAATTCCTCAAGATATTTATCTAAAAATTGGTTAGATGATCCAAAGTCAAATATTCTCTCTGGCTTAGTTGTTGCTTTCGCAATGATTCCAGAAGCAATTGCTTTTTCAGGTATAGCTGGTGTAGATCCTAAAGTTGGCCTTTTTGGTGCATTTTGCTTATCTATAACAATTGCGATTGTTGGAGGAAGAAGGGGCATGATCACTTCTGCCACAGGTTCAACAGCTCTTTTGATGACTGGACTTGTTGCCTATGGAGAATCACAAGCCCCAGGATTAGGGGTCCCATATCTTATTGCAGCTGGAATATTAACTGGAATTTTCCAAATTCTTTGGGGATATTTAAGACTTGCCTACCAAATGCGCTTCGTGCCAACAGGAGTATTAAGTGGATTTGTAAATGCACTCGCACTTTTAATATTTCAAGCACAACTTCCTCAGTTAGGAATAGGTATTAAAGAATCAAAAGAATTAGTTGAACAAACTTTAAGTCAATATCCAGTTAACTCTCAGATTCCAGTAGTTTGGATCCTTGTAATCCTAGGATTAGTAATTATCTATGGGCTTCCAAAAATCACAAAAGTAATCCCATCTCAACTTATCGCAATAGTAGTAATAACTCTTATAAGCATATTCTTTAATCTAGATGTCCCAACAGTTAGCGATTTAGGTAAATTACCTGATGGATTACCAAGTATTTCTCTTCCTTTTGGATCAATAGAAAATGGAAAAGTACCTTTTAGTCTTGAAACATTAGGGATAATTTTGCCAACCTCACTTGCGATATCTCTCGTGGGTTTAATGGAAACCTTTTTAACTCAAGACATTTTAGACGATGTAACTGATACAAGTTCTAATAAAAATAAAGAGGCAAGAGGACAGGGGATCGCAAATATTGTGGCATCTTTATTTGGTGGAATGGCTGGATGTGCCTTAGTTGGGCAATCTGTAATGAATACTGAGAATGGAGGTAAATCAAGATTATCAACCCTCTCCTCAGGTATATCACTCTTAATTATGATCATCCTATTGAAGTCTTGGATTGGAGCAATACCTATGGCTGCTTTAGTGGCAATAATGATAACGATCGCAATAAGTACGGCAGATATAAATGGATTAAAAAATATCAGAAAGATACCTAAAAGCGATACCGCAGTCATGCTTATGACTTTTGCAGTTACTATGCTTACGAAACCTCATAATCTTGCACTTGGAGTTATTGCCGGAGTTGCACTAGCTGCAATTCTTTTCAGCAGAAAAGTTGCAAAAGTCATAACTGTCTCAAGAGCAAAAGAAAATAATTTAACTACCTACAAAGTAAAAGGACAATTATTTTTTGTAAGTAAAATTTATTTTTTACAAGGATTTGATATTTATGAACATCCAGAAAATATAGTAATTGACATGTCTTTAGCTCATATTTGGGATCAAAGTGGCGTTGTTGCTCTTGAGCAAATTATTAGAAAATTCCAGAATGGTGGTTCCAAAGTTGAAATTTTAGGATTAAATAAAGAAAGTCTTAACTTATTTGAAAGACTTGGTGGCGTAAATAGCTCTCATTAAAAAAGTTAATTAAGACTAACTTGTTGATAACAAAACCAAAGCCATTGCTGAAAAAGCAAATTCCTATGAGATCTCCAAGCGGTTTTTGAGCTATTAAGATCAAAATTTTCAGGAGGAGGAACATCTCCCTTTTCTTTGTCTCTTTCAATTTCACTAATAATTCTATGCACCGTATATTCAGGATGACCTAAATGCATAAGTTGTTTTTGATCATTAGATTCAAATATTGTGTATCCAACGTTTTCTCCATAAGCCAACAAATTCAATTTCCCTTCTTTTTGGGCCTTCTCCATTTCCAAATCTGGTAATCCAGCAAATCTACTTTGAGGACAAATAAATTCATCATCTTGTGTACCCATCAAAGGGTGTCCAGGAACAAGACTTTTTAAAGGGAATACTCCAAATAATTTCCTATCAAAAACTTTCTTATCAACCCCTGCCAAATAAGCCAGCGCAAAGCCAGCCCAACATAATCCAAGAGTACTCGCACAAGAACTTCTGGCTTCATTTACAATTTTCACAAATTCCTCCCAATACTTGACCTGCTCAAAGGCTAGGTGCTCAATAGGTGCTCCAGTAATAATGATTCCATCTAACGGTTCTGGATTATTTGCTTCTTCCCAAGTAATGTATAGATTATTCAGATGATTAAGATCCCATGTTTTATAAGAGTGAGTTTTAAGCTTTATCCAAACTGGTTCAATTTGAAGAGGAGATAAACCAAGTGGGTGTAGTAAGTTAAATTCATACTGCTTGCCAAGAGGCATGATATTTAAAATACCAATCCTAAGAGGACGTATATCCTGTCTTTTTGCCAATTCTGGTTCGATCCAAGATATATGATTTTTCTCAACATCACTAATCTTGTGATAGTTACTAGGAATTATTAAAGCCAATAAATCTCCTTTCCTATGGGATTTGTGAAAGTGCTTGTTCGAAATCTGCTTTTATATCATCAATATGCTCAATTCCTACAGATACTCTTACCATAGTAGGAGTAACACCTGCAGATAATTGTTCTTCTTCAGATAATTGCTGATGAGTTGTTGAAGCAGGATGAATTACTAATGTTTTTGAATCACCCACGTTAGCAAGGTGGCTCGCTAATTTTAAGGAATCAATAAATTTTACTGCATTTTCATAACCCCCATTGAGAGAGAACATAAGCATGCAACCCATTCCCCTTCCAGTAGTATATTTTTTGGCACTAGAGTAATACGGATCAGATTCTAGACCGGGATAATTAACACTACTTACATTAGAATTAGAATCTAACCATTTTGCTAATTCAAGAGCATTAGAAGTTTGTCTTTCTATTCTCAAACTTAGAGTTTCCAAACCCTGCAATAGCAAGAAGGAATTAAAAGGACTTTGAGCTGATCCCCAGTCTCTGAGGCATTCAAGTCTTGCTCTTAACGCAAAAGCTATATTTCTGTTATCAGGTACTCCCAGAGATTTGCAGATATCGCTACCGAAACCAAAAGCGTCCCAATGAACAAGCCCATGATAAGCAGCGCTTGGCTCACTCATTAGTGGGAATTTACCATTTCCCCAATCAAAGGTTCCGGCATCAACAATAACTCCACCGATGCTTGTTCCATGTCCACCGATCCATTTCGTTGCACTCTCTACAACAACATCGGCTCCAAAATCAATTGGTCTTATTAAAGCTCCACCAGCACCAAGGGTATTATCCACTATTAGAGGAATTCCATTTTCCTTCGCCAAAGCGGAAAGTCCCTCAAAATCTGGAATATTGAACCTAGGATTTCCCATTGATTCGACATATATTGCTTTTGTTTTATCATCAATTTTATTTCTAAAACTATCGATACTATCACCATCTGCAAATTTAACTTCTATTCCTAATCTTGGAAATTGTACTTTAAATTGATTGTAGGTCCCACCATATAGAAAAGATGTAGAGACAAAATTATCCCCTGCTGTCATGCAGTTCACGATTGCTAAGAATTGAGCAGCTTGACCTGAGGATGTTGCAAGTGCTGCCATACCTCCCTCCAAAGCTGCCATCCTTTTTTCGAAGACGTCTGTGGTGGGGTTCATAAGTCGAGTGTAAATATTTCCAAATTCTTTTAATCCAAAAAGATTCGCGCCATGCTCGGCATTATCAAAGACATAGGAACTAGTTTGATAAATGGGTACTGCTCTAGAATTTGTAGTTGGATCAGGCACTTGACCTGCATGTAACTGAAGAGTCTCAAACTTTTGGTTGCTCAAAATTTTTAAATAATCCTATTATCTATTTAACTTAAAAAAGTCCCAAAAAAAAACAAAAAAAAGATAAATATTTATAAATCCTTTTTTAATGAAGGGTAATTATCCATCATATATAAACTCAAATCCTCTTTTATCGCAGATCTGAGTTTCTCAATATTTGCAGAATCTATTATTGGAAAAGTTTTATTAGCTTCAGGATCTTTTTCAGTAATTGATTTCCAATTCTTACTAACATTTTTTTCAGAGTTGTTTAGAACATCATCAAAATTGAAAACCTTATCGTTGTTTTTAGCTTCAAATTCACTAAAAGCTTTGTTAATGAGCTCCTTTCTATTTTCAAATAGATTTTTGGCTTTTATAGTATCTGTAAGACCCATATCTGGTTTTAATTCTTTTAGAAGTTTTATTTCCTCTTCAATTAAGATTTTCCAAACACCATGTTTATTTTTTGGAAGATTAGAATTACTAAAAATATTAATTTCATCGAGGTAAAAATTTAACCATAAATAATATGATTTTTCCTCAATAGTTTTTTTAATTGATATCTTTTTATTTTGTATCTTTGGGAGTAACTTTTCTGCCTTCTTTAAAAACTGTCTGTCTTCTCTTTCTAAATTTATTAAACCCCATCTTTGACTGTAGTCCCATAAATCTTCGTATCTTGTTAAGTCTTCTTGATTCCAACCAAGAGCTTTCAGTTCATGAGAACGATGTGATAATTCCTTTTTCAAAAAAACCTTTTAAAACCATAATAATTCTAACCCCGCGATCAAGATTAGTAAATAAATGAAGAACTTAGCTTTTTAAAAATTAAATAAATTATCAATTATTAAAATAACTATTGATAATTTTCAATACATTGATGTAGCTTGGATAATTTTTATAAATTTGATCACTACATTCATTTTTTATTAGATCGTTTTTATCTTTTTCAATGAACAATTTCTTATAAAGTTTTTCTATATCATTAAAAAGATAATCTCCTTTTAATTTTTCATTAAGTTCTAAAGATAATTCAGATTTCACAGATTCTTGACAAAAATTAGTGATCTCTTCAGAACTAATTAAAACCTTATAAATTTCTTTTTTTTCTTCTGAATTAGCATTAAAGCATAAATAAATAAGATTAATCATTGAACAATTATTATTTTTGATTTTGAATTCTTTATAAATATCTGGCCAAAATTTTAGAGATTTTAAACCTTCTAAACCTCCTTGACTGAGAGAGCATTTATTACACCAATTTACAAATTCTGAGACATCTTTTGGACATCTATTGAGTTGCAAAAGCATATCTGATAAAACTTGTCCTGCTTGAAAATTACGTGTTGGTTTTCCTTCAGTTGGTAGAGTCATACTCCCTAAGACATCAGCCTTAACAGCATTTAATTGAGAAAAAGTATAATCTCCTTTTTCACAAAATTTATCATTAATTATTTCCTTTGCACTAATTATTTCTTCACCATAACCAAGCTCTTTTAATGAAAGATGTTTATTTTCTAATTTATATTCTTTTCTAACTTGTAATGATACTGATGCGGCCTGATCTAAACATTGAGTTAACAAAATTGTATTAATGCTAGGTAGCATTCCTGGCTTATCGGAATGAAAGTTATTTACAAAACCTGCAAATATGGATGAGATATTTTTTATTGATTTTATATATTGACATTCAATATTATGAACTCCAGGAGAAACTTGAATTTTCGGGGACAATTGATTCAAAATGCGAGCTCCTATTAAAGCAGTAAGGGCATTAGGATGGCAGAAATTTGCGGTAAAACTATCATGAGGATTTCGTAAAGCTCCGTGACGATGAAATCCTGTAAAAAAAGCTAAATTGGGATATTTATTACATAGAATAAAAGGGTTTTTACTTTTATTGTCAACGCAAAAAGAACCGACGAGACAGCCAAGAACCACATTTTCTCTTTTTAAAGTTTTTCTAAGTTCTAAAGCATTTTTAACATCATTTTTTATGTGATTACTGTTTGAAGCAAGAATAACTATCTCGCATTCCACGAGAAGATCTTTTAAATCAAAAGGCTTTCTTTTCCCCTCTGAAAAATAATGTCCCATTCTCTTAATCTTTTCAATAATCTCATTATCCATATCTGAAAGAACATCATTTGAGAAAGCACCTAACAAATCTCTATCTTCTCTAGGAGCTAAGAGAATATTATTTGATTTTCCATGCATAGCACAGTTGTATGCTAATGAAGCAGGATATAAACCAACACTGTAGAATCCAACTTTGCTGTTCTCTATATTTTCAATCAATGAATAAAAATATTTTTCATCATTTATGTTTTCTATGAAATTATTCTTCATTTTTGGAAATTCTTGATAATTTTTTTTAATTTCTTACCCTTAACAACATTTTTCTACATTAAAGCAATTTTTGACCATAGCAAATTATTTATTGTAAATATTGAATTTTTTAATTTATAATTTCACATAAAAGAAGTTTAATAAAAAAAGAAATAATTACAAATATGAAATATATGGCAAATAATTTAAAGGTACAAAAACAATTAATTTATTCACAAAATATCTTATTTATTCAAGACATTGACGGAGTTTGTATCCCTCTTGTTAAAGATCCAATGACTAGAGAGTTAGAATCAAAATATATTTATGCAGTAAAAGAATTTGCCGAGGAATTCTTTGTATTAACTTGCGGTGAACATGAAGGCCCAAGAGGAGTTAACAGAATAATAGAAAGAAGTATAGGTAGCACTACTGAGCCTAAAAACAAAGAGCTATATTTAAGAGGTTTAGCTGCCTGTGGAGTAGAGTATCAAGACAACAATGGTCAAATAAGTTTTGAAGGAGTCTCAGAAAAAGAACTAAATTTTCTATCAAAAGTACCTAGTTTAATAAGACCAAAATTTAATTTCATAGTTAAGAATATTTTTCCTGAACTTAGCCAAGAAGATATCAATTTTCACGCAGTAAAATCAATATGTGAAACACGCTTCTCGCCAACGATTAATTTCAATAGTCTATTTGATTTAGTTCATACAGATTCAGATAAAAGAAAGCTTATTCAAGTTAGTTTTGAAAAAATGATGAATGAAATCATTTTAAAAGCTGAATCCGAAGGCTTCAAAAACTCATTTTTCCTTCATATTTCACCAAATTTAGGTAATAAAAATGGTAGAGAAACAATTAAACTTTCTTCTCAAGATGATATTGGATCAACAGACATACAACTTCTTATTAAAGGAGCAGTAAAAGATTCTGGAGTTTTATTTCTTTTAAATAAATTTATTGCGGATAAAACTGGTAAAGCTCCTTTTGGAAGAAATTTTAATTTTAGAAACTCTCCAAACTCTATCACGGAAAAAATTGATTTATGCAAAAGAACTATTCAAAAAAAAGATATGCCCATGATTGTAGGAGTTGGTGACACAGTCACATCAAAAAAAAATAATGATCAAAAAAGTTATTTAAGAGGAGGAAGTGATAGATCTTTTCTAGAATTAATACAAATATTAGGTAATGAATTTGGGATTAAAAATAAAATAATTTTTGTAGATAGTAGTTCTGGTGAAGTTGAAAGACCCTCTACAAAAAAAACTGGTTTAATAGGGATCAGTGATGTTTATGACAACTTAAAGTTTGACATAGTTTTTAAAAATGGTCCTAAAGAATACATAAGTTGGTTTATTGAACTTGCTAGCAAGAGATCAAACTTTAAAAAAAATAGTTGACTTTTTAAGTTTCGAATGACAGTTTATAAATAATAGATTCATGAAAGAAAAATTCCCCTCAATATATAAAGAAACTATAGAAACATTGCAAATTAACATAGGTTATAAATGCAATCAGGCTTGTAAGCATTGTCATGTCAATTCGAGTCCCCTAAGGACTGAAAAGATGTCCAATGAAATGATATCTCTTATCCCAAAGATAATTGAAAAATACAAAATCAAGACTTTAGATATTACAGGTGGTGCACCAGAACTCCACCCAGAATTTAAAAACCTAATAACCAGTTTGAGCACAAAACAAATTGATATTATTGATAGGTGCAATTTGACAATTTTTTTTGAAAAAGGTTATGAAGATCTTCCACAATTTCTAGCAAAAAATAAAGTGATAGTAACTGCTTCTCTACCGTGTTATGAAAAAAATAATGTTGATTATCAGAGGGGTTTTGGAGTTTTTGAAAAAAGTATTAATGCCATAAAAATTCTTAATGATTTAGGCTATGGAAAGAAAGAAAATGAATTACAATTAAATCTTGTTTATAATCCTGTAAGCCCAATTCTTCCACCTTCTCAGGAAATATTAGAGAAGGATTATAAAAAAATACTATTTGAAAAATACAATATCGTTTTTAATAATTTATACACAATAACTAATATGCCAATAAATAGATATGAAGAATCTCTTAGAAGAGAAGGGAAACTAAATGCTTATTGCAAATTACTAAAAGAAAATTTTAATGAAAAAAATTTAGAAAATCTTATGTGTAAAAAGACAATTAGCGTAAATTGGCTTGGAGAAATTTATGATTGTGACTTTAACCAACAGATAAATTTCCGAGAGAATAAAGGACCAAAGACACTTTTTGATCTATTGGATAAATCATTTAATTTTAACTACGAGGTAGCTGTAAAAGAACATTGTTTTGCCTGTACTGCGGGTGCAGGGTCAAGTTGTGGAGGGACTTTAAGTTAAAAACCTGCTAAATGCAATTAGGACAAATTGCTCTTACATTTAAAGAGGATTCAATTAATTTAAAACCATTAATTTTTGCAGCAACTTTGCCTGCTTCTAAAACTTCGTCATTTTCGAATTCTTCTGTTCTTCCACACCTAATACAAATCAAATGATGATGGTCTGGTGTGTCGTTACTAAGCAATTCATATCTGTGTCCACCTTCACTGAGTTCTAATTCATGAAGCAACCCCATTTGTACTAAAAGTCTTAAAGTTCTATAAATTGTTGCTAATGAAACTTTGGAGCTTGTTTTAACTAACTCTTCATGAACCTCTTCAGCACTAAGATGGTTTCCCGAACCAATATTTTCAAATAAATTAAGAACCTTTAGCCTTTGCGGAGTAAGTCTCTTCCCATCTTTATGTAAACCATCACCAAGAGGAGATGTAATGACATTGTATTGCGAGGATAATGACAAAATTAACCAATGGCTATTCTCAATAATAACTCTAGATGAGAGTAAAACAACTTTTTAATTTAAAAAGTTTACTAAAGTTCTTCAAAATATTATGTTAAATGTAACTTTAAATGCAAATGATGAATGATCAAGAAATCTATTCTGATAAATTATCATCGAAAGTAAACGCCTTGCTAATTATTGATATTCAGGAAAAAATAATAAGACCAATTTTTAATAGAGATTCAATAATCAAAAACATCAAGAAGCTATTAAATGCTTACCAAATTTTAGAAGAAAACATATTTATATCTGAACAGAATCCACTAAAATTGGGGGTAACGATGCCTGAATTATTGCCCATAGCAGGATTTAGAAAATTTGAAAAAATGGATTTCAGCCTAGCTAAATTAGAAGAATTTTTAAAAGAACTTAAAAATAAAAAAATTAATAATTTGATAGTTTGTGGGATCGAAACGCATATTTGTATTCAACAAACAGTCTTAGATTGTTTACAAAAAGGATTTAAAGTTATTCTCATAACAGATGCCATGGGAAGTCGAAATAGGATAGATCATGAAATAGCTTTGCAAAGAATGACTCAGAATGGGGGTATCTTAACAACGACTGAATCAATGATTTTTGAATTATGCAAAACTGCGGATAGAAAAGAATTTAAAGAAATTAGAAATATAATAAGTAGTTAAAGAAACTAAAGACTGGTTTGTTGTTTAGAGATAATTTAAAATTTTATTAGAGATAAATTTTTAAGGTTTATTTGAATATGAAATTAGTTACTGAAAACTTCCTTCTGGCAATATCTATTTTTTTTATTGGAACTTTATTCTCAATAATAATTTCTAAAGTTTCAAAAATATTTTTTAAAAAGATTTCCAAAAGAACAAAAACAAATTTCGATGATTTTATTTTTGAGGTAATCTCTGGAATTATAAAACCTATAGGTTTACTCCTCTCATTTTATTTTTCAATTGACTATTTTTTTGCTGATGAAATAACTTTTATCTCTGTCTTATTGAATATTTTCAAATTATTTATATTAATAATCATCATAAAAGCTCTCAACAAAGTTTTAATAAGATCTTTAACAGAATCGACATCGAAAATTAATGATTCCTCAATTATTTCGATGGTATCTTCACTAACTCCATTGATAAAAGCATTAACATGGACTATTGGCTCAATATTTTTCTTACAAAATATAGGTGTTCAAATGACTGCTATTTGGGCTTTATTAAGTGCAGGGGGAATTGGAGCAGGATTAGCTTTGAAAGATCCAGTTCAGGAGTTTTTTGAATATATAACAATTTTGCTTGATAAACCTTTTCAAAAAGGTGAGTTTATAAAATCTGATGGAGTCCTCGGAATGGTTGAGAGAGTGGGAGTAAGATCCTCAAGGATAAGAAGTATTAATGGAGAAGTAATAGTAATGAGCAACAGCGCTCTAACAAATGGAATAATTTCAAATTACGCACAAATGGAAAAAAGGAGATTAGTGCATAAATTGGGAGTTGTTTATGAAACCTCTCCAAAACTTATGAAATTAATTCCAATAATAATTAAAAAAATAGTTGAAGAGACAAAAGATGCGTCTTTTGATAGATGTCATTTCACAGATTTCGGCGACTTCAGTCTTAATTTCGAACTTGTTTATTACATCCCAACAAATAATTATCTCGCTGCAATGGAAGCTCAACAATCTATAAATTTAAGAATTATTGAGGAATTTGCGGTTAATAATATAGAGTTTGCATTCCCAACACAAACCTTAAATATTGAAAGTAACAAAGCCAAATGATCTACAAATCTCTTCACTTAAAATCCAGAGTTTTGAAGCCAACTCAGAATTATTTGCCTCATCACTAACCTTACTTTCAACTAATTTATGTTTTTTAAAAGATATAAGTTTATTACTTAAATGAACGTAGCCAATATTATTAAAATTTGAATCAAAAACAATTTCAGAAAGAATCTTACCAGCATTTTCTACACTTTCAGAAATTCCTAAAATATTTTTTGCAACTTTAGAAAAAATAAAATATCCAGAGAGATTAAAACGTTTGCTATATCTAAAGAAACCAGAATCATCACTTGGTATTACGAGACCAGGAGCCCAAGTAATTACAGAAATTTTACTAGAGGATATTTTTAATTTTTTTTCAAGTTCTTTAGCAAATAAAATATTGCATAACTTACTATTTTTATAAGATTCATCAGCATTAAAATTTAAAAATTTACCAGTTACTTTCTTTCTAAAGTCAATTAGATTATTAAGCCCTGCTTTCTTTCCTATATTTCCTCCTGAGCTTTTAGGGTCGTGAACATCTGATGATGTAATAATGATTCTTGATTCTTGATTATCTCTAACAAAATCTTTTAAGACATTAACCAAGTAAAAATGTGCAAGATGATTGACCGCAAAAGTTAGCTCTAAACCTTGTTTTGATACTTTAGGATAAAAAGAACCTGTATATTGCAATCCTGCATTTAAAACAATTACATCTAAAAAAATCTTTTTAGTATTCAAGTAATCTTTAATTTTTTTAATATTCTCTAAATCTGAAAGATCACAATTTTCAATAATATTTAAAAATTTACTAAGGTAATTTTTATCAAAATATTTCTCAATTGTTTTACGAAATTGATTCTTTCTAAATTCGTTTTTTAGAACAATATATAAATTATTTTTCGTCTTTAGTAAATTAATTATTGCAAAAAAACCTATACCCGAATTACCTCCAGTTATTAAAATATTTTTATTTTTAATCATTTAAATTTCTATATATTTTTTTATAATAAAAAAAAATTCACAAGTTTTATTTGTTTTGTAATCTTATAAATTATTGTTAAAACACTGAAAACTTAGTCCCTAGTAATTGAGTAATTTGATTAGTATTAATCTACTCTTATTACAAGTATTGGATGAAATATATTAAACCAATCGCAGAAATATTATTTTATTCCCTAAATTTCTTTAATTATAAGATTTATATTTAATGTCAAAAGAAAGCATGCCAGATGTTCTTGTTTTGGGTGCAGGGCCTGCAGGCATGGCAATTGCATCAGCTTTAGGAAAGGAAAAATTAGATGTTGAAGTTCTCTCTCCAAATGGACCAGATGAACCTTGGCCAAACACATATGGTATTTGGGGGGAAGAAGTTGATCAACTTGGGCTTCAGCATTTACTTGAATATAGATGGAAGAATACTGTAAGTTTTTTTGGGCATGGTGCTTTAGAAGAACAGGACGACGAGAACAAAGCCACAGAGCATTCTCTAGATTATGGACTATTTGATAAGAAGAAACTCCACAATTTTTGGTTTAATGAATGCAATAAGTCTTTTATTAAATGGCATCAAGGCTTTGCAAACAAAATACATTATGAAAAATATAAAAGTACAGTAACTACAAAAGATGGCAATACTTACTCTGCAAGATTAGTAGTAGATGCAACAGGATATGATCCTGTTTTTCTTAAATTAAAATCTTGTGGTCCTTTAGCAGTACAAACTTGTTATGGAATAGTGGGTAATTTTAGTAAACCTCCGCTGAAAAAAGGACAGTTTGTATTAATGGATTATAGAAATGACCATCTTAATGAAGAGCAAAGAAAAGAACCTCCCACTTTTCTCTATGCAATGGATATGGGAAATGGAAAATATTTTCTTGAAGAAACATCTCTTGGTTTAGTAAATCCTCTAACAATGGAAAATTTAAAAGAGAGACTAGAGAAGAGGCTATCTTATCGAAATATCTCTATTACAAGCATGCAACACGAAGAGCTTGGTTTGTTTCTTCCAATGAATATGCCAATACCAGATTTCAGGCAACAAATACTTGGATATGGTGGTGCTGCTTCAATGGTACATCCTGCATCCGGATACTTAATTGGTAATGTTTTAAGAAGAGCTCCACTTGTTGCAAAAGCGGTAGCAGAAGCAATTAAAAACAAAAATCTTAGTACTTATCATATTGCAAGAAAAGGTTGGGAAACTTTATGGTCAAAAGAATTAATTAGAAAGAAATCACTTTACCAATTTGGATTAGAAAAACTCATGAGGTTTGACGAAAAACTATTGAGAGAATTTTTTGGCAGTTTTTTCCAACTACCTAAAAATCAATGGTATGGTTTTCTAACTGATACTCTCTCCTTAAGAGAGATTGTATATGCTATGTGCATAATGTTTATAAAGGCTCCATGGAGTGTAAAGAAAGGTCTAATGATTATGCATGGTAGAGAGTTTAAAATGTTGCTTAGGATAATATTTCCAAATATATAGTTTCAAAATGAGGACAATACTTATAAGCGGAGCTAGTAGAGGTATTGGATTAAATATTGCTCATAAAGAATTAAAAGAAGGCAACAGAATTAGTGTTGGCATAAGAAATCTAGAATCATTAAAGGGGAGTATTATTGATCCAAATAAATGGCCAGAAGGGAGAATTATAATTAACGAATATGATGCATTAAACAAAATATCAGCCAAAAATTGGATAAAAAATACCGTAGATAAATTTGGAGGATTTGATTCATTAATAAATTGTTCTGGAGTATTATCGAAAGTTCCTTTTTTATTCAAAGATGGCGATGAAGAAGATATTTTAAATACACTAAATATCAACTTTTTGGCAATTTGGAATTTATGTAGGCTTTCTTGGGATCACTTATGCGCCTCAGGCAGAGGAAGAATTATTGTTTTAGTTTCAATGAGTGGAAAAAGATCTAAAGGGGATTTAGCCGCTTATTCTTCATCAAAGTTTGCTTTGATGGGATTATGCCAAACAATGAAAAATAAAGGTTGGGAGAAAAATATAAGGGTTTCAGCAATTTGCCCAAGTTGGGTAAATACAGAAATGGCTCAAAATATCTCTTCCCTAGAAAAATCAAAGATGACACAACCTGAAGATATTGCTGAAATATGCTCAACGATTCTGAAATTACCTACCCAATCAGTTCCATTTGAAATTGCATTAAATTGTAATTATGAAATTTAACCTAAATTCAAAATTAAGTAAGCTATTGAGAGCATTGCGATTGCAATAAATAAACCTTTTATTCGATTAGTTAACAATGAAAAAAGGGATAAATCTTCAGAAAAGTATCCGCCAAAACTACCTGTAATGAATAATATTACCATCGGTATAGATGCCATTCCGAAGGAATAAGATATAGATTTTACAAATCCAAAATTTAAATAATTAAAAATAAAGGAACTTAATGAAAACAATAAAAAAGATGCAAATAGAGTTATGGAAACTTCAGCATCTAAAGTGTGAGGTAAGTTACCCTTTAATTCAAATTGCTTTTTACATTCTCTAATTTGTCTTTTAGAAAGCTTTAAATAACCAGTTTCAGGAATTCTTTGAGATTTAAATTTTCTTAGTAATCTTGCTTCGAGAGTTTCTGGCTCCTTCGTCATAATTGATGTTAATAATTCATCTGGCTTTAATTTCTTAATTTTCTTTTCAAGATTATCCGTTTTCCCAATCCTATAAAGGTCTCCTAATCTAATGAGGTAAACATATCCCGACATTTGCGTTGTAAAATAAATTCTGTTCTTTCTTAAATAATACTAAAAGAATCAAGGAAATTTAAAGTTTTTACAATATGAAAAACGATATTTTATATTCATTTCGAAGATGTCCATATGCAATTCGTGCAAGATGGGCCCTGTTAATTTGTGAAATAAAAGTAGAGATAAGAGAAATTGATTTAAAAAATAAACCTCTAGATTTTTTAAATAATTCAAAGACGAAAACCGTTCCAATACTTATTAAAAAAAATAGTGAAGTTATTGAAGAAAGTCTTGAAATCATCCTGTGGGCTCTCTCAGAGTCAAAAAAGGAAAACATCAAATTAATTTATTTTCCTGAAAACAAAAAGGAAGATATTTTTAAATTAATTAATGAAAACGATAACGAATTCAAATATCATTTAGATCGATTTAAATATGCCACAAGATATAAGAATAGTGATGAAGAATTTCATTTCACAAATGCGATTAAATTTATAAAGAGATGGAACGAACTTCTTGCAGAAAATAAATACTTTTTTGGAGATAGCCCCACAATAGCTGATTGGTCTATTTGGCCTTTTGTAAGACAATTTAGAATCGCTTGTGAAAGTCAAAAAAGAACAAATTATTTTGAATCCTCAATAAAAAAATGGTTAGATTCATTTGAGAAAAATAGAGAATTTCAATCCTTAATGTATAAATACGAATTATGGACACCAAATTTTGGGGAAAATTATTTTCCTTCTTATTAACTTTCTAATAACTTCCTTTTCTCAATTATTCTTGCTAACTCCAAAAAATATCCTGCAGTCCTAAATTTACCTATATTTTTTTCCTTAAACTCAAGATCGCTTCTTATTTCTGCAGTCTCCGCCATAAGCAAATCTAAATCATTTGATCCAAGACTATACAATTCACCAAGTTCGATTTCCCTGCCGAGTAAATGACTCCTAAACCACTTCCCTTTATTTTCTTGAGGTGGAATATCGTAGGGAGAAAATGACATTAAATAAAATTAAAACTAGAAGTATTTTAGGGTTATTATTGCAACTTTTTCATCTCTACTTTATTAAAAATCAATGCAATAGAAAGAATTGCGAATGTAATTAAAGCACAAATTTCTGTCCAATAGTCCAACCCAATTTTAGAAATCATTAATGGTGCAAGAACTGTGAATAATCCCCCAGAAAGAATCAACTGAGCGAATAGCTGTTTTGAGGTAAAAATAGGTAAGGTCTTAGAAATATTTTTAGGATCCGCAAGCCTTAAAAGAAGCAAGCCAGAAGCTACTACACCTGTAGAATTACCAAACTCTATTAGACTTTTTTCAAACCAATAATCATCAAAAATAAAGTATGCAAAATAAGCAATGCAGATTAAATTCCAAAATAAACCAAAAATAGTAAACACTAATATAAGTACCCAATTATCAAAAACAACTGCAATATCTAAACTCGCCATAGCTGTAAAAATCAATAAGTCTGTGGATAAAATACCAATCTCCCGTTGAAGAATATTTGAAATAAATTCTGTATTTTTGGTTTTCTCTAAAATATATCTAATAAGGAGGGAACCTATAAGGATAAAAGGGAATACTGGAAGTGAAAAAATAATTTCCTTCGAAAAATCACCAAAAGAACTTGAAATAAACCTTAAATATTTAAGTAGTAAAACACCAAAAGAAATTGCCAAGCCGGTGAATCCAAGATTTATTATAAAAATTCGTAAATCCGCAAGAATTTCTATTTTTTTTTCCTCCATATTTTCTTTTTGTTCAAGAATTTCCTCTTTATCAGATATACCAAAAGTTCTCCCAAAAAAAATAAATATGCTGCCCAATATTGAAGATGATAAAAGACCCATTGTTGCCATAGCCAAACCAAGATCTAAACCATTTTGGAAACCAAGTTTATTAAAACTTTCCCCAATTATTGTCGCAGCTCCATGCCCACCCTCAAAACCTACCTCTATTAAACATCCCATTAAAGGATTTGCATCCATAGATTGAGGCAAAAAATATTTAACAACTAGACCGCCAACGAAAAATTGTCCGAAACCTAGGGCAAGAGCCAGTAGAAATTGATTAAAAATTGGTTTAACTAAACCATTTATATTTGGGATGGGTCTTCCCATCATTAAAGTTGCGAAGACTAACGATAAAAGAGGAGTAGGAAAATTACTCCAAACATTGATGGTTTCTTTTGGTAAAAAATGTATTACTCCAAATGGACCGATAGATATACCTATAATTCCAGATATAACTGCTATCGGTAATCCAAATCTCTCAAGTTGAACAGCTAGTTTAAATTTTCTCCCAAAAATCAACAAAAAAAATATAATTAATAATCCAAAAAAACTTATTAATAGAGAATTTGAAAAAATATATTTATTCTGTAGAGAAAAAATATTCAATGAGTTCAAAAACATATTCTCCTAAATCTAAATTAATAAACAAAATTTTTCAAATAAAAAAGGCCCTTTTAGAGGGCCTTTAATGTGAATGATTAACTTGAGAATTTAATCCTTAAGAGTAATTGTGGCACTATCAATATTACTAATAGCATTAGTAACCCTCTTGAAATCAAAACCTAATGCTCTCAGAGCATGCCAAAGATGACCTTGAATAAAGAAGAAACCAAAGTAGTAGTGAACATTTGCTAACCATGCCCTTGATGTAAACTCACCGTCAGGAAGATCAACAGTATCAATCCAATATGGAGAAATACTAAATTTCAACTCTAGTGGTTCACCAAAATATTCAACAGGATAAACAGTTGTATTTGCTGCACTCCAGAAAGCTGCAATAATAGCCATCCAGCCTATACCGGCTAATGACCATGATAGAACAGCTTCGGCTGATAGAAGACCTTTACCTTTGAACTTAGTAAATTCTCCTACCTGCTTAGTAGCAATATGCCATGCACCACCTGTAATCTCTACAAAAGCTAAGAATGCATGACCACCCATAACCTCTTCCAGACTATCGATAGTCAAAAAGTCTGTTTGATGATTCCAAATTTTCGCTAAGTTTAATTCGTATTCAACTTGTCTTACAGCACCAATAGCTGGATCATAAATTCCATGGACTCTGGCCCATTCAACGAAAGCAATAACTGCAAATCCTAAAAAGAGGAGATGATGACCAAGAATAAATGTCAATTTGTCAGGATTATCCCATTCAATATTGAATTTTCTTGCTCTAGCAATATCTGAATCTTCTAAATTTCCTGGAAGAAGTAGAGAGTGTAAAAGTCCACCAGCAGCTAAAACCATAGAAGAAACTAAGTGTACGATTGCAATTGCAAGTACAGGCTTAGTATCTCCCATCGCAACGCCATTAGCGTCAAACCCTATTCCTAGAGTTGCTAAGTGTGGAAGTACAATTAAAGGTTGATGACCCATAGGTACACTAGGATCAAATCGTGAAAGTTCAAAAAGGGTGAAAGCACCAGCCCAGAAAACAATTAATCCTGCATGAGCTACATGAGCAGCGATAAATTTTCCTGAGCGATTAGCTACACCTGAATTTCCAGCCCACCACCCGTAAGTGGTATCTGGATTACCGTAGGTTTGCATTTAGGAAATGATTAGCTTAAACGTTTTGAGAATACTTTAATTTTCATCAAACGGTTGAATTCACAACAAAATTGTAAAAATTAGTAATCCTAAGAAAAAAAATTTATTAATTTCTCAAAACGATTAAATATAAAATAAGTTAGATTTCAACAGTAAAGTTATCGTTAGAGAATAGATTACATATCAAATCAGAAGAGTTTTAATTTTAATTTTTTTTTTAATAAATTTCTTTTTGCTGACATTAAATGATGTTTTGTTTCATTAAACCATTCTATTTATTGCCTCATTATCAAACAATTATTAAATATTAGATAAGACATCTAAAATTATGACTACTTCTCAAGAGTCTTCTAGAAAATTTTCACTAGAAATGAAATCTGAAGTTCATTACAAAAAGGCTGCAAAATCATACAGAAAATCAAAACAATATATAAATATGATTAACTTATATCCAACTTTGCAAAATACTCTACTTGAGTGTAGAGATGAGAATCTAATAGAATAGCGATTCTATATATTCCAAATCAACAAAAATCTTATTACTTTTAGGCTGCAATATTATAGTTTTCTTCAGAATAAAATTTATTAATTATTTTTCTGCACATTTTTACATTATAGAGCGCTTTGGGTTTCCAAGGTTTTTTCTGACCTAGTGGAGAGCTTTTCCAATGAATTCCAGGCTTAAGTATTCCATTTTCACGTAAAAATGATAGTTTAACTTCAGTTATTCCTAATTTTTCGGCGGTCAACTGAGATGAGCTCCATATTTCACCTAACATTTAATTAAGTTAATATAATTAATCCTTGATAGCGTTAATTTTATTTTTTTGAAAGGGGTAAAACTTTTAAATAATTATTAAGTAACAAAAACCGTTTATTTTTAGAGAAAAGAGATTTGAAAGATTTATGTCAAATTAAGAAATATTAAAAAAAGAATCTTCATTAATAAATATCTCTTCAATATCTTTTCCTTTATTCATGGATTTATATTTGACGTATTCCTCCGTAATCGATTGAATCTTTGGAAGATTGATCCAACCCTCGTGCCAATTTCCACTATTTATTAAATCTTCATAAGTAGTTTTGAAGTTAATTTCAGAATCAAGGACAGAAACCATTAAAAAACTAATATTTCCTTTTTCTTTAGTCTCATTTACTAAAACAAAATGTCTTAATCCATTTATAGGTTTATTAGAAGTCCAATAATTTTCCATAATTATTTTTTATTAATGTTCCCCTCAGAATTTTTTCTAGATATTTTCTTATATTCATTTCTAATTTCGTCTAATAAAAGTTTTCTTTTTTCCATGTAGTTAAGAGAATCTTGTTTTGTTAAGTTATATCTTTCTTTTTTAGTTAAATTCATCCAATTATTAAGATTCTTTTTATTGAAAGTTGTTATTTTTTTAGAATTAAAAACTTTTTGTTTTCTATTTAATTTAAGAAAATTCCTTAAATTAAAAAAAATAATTATAAAAAGAAAAATTATCACTATTTTCAAGTACATCACTTTACAAGTAAGTTATTGTTTATCCAATTTTCTAATTTAATATCATTCTCAAAAGATATAACCTCCTCTTGATTCCCATTACCTGATTGATCAAAGAGCCTTATAATAAATTCCCCATTAACTGCCTCATCATCACCAATAACAATAATACTTTTAGATTTAAGTTTATTTGCCTTTTTAAATTGCTTAGAGAATGAGGCTCCGCTTAAATCTAACTCAACTAACAAATTGTAATTTCTTAATTTTCTAGATAAATCCATTGCTAATGATTCAGCAACTAAGCCTTGATTAATGATATAGATATCAGTATTTCTAGGAATTTCAAGCTCTTTTCCTGCGAGTAAAATTAATCGTTCTAAACCAATAGCGAAACCAATTGCAGGAGTGTTTGGCCCTCCCATTTGTTTTATTAAATCGTCGTATCTCCCTCCTCCGCAAACTGTAGCTTGGGAGCCCAAAGCCCCACTAGTAATTTCAAAAGCTGTATGAGTGTAGTAATCTAAACCTCTTACAAGATTAAAATTTTCTACATAAGGTATTTTTAAAACCTCTAATTGTCTTTTTAAGTCTAAATATCTGTTATGACTTTTTTCAGATAAATAATTGAATAATCTAGGTGCATTTTCAAGAACTTTTTTAGTTTGAATATTCTTTGAGTCCAAAATCCTCAAAGGGTTTTTAGAAATTCTATTCTGAGAGTCTAAATCTAGAGAATCTTTATTTGTTCCTAACCATTCTAAAAAAGATTTTTGAAAATTTGATCTGTCATTAGTATCACCTAACGTATTTATTTCAAGATTGAGTTCTTTTATTCCTAATTTGCCTAATATATCCCAAGCTAAAGCAATAATTTCAACATCACTTCTAACTGAATCATGTCCTATAAACTCAACACCTAATTGATGAAACTGTCTTTGCCTGCCTGCTTGAGGTCTTTCGTATCGAAACATAGGACCCATATACCAAAGTTTTTGAAGAGGATTAGAAGATATTCCGTTTTGTATTAACGCTCGTGCGACTGAGGCTGTTCCTTCAGGTCTTAGAGTGCAAGATCTCTCTCCCCTATCAAGAAATGTATACATTTCCTTACTGACAACATCTGTTCCTTCACCAATTCCTCTTATAAATAATTCGGTCATTTCCAATATTGGTGTTCTTATTTCTTTGATGGATGCTCTAGAAAGCTGCTCTAATAAAATTTTTTCAACGTTTTGCCACTTTATTAATTGATCAGGAAATAGGTCTACTGTTCCTCTTAGGTTTTTTAAGTTATTCAAAGTTCTAAAAAATAATTCAAAATTTTTAATTCATCTAGAAATTAATCTTTGATTGGTTATTTTGTGAGACAATTTTAATTTAACATTTAGAAAAACTATTGGGAATTAATAAAAGTAAAGAGAATCAACATTGCGGTACAAAACCAAAAAAAATTGCTTTTGGAATAGCACCCCTTGGTATAGTTTCAATAGGAATAGTGCCAATGGGAGTAATAAGTATAGGGGTAGTCCCAATGGGTGTATTTTCTTTTGGTGCAGTCGCAATGGGAATAGTCAATTTATCAGTAGTCGGGATGGGAATTATCTCTGCCGGTGTTACTACTATGGGAATATGGGAGTATTCACCTAATTCTCATAAAAATCATCATAATCATTCCAAACAAGTTTCAAATTCAAATAAGGAAAATATGATGTCAGATCTATTTAACACTAAACAAGAAGCTGAAAAGGCTGCTTCAAAATACGGATGTATTGGAGCACATAAAATGGGTAATAAATGGATGCCTTGTAAGATGCACTAAATATTTTCTTAGTCAAAAATTAAATAAATATTAATTCAAAATCTCAACTCTAAAATCAAGATTTTTTGCCTCATCAATAGTTAATTTTCTTGACCAAGCTCCTTGCACAGGACTATTCCATCTGAACCCAGCATTTTTAGCTAAAGACCTGTCTTCATAACTAACCAAAGCCTTGTATAAAAACCTCGGTTCAGTAGCTTTAAGTAAAAGTTCCTCTAAGTTGTCACATTTTTTGAAGACCTCAGATATATAAAAGCAATCAGATAAAGCTCTATGTAAATTCCAAACTGGTATTGAAAAAGATAAGGCTAGATCAGTTACTGAAGGTCTTGTTTTTAGTGATTTTTGAAAAGACCAATTAATATCCTCTAAACTACATATCCATTTCTTATTAAGCTTAGGCAATCTTCCTTTTCCAAACCATTTCTTATCAAACTCCACATTATGAGCAACGATGAAATCTGAAGAATCAACAAGTTTTAGAAAGAAATTCAATCCATCTTCCCATGGTTGAGAGATATTAGTTACTTCTGCAGATATACCATTTACATGTTCGGCTTCATTATTATTAACTGGAAATAAAAAAGAAACTTGTGAAAGTACACATTTAAAAGATACATCAAATAAGATGCAACCTATTTCTATCACTTCATCTTTATTTTCGTCTAAACCTGTTGTTTCAGTATCAAGAATTAAAATTTTTTCAATTTTTTTATTTTTATTCGTTACTCTCTCTTCAGAGGGATTGGTGTTAATTTGATCATGAAGAAAATCCAATTGATTTAATTCTTTTTTGTTAAATAGTTCCAATTAACTCAAAATACTTTAATTTATCTTGACGCATTTAATAAATATTTCTTTTAAATTAATATAAATTAAAAAACAGTCTAGAAAATATTTTTTGAAACATTATTAGCTTATGAAAGATGACTTTTACAAAATTTCAATATAACAATTTCTGTTATTGGCCTTCAAATCCAAAAAAAATTGTTGAATTTATTGGTGGAAGTTATTTAGCTTCTAAGCCAGATTTAACTTATAGAAGATTCATAGAGAGTTTAATTAATAAAAATTATGCAGTACATGCATATAAATACACACCACAATTTGATCACCAACAACTTGCTATCAAAGCATGGAAAGATTTTAAGAATTGCCGAATATCTTTAGCCAAGAGAATAGGGGCATCAATTCCTTCAATAAGAATTGGTCATAGCCTAGGCTGTAAACTTCATTTAATTTCTCCTGATGGCGGAAGAAATTGCGAAAAATTCATATCAATTAGTTTTAATAATTTTAGTGCTAACAAATCAATTCCATTATTGAAACAAATTTCTCAAAAATTAGAATTCAACAGTGAATTTAGCCCAAGTCCTGAAAGAACTTTGCGATTAATTGAAAAAACATATAATCAAAAAAATAACTTCCTAATAAAATTCAACCAAGACGAATTAGATCAAACAGATAAATTATTTTCTTGTCTGAAAGCAAGAAAAGAAGATAATTCTAAGGGGGTAATGCTAAAAGGTACGCATACTATAATTGCAAGCGCAGGATTAAGAGAAAATTTTTTGGGAGACTGGGCAGATGATGAATTCAAAAGAAATACTATAAAAAAAATTTCCAATTTAATTGATGAATCTGATTAAGATAATTCTTTCAGCTTTTCTAAAACAGAACTATCTTCAAGAGTGCTTATATCACCGCTAATTTTTTCTCCAGCAGCCAAAGATCTTAAAATTCGCCTCATAATTTTTCCACTGCGTGTTTTCGGAAGAGAGTCGGATATTATAATTTTTTCAGGCTTTGCGATAATTCCAATTTCATTAACAACATGTTTCTTTAGTTTCTCTACTAATTCTGAAGAAACGTGCACGTCTTTCTCTAAAGATACAAAAGCAACTATAACTTCGCCTTTTAAATCATCTTTTTTACCAACTACTGCAGACTCTGCAACTGATTTATGACTTACCAAAGCAGATTCTATTTCCATTGTTCCTAACCGATGTCCTGAAACACTTATGACATCATCAACTCTTCCCATAATCCATATATATCCATCTTCATCAATGCGTGCTCCATCTCCAGCAAAATAAACATTTTTTTCTCCCTTAAAGGAAATATATTCCCAATAACTCTCCAAATATCTCTCTGAATTTCCATGAATTGTTCTCATCATTCCTGGCCAAGGTTTCTTAATAATTAAATAGCCACCTTCGTTCTCCTTAACCTTATCTCCATTCTTATCGACAACTTCAACTTCTATTCCGGGCAGAGGGAAAGTAGCTGAACCTGGCTTTGTAGCAACAACTCCAGGTAAGGGACTTATCATCACACCACCAGTCTCAGTTTGCCACCAAGTATCAACAATAGGGCATTTATCTTTACCAATAACATTCTTGTACCACATCCAGGCTTCAGGATTAATTGGTTCTCCAACTGTGCCCAAAAGTCTAAGACTCTCCAAATTATATTCATCAGGTATTTCACGCCCAGACTTCATAAATGCTCTTATTGCAGTTGGTGCAGTATAAAAAATAGAAACCTTATATTTTTGAACAATTTCCCAAAAAGCCCCTAAATTTGAGGGTCTTGGCACTCCCTCATACATTAAGGTTGTAGCACCATTAGATAAAGGCCCGTAAACTATGTAACTATGACCTGTAATCCAACCAACATCAGCAGTACACCAGTAAATATCGTCATCTTTTAAGTCAAAAATCCATTTAAATGTCAAATGGCTCCAAAGATTGTAACCACCTGTAGTGTGAACTACACCTTTGGGCTTTCCAGTAGAGCCTGAAGTATAAAGAATAAAAAGTCTATCTTCGCTATTCATTATTTCTGGTTCACAATGATCTTTTTGATCTTTTAATAATTCGTGCCACCAAAAATCTCTATCATCAACCATCGAAATATTTTTTTGGGTTCGTTGAACAACTACTACTTTTTCAACAACTTTATCTGCCCCACTTTCAATGGCCGCATCAACTGCATTCTTAAGTTCAATCACCTTATCTTTTCTAAATCCACCATCAGCAGTAATAACAAATCTGGCGTTCCCATCAATTAACCTATCTTTTAAAGCTTCTGAAGAAAATCCTCCGAAGACGACTGAATGAGGCGCGCCAATTCTTGCACAAGCTAACATCGCAAACATCGCCTCAGGAATCATCGGCATATAAATACATACCAAATCTCCTTTTTTTACACCAATTGCTTTTAATGCATTAGCCGCTTTACATACCTCTTTAAGAAGTTCTTCGTAAGTATATTTTTTACTATCTCCGGGTTCGCCTTCCCAAATAAGTGCAGTTTTTCCTCCAAGCCCTCTCTTGATGTGTCTATCTAAGCAGTTATATGTAATATTAAGTTTTCCTTCTTTGAACCATTTAAAAAAGGGCGCATTCTCGTTATCTAATACAGTTTGAAAAGGCTCAAACCAATCTAATTCAGATTTTGCAAAAGATTTCCAAAATTGAATAGGATTATCTGATGCTTGTTTTTTTAGACTTAGTAATTCTTCTTGAGTACTAATATTTGAGTTTTCTGCAAATTTTTTTGATGGAGGGAAAATTCTCTTTTCTTCAAGTATGTTATTGATTGAATTTTTTTTATCTAATGACATTCAATAAATCTATGTTTTATAAATTTAGTCGAAAAAATTAAGGTTTTCAAAAATTTTAATATTAATTTAGCTCATATATTTATTTCTAAAAGACTAATAAATACGGCTTAGAACAAATTCTGGAAGAGCCATTAAAGCTCTTTTATATTCTGAATCAGGAAGCCAGACTATAGCTTCTTTAGAAAGCATTGCAAAATCCTCAGCTAGTTTCCTTGAATTTTCAATAGCTTTAGAGTTCATGATAATATTAAGAGCATCATCTAAATCATCTTTTTCAGCAAGTTCTCTATTTATAAGAACTGACAATTGTTTATTTTCTTCTAAGGCATATAAAACTGGGGCGGTAAGATAACCACTAGCAAGATCGCTTACAGCAGGTTTTCCAAGTTGTTTATCATTTCCAGTAAAGTCAAGAATGTCATCTACAACTTGGAATGCTAAACCAATATTTTTACCAAAATCGTACAATGAGGTTAGGTTATCTGCATTAATTCCACTCAAAACTCCAGCTGCTTTACAACTATTGGCTATTAATGATGCTGTTTTACAATAGCTTTTGTTGATGTATTTGGAAAAAGATTGAGCCGAATCAAATCTATTTAAATTTTGTTTAATTTCACCCTCTGCTAAATCCATTATTACTCTACTAAGTAATTTAACTACATTTACATTGTCAAGATTTGCTAGGTGCCAACTTGCTTGAGCGAATAAAAAGTCACCCGCCAAAACAGCTACTCTGGTATTAAATCTACTATGAACTGTATCTACTCCTCTTCTTGTAGACGCCTCATCAACAACATCATCGTGAACTAATGATGCTGTATGAATCATCTCAGTTATTTCAGCAAGCCTTTTATGTTTGCTTGTCAAGCAAAATTCAGGAGATATAGCTTTTGAAATCAATAAAACTATACCAGGTCTTAACCTTTTCCCCCCAGCACTAAAAAGATGTTCTGCTGCGGCTTGAAGAATTGGGTGACCAGCTCCTATTAGATTTTTCAGTTCTAAAATAAGATCATCAAGATCATTTTCAACTGGTTGTAGTAGCTCTGTTACTGTGTTCATGATTGACCTCTTTTATATCTTAAGGAATCAAACATTACTTCGGAGGTTAACCAACCTAATTTCTTTATTAATTCCAAGCCAAAATTTTACTTTATTGGAAAACTCATCTCTTTCTGAAGTAACAAAAAATTTTACATTTTCGAAAGAAATACTCTCATAGCGGTCAGTTTTTGGAATAGCAAAAGATGCATTAAATTTTTTTATTAATGCTACCGATGGATCAATAATTTTTATATTAGGATCTAATTTTTTTCTTAAAAAGTCATAAATTAAAGGATAGTGACTACATCCAAGTATTAATTCTTCAATATTTTTGTTAATCAGTGGTCTTAAGTATAATTCTGAAAGACTATTTAACTTTTCAAGATTTAATTTTTCTTTTTCAATTTCTGAGACAAAATCTGGACATTCTTGCTGAAATATTATCTTATTCTCTTTTTTAGAATTTATAGCTTTTTTATAATACGATGATCGAACAGTTGTTTGTGTTGCTAGGACACCAATTATTTGTTTATCAACTATTTCCGATACTGAGTTTATAAGGTCAAAACAAGGAGCCTTTAAATTATCTTCCAGAATATCAAGCGCACACGCATTTGTAGTGTTACAAGCAACTAAAAGTGCATCTAAATTCTTATCAACAAAAAAAGTAGCAATCTCCTTTGCAATTAATCTTATCTCTTTAGAATTTTTACTCCCAAAAGGTATTCTTTTTGTATCAGCCAAATAAAAAACTTCTACATCTTTACGTGTTTTTAGTAAAGAGTTAAGGATAGAAAAACCACCTATTCCGCTATCAAATATACCTATTTTAAGTTTCACCCTACTTTATCTAGATATTCGAGGATGCCTTTTGCGATTGCATAGGCTAATCTTTTTCGATGGGTTATTTTTTCTAATCTTCTCGCATCTAATCTTCCCGTTAAAAATCCAATTTCTACAAGAACTGCAGGCATCCTAGTATTTTTAATTACATAAAATCTACCTTGTTTAACTCCTCGATCAGGACTCCCAGGAGAAACTCTTAAAATTTGTTTTTGAATTCTTTTCGCGAGTAATCTTCCTCTCCACCCTCTGTAATAAAAGGTTTCCAATCCATTTATGTCCCTTCTTTTACCTCTTGAGGCATTGGCATGAATACTTACAAAGATATCTGCATCAGTATTATTAGCAATGGAAACTCTTGGAGGTAAATCCAAATCAACGTCATTTGTTCTAGTCAACCTTACTTGGACACCTTTCTCAGAAAGTAATTTTTTAACTATTTTTGAAACCTCTAGAACAACATCTGTTTCTCTAATGCCACCAATACCTATTGCTCCTGGATCAGGTCCTCCATGCCCCGGATCGATTACAACCTCAAACTTGTTTCGTTTTACAACTGGTAGTTTCAAGTAACCATAATTATTTTTCTTCTTTTGAATAAAATTTTGATTCGCTTTGATATTCCCTTTTTTCTTTTCAACTAAACCTTCACCAATCTTTTTAAATGAATATTTTGGGTTAAATAGTTTAATTCTCCATCTATTTTGATCTAAGCCAACCATTTGCCAAGTCAAAGGTTGCAAATAAGTCTCTTCCTTAAATTCAATTACTAGTCTTGTTTTGCCCTTATCTGGTTTTCCTAATCTAATTTCTTTTATTGGGCCATTACCTTTTATTGTTCTGGTTTTTTTTAATTCTCCTGGAAAATCTATCCAGAATCTATCTCCCGATATTTGGTTAGCCTTTTGAAAGTATGCTTTTAAATTTGTATTTGATTTAGTTCTTAATTCTAAAACCCCATTAGTGTTTATAGCCCATGCCGCAAGAGCACTTGAAGATTTAACTGGGAGGATTAAAGAATTTAAAAATAAAAAAACAGATAAATAACGAAAAAGTTTTTTATCTAAAAACTCTATCATTAATTTGAAAACAATTTGTTTTTTCTATGTTTAAGGCTTGGCATCTGCTCCCTAATTTTCTTTACTCTTTCTTTATCAGCTGGGGCTATTGCAGCCCCCTGAGTCTTTCCGGCATCAGATAAAACTGTACCCCAAGGGTCAATTACCATTGCATGTCCATGACTTTGCCTTCTTCCATAATGAATTCCAGTTTGAGCTGGAGCGACTACATATGCTGTATTTTCAATTGCTCTTGCTTGTAATAGGATTTGCCAATGATCCTTTCCGGTAAATGCTGTAAAAGCTGCGGGAATCATAATTAGCTCTGCACCATTGGAAGACAAATATCTATAGAGCTCAGGGAATCTAACATCGTAACAAATCGATAATCCTATTCTGCATAAACCTGGGACTTCTACAACAGGTGGATATTCTGCTCCAGATAAAATAGTGGATGATTCCTTGTATAAATTTCCATCTGGCAAATCAACATCAAACAAATGAATCTTGTCGTATTTTGCCAAAATCTGTCCATCTTTCCCAAATAAGGCTGATCTATTATAAGTATGACTGTCATCACCAGCAGGGACAGGATATCCTCCTCCCAAAAGAAATACTTGATATCTTTGTGACATAGTTTTTAGAAAATTTGTACACTTCTCAGACAATTCAGAAGCTAATCTAAGTTTTTCATCATCTCCTCCTAAAAAAGCAAAATTTTCAGGCAAACCTATTAACTCAGCACCTCTTCTAGCAGCTAATTCAATCTGTTCTTCTGCTTCAATAAAATTTGCTTCAACATTTGAAGTACTCGTAATTTGCAATGCAGCTACCAAAAAATCAGTCAAGACTTTACTCCTAGTGAACAAATTCGTAAATCATGAGGCACGAATCACACCTCTTTCAACTTGAGCTGGAACAATATCTAAGCAATCAAGTTCAGAGCAACATTTAAAATCATCCTCATAATCTCCAAGACTTGTCAATCTTTTGCCATGGGTTGCTGTTTTTAAACATTTCAAAATATCATTTTTCCAAAAACCCCAAAGTGCCAAAGCAGCTTGTAATTCGTCATTCAGAATATTAATTTCGAAATCACAGTTCTGTTTTAGATATGAAGCCAAAGCACCCGCAGCTAAGGAATCCTCAAGTGAATAAGAGCCTTCCCAACCACTACCAAGTATTAAAAGATTTTCTGTCTTTAATGAAATGATTTTTTCTGCAACTGCTTTCCTATTTGGGAGACCCATAGCAAATAAATGCTTAGCATTTTGAACTTTTTGCAATGATTTAGTCCCATTAGTCGTACTCATAAATAGTCTTTTACCATTAACAACTTTTTTTGTAACTGATAAAGGTGAATTTCCTAAATCAAAGCCCTCAATCTTCTTTCCGCCTCTCTCTCCAAGCAATAGTCTCTTTTCAGGTTGCCATTTAATTGCTGATTCTTTCAATAAATCCAAATCTGCAAAAACTTGTATTGAATCAGCTCCATTTTTTAAAGCCCAAGAAATTGTGGTTGTAGCTCTTAAAACATCAATGACTACTGCAATGTCTAGACTTGTTTCCGGAACGTCCTTTGCAACGTGATAATAAGTAAGATTAATAATCAAATCCTTTTTCTAAAATTATTATAGAAAACAGTTACTTAATTTGATAAATTTTTTTTTAAAACAAACTTATTGATAATATATAACTAATTTGTTTTTACAGAAAAATTATCAAGTATCTAATTTGAAAATGAATAATATCCGCACAATAAAAGGTGGAGTTAATTTAAAAGGAAATGTAAAAGTACCTGGAGATAAATCTATTTCTCATAGAGCTCTAATAATTGGAAGTATTGCTAAGGGTGAGACGACTATTGAGGGTTTTTTACATTCTGAAGATCCACTTTCAACTGCTGATTGTCTTAGGAAATTAGGTGTAAAGATACCAGAAATAAAAAAAAATGAGCCTTTTACGATTTCAGGATTGGGTCTTGATGGATTAAAAGAACCCAAAGAAATTCTTGATTGTGGGAATTCGGGAACCACCATGAGATTATTAATGGGGTTACTTGCCGGTCAAGAAGGCAAAAATTTTATTTTAACAGGTGATATTTCTCTCAATGAAAGGCCAATGGGGCGAGTGGGTAAACCATTATCGTTAATGGGTGGCAAAATTTTTGGCAGAGAGAAAGGAAACAAAGCTCCAATCTCAATTAATGGAAACAAACTAAAAGGATGTGTTATTGGAACCCCTGTAGCGAGCGCTCAAGTAAAATCCGCAATTTTATTGGCAGGCCTCAAAGCTTCTGGAACCACTTCTGTTATTGAACCAGCATCTTCAAGAGATCATACTGAGAGAATGTTAAAAGCATTTGGAGCAGACATCAATGTCAGAGGAGAATTAGGAAGAAATGTAGTTATCAAGTCAGGGGGGAACTTAATTGGCCAGAGAATATTGATTCCTGGGGACATAAGCTCTGCTTCTTTTTGGATGATAGCTGCATCTATTGTTCCAAATTCAGAGGTTTTAATTCAGAATGTCGGATTAAATCCCACTAGAACAGGGATTTTAAATGTAATGGATTCAATGGGATGCAATTATGAGATATTAGATAAATCGACTATTGCAGGTGAACCTATTGGATCAATTAAAGTAAAGACTTCAAATAATTTAAGATCATTCACTATTGAAGGAGATATTCTCCCAAAACTTATAGATGAAATTCCTATACTTACTGTGGCTGCCTGTTTTTGTAATGGAGTCTCTAAAATTAAAGATGCACAAGAATTAAGAGTAAAGGAGACAGATCGATTAAAAGTTATGGCAAGACAGTTACAAAAATTCGGTGCTGAAATAATAGAAAAAGAGGATGGGTTAATTATTAATGGTCAATCAAAATTTCATTCTGCGGAGGTAGATAGTGAGACAGATCATCGAGTAGCGATGAGTCTTGCTATTGCTTCACTTCTTGCCAAAGGTACTTCAAAAATCATGAGGGCAGATGCAGCTAGCGTCTCGTATCCGACTTTTTGGGAAGAGCTGGCCAAACTAACTAATTAACTAAATTAAAAAGTTTTTGTCTGAATTAATAGAAGTTTTAACTAAAGATGGCAGTTACTCTTTAAGAAGTGCGTTTTTTCAAGAGAACTTCCATAGTTTAATGGGCGCATTGGAGGAAACAAAGTTAAAGTTTACAGCTACTTCTAATTTGCAAAGATTTAAGGGTAAATCTCTAAATGTTTTGGATATATGTTTTGGTTTAGGATACAATTCGGCTTCCCTATTAGATGAATTAATTAAACAAAAATCGTATTTAAATTTGTATGCTTTAGAGATTGATAAAAAGCCTCTTCAATATTCGCTTAAAAATGAATCTTTCTTTAAATTATGGGCTCCAAAAGTCAGAACAATATTTGAATCACTGTATCGCAAAGATTACTTTGAGGATCAATTTTTTAAATGCAGTGTTTTATGGGGTGATGCTAGAGAAAAAATCAAAATTATTCCTTCATCAATTAAGTTCGATCTAATTTATTTAGATGGTTTTTCACCTCAAAAATGCCCACAACTATGGACAATTGAATTTTTATCTAAAGTCAAAGAGAAACTTAATTCTCAAGGTTATTTAATAACTTATTCTTCTTCAGCGGCAGTAAGAAAAGCTTTAAGAAATCTTGGATTAGAAATTTTTACTATTAAGCCAATTTTTAAAAACAGAACTTTTTGGAGTCAGGGAACTGTCGCAATATCCAAATTTGATAAGAATAAATTGAAACCTAATTTCAATTTTGAAAAGTTATCTTTAATGGAGGAGGAACATCTCTTGACTAAAGCTAGTATTCCATATAGAGATCAAGATTTAAACTCAAGTAAAGACGATATAATAAAAAGAAGATTAGATGAGCAATTGTTATCGAATCTATTATCTACAAAAAAATGGAGAGAGAAGTGGGGAATGACGAAGTTATCCGTTAAGAGTTAGATTTAAATAAGGATTTCAAATAAACATGTTAAGTGTTGCGATATTAGCGGCAGGCAAGGGTACTAGGATGGAAAGCTCATTGCCTAAAGTTTTACATAAAATTTCTGGCAAAAGTCTTTTACAAAGAGTAATTGATTCATGTGTAGAATTAAAACCTGATCAAATTTTCGTAATTACTGGACACAAATCAAAAGAAGTACAAAATTCGATCCCAAAAGATAAAAAAATCCATTTTGTTATTCAAGAACCTCAATCAGGAACGGGTCATGCTATCCAGGTCCTTTGTAGAGAAGTAAAAAAACATGAAGGGAACCTCTTGGTACTTAACGGCGATGTGCCACTCATTAGGCCTATTACTCTAAAAAGACTTTTATATTTACACGATTCAAAAAAAGCTGATGTTTCTTTAATTACTACAAAGAAAACAAATCCTCATGGATATGGCAGAGTTTTTTTGAAGGGGGAATTTATAGAGAGAATTGTTGAAGAAAAAGATTGCGATGATCTAGAAAGAGGAAATGCATTAATAAATGCAGGTGTTTACTGTTTTAACTGGGGTAACTTGTCAGAAATAATTTATACCTTGCAAAGCAATAATAATCAAAAAGAGATTTACTTAACAGATACAGTATCTTTACTAAAAAATTCCTTAAGCCTCGAGATAGAGGATAATGGAGAGCTTCAAGGAATTAATAACAGAATTCAACTATCAGAATGCGAGGATAGTATTCAGAATTCAATTAAAGAAAAGCATATGCTTAATGGTGTAACTTTTATTAACAAAGCAAGTTGTTCAATTAGTGAAGAAGCTGAAATTGGTAAGGATGTAATTATTGAGGCTAATACACATATAAGAGGAGATACCAAAATAAATAGTCATTGCATTATCGGACCCAATACTTTTATTGAAAATTCTAATGTGGGATTAAATTGCGAAATTTCAAACTCTACTGTTTATGCTTCTCAGATAATGGATTATATAAAAATTGGCCCTTATAGTCATATAAGACCTAATTCCAAAATATCTTCTTTTAGTAAAATAGGTAATTTTGTAGAAATCAAAAATAGTCAATTAGAGGAAGAATCTAAAGTAAACCATTTAAGTTATATTGGCGATTCTATTATTGGGAGATCTACAAATATTGGAGCTGGTACTATTACTGCAAATTTTGATGGTAAGAAGAAACACCAAACAAAAATTGGTAAAAATTCCAGTATTGGTGCAAATACAGTTTTTGTAGCGCCAATAAATCTCGGGGAATCAGTTACAACAGGAGCTGGTTCAGTGATCACAAAAGACTCAAAAGATAATTCATTAGCAATCTCAAGAACTAAGCAAGTAAACATAGAAAATTGGGAAAGAAAGAAATCCTGATCTAATTTATTAATTCAATAATTTTTTCAAGTTGCCAACATCTGCTTCCTTTTATAAGAATAGAATCACCTTTTTTTGTAGATTTGTTTATCTCATTAGGTACATCTTTAATGTTATTTAAAACTAAAAATTTTTTCTTATCTTTTAAGTAATTGCTGTAAATTTTTTCATTTTTTTTATCGCAAATAAATAAACACTTTTCTATGTCTGAATTATTTATTAAGTTGAATATTTCTTTATGATATTTTTCAGATTCTTCTCCCAATTCTTGCATGCTTCCAAATATGAAAAATTTATTTCTCGGTTTTTCAAGCAAGTTTTTAATACATGCTTTTACTGACTCTGGCGAAGCATTATATGATTCATCATATATTGTTGTTTTTACTGATTTCAGAACTTTATTCCTTCCACCTAATATTGCAAATTCAAATTTATTAAAACTTGCAAAATCAATGCCTAGCTCTTTGGCAACTGCATAAGCAAATAAGAAATTCGAAGCATTGTGAAATCCTTCAAGTGAAATTTCGAAGATATTTTCTTCAATTACAATTGTTTTATTCGAAGGATTATAAAATCCTTGCAAATTATTATCTTTCTTGAAATACTCCTTTTTATTTCCTATATTTAATAGTCTTACTTTTATAACTCTACCTTTCCAAACTTCTTTCAAAGTTTTTTCTAGGAATGGATCATTTGCTGGAATTATTACAACTCCTTCAGGATTTAAGTACTTACTAATTTCACACTTTGCATAAGTAATATTTTTTTTTGAACCTAACAATCCAATATGAGCTGTACCAATGTTAGTAATAACTGCAATATCGGGTTCACTATATTTAGATAAATTCTCGATCTGTCCAAGACCTCTCATCCCCATCTCAAGAACTAAAGCTTTATCCTCTATATCCGTAGCAAGAATAGTAAGACCAACTCCAATCTCATTATTGAAATTTGCATAAGATAATTTAATTCTTCCTAGTTTATTTAAAACTCCACCAATCATTTCTTTTGTTGTTGTTTTACCCACAGAACCAGTTATTGCGACAATAGGGATATTTAATTTTTTTCTTTTTAGCAATGCTAGTTTTTGAAATGCCTCTAATGTGTCATTTACAACCCAATAAGGAAAATTACTAGGAAGTAATCTCTGCATACCTTGTTTTATTACTACTGATTTAACTCCTTTATCTAAAACATTTGGAAGAAAACTATGTCCATCAAAATTTTTGCCCTTGATAGCTATAAAAAGATCATTTTTTAATAAAGTTCTACTATCAATACTTATATTTTTAAAATTTAAAAAATCTCTTTTCCCCTCGCTCAGATTTTTAATATCCCCCAAAACGTTGTTTAATTCTGATAAAGAGAATTCCATTAAAAAATTAAGTCATACTTTTTTTAAAGATGGATCAGCCGATTGTCCATAAGAGAATTTTTCAACTTCAGCAAAATCTGGAGATGGTTCTTTTATTCCACAAACATCTTTATACATAATTTCGTATTCGAGAGCGGATCTTTGCCAACTAAACTCTTGGCTCATTGCTCTTTTTTGCAATAATTCCCAACTATCTTTATGCCTAAAGGCCTCCCAAGACCTTACTAAAGATGTATAGAAATCTATAGGTTCAAAGCGATCAAAGCAAAAACCAGTGCCACTATTATTTTCTGGATCATGAGGTAAAACTGTGTCAACTAAACCTCCTACCCGCCTTACTATTGGAATAGAGCCATATCTCATAGCAAGTAGTTGACTAATGCCACAAGGTTCGAACCTACTTGGCATTAAAAATGCATCAGAACCACCATATATAAGTCTTGATAAAGAATCATCATAGGTAAGAAATACAGAAAATCTTCCTGGGTAATCTAATGCAAGTTGCCATAATCCTGACTCTAAATATCTATCCCCAGTCCCTAAAACAACTATTTGCGAATCTGTATATGCCAAAAGTCTTCTTGAAACTTGTAGAAGTAAGTCAACCCCTTTTTGATCAACTAACCTACTGACCATACCTAAAAGATATTTTTTAGGATTAACTTCGAGACCCATTTCTCTCTGCAGAATTTTTTTATTTTCTAGCCTATTCTCTAAATTCTTAATACTAAATTTTGCGGGTAAAACTGGGTCCTTGGCTGGATTCCATTCATCAAGATCTATGCCATTAAGAATTCCCCTTAATTTACCTGAAATGTAATTAAGTAATCCTTCAAGGCTTTCCCCATATTCATGGGTTTTAATTTCATCTGCATAAGTCGGAGAAACAGCATTGACCCTATCTGCATACAACATTGCCGCAGCCATTGTGTGGTCTCCATGCATATACCAAGGACACCACGTCATTTTTTCAAGTTTCCATCTCCAAGGGCCTTGATATTTTAAATTATGAATTGTGAAGACAGTACTAATTTCGGGGTCTTGATGCATCCATACAGGAATCATTCCAGTGTGCCAATCATGGCAATGGAGAACTTGAGGTTTCCAACAATTCCAGGCAAATTCTGCAGTGGCACTAGCAAAAAATGTAAAACGCCAATCCTCATTTTCGCCTCCGTATATTTGGTCAGAGTCAAATGTTGGATGACCCACTAGGTAAATCACATAATTATGAATGGGATGTTTTGCTTCATATACGGCAAAATCAGTGCCCATTGTATTTGCTCTAAAGACTGGTTCATTCGATACCTCTAAAAGACTCCACAATTTTCCATATCCTGGAATTATTACCCTTACATCGTGACCAAGTTTTATCAAAGATGGAGGCAACGAACCAACCACATCTCCCATACCTCCAACTTTGATCATTGGAGCACATTCGGCAGCGGCAAGAAGAATTCTCATTGATAATTATTTAAAAAAGTTCTTTTGAAAAATAAACTAGGGTGTCCACTTATATTCAGAGAAGTCTGGTGGACGCTTTTCAAGAAAGGCATCTCTACCTTCTTGTGCTTCTTCAGTCGAATAAAATAATTGAGTTGCATATCCAGATAATTCCTGAATACCCGCAATCCCATCATTCTCCGCATTGAATGAAGCTTTAAGAATACGAATAGCAGTTGGACTATTTCGTAAAATCTCTCTTGCCCAGATTACACCCTCAGCTTCTAATTCTTCAATCTTTGTAATTGCATTTATCAAGCCCATCTCAAGAGCTTCCTTGGAATTATATTTTCTACATAAAAACCAAATTTCTTTTGCTTTTCTTTGACCAACAAGCCTCGCTAAATAACTAGATCCAAAACCAGCATCAAAACTACCAACTCTTGGGCCTGTTTGACCAAATATTGCATTTTCAGAGGCGATACTGAGATCACAAATTAAATGAAGTACCTGTCCTCCTCCAATTGCAAAACCGGGGACTAAGGCAATAACCACTTTAGGCAAACTTCTTATTAATCTTTGAAGTTCAAGTACATTTAATCTCTGCTTCCCTTCATCATTTTTATACCCATTTTTACCCCTTACACTCTGATCACCTCCAGAGCAAAAAGAATAAATGCCTTTCTTATCAGGTCCCGCACCTGTAAAGAGAACTACGCCAATAGTTTCATCATTTCTTACGATATCAAATGCGTCAATGAGTTCATCTACAGTTTGTGGCCTAAATGCATTCCTTTTTTCAGGCCGATTAATTGCAATTCTCGCAATTCCCTCATCTGATTTGTGAAACAATATATCTTCATAAGATTTGTACTCTGACCAATTTAAAGTTGTTTTACCAGGTAATACTTTCATGAAATCTAATTATTCAAAAATAGAAAATGATAAATTTAACTGCCAAATATTTTTTCTAGCAGGGTATTTTTTTCACAAATTTCATTTTCTGGGTCAACATCAACTTTAATTATTACAGATTTCTCGATAGAAATGCTCCAATCGAATGCCTCTCGTAATTTTTTAAAATTTGCCACGCTTTTAAAGTCTACCTGATAGCCCTCTGCGAGTTTTGGCCAGTTTATTTCTTTTGGCATAAGAAACAGTTTTTTTAAATCATCTTCTTTTAAATTTTTTTTATAAATACGATTAAATATATTTCCACCATTATTATTAATTAGAAGAATTGTTAAATTCATGTCGATTGAATTTTCAATCAGCCAACCGTTTATATCATGAATAAAAGCCAAATCTCCAGTCACAAGAAGTAGAGGATTTTTAATTCTAGAAATACCTAATGCAAGAGATAAAGTACCGTCTATGCCAGAAGCGCCCCTAAAGCTGAAACAGTTTCTTGTTAAAGTACTATTCTCAGAAAATGTGAGCCAATCTCTAATTGGGCTACTTGCGGAGAGCATTATAGGATTTTCAGCTGGCCAAAGTTTTGGGACAAGGTTTGCAAGCATATACTCAGTAATTTGATTTTCTTGAGTAATTTTCTCTTTTAAAATTTCTTTAATTTGCTCACCTTCCTCTATAAGATCTTGGGCTAACGGCGTAAGAGACTTTTTGTTTTTTTCGTTAATTGATAATTCTTCTATCAATAGAGTAGTAAAATTTGAAAGCCCAAAATCATATTCAAATGATTTTTTTATTGGGTCCAATTTTCTATAGTTTTTTTCTTTTATAAGAATTTGTATACCTTCGAAAGTTGTTAAAAATTTCTCCAAATCAATTGAAGATGACATGGGGCCAAGCCTCAAAAGTTGATGACAATTTATTGAATTTTTATTTTTTCTTAAGACTAATTCCCAATTCACAACTAATCCTCTCAAATCAGAATTAACTCCTGAAACAGGATCAGCAAATACTGGCCAACCTGTAATTTCCTGCAATCTTTCTAAAGATTTATTGAATGAAATTAAATCATTTATGGAACCTTGATAGGGACCTACTAAAATAATGCCGGATTCATCTAAATTTAAACTTTTTGTAATTTCTAAGAATTTGTTTTTATCAGATCTGATTTCAACTTCCTGAAATATATATTTTTTCTTTAAATAAATTCTTTTAAAAACCTCTAGAACATTTTTTTTATTTAAAAGTGAAATACCTAAAGGCTTATCAATAGAAATATTTAAATGAATAGGCCCAGGGAAAGTTGATATTTGTTTTTCAGTAATTCGAACTAAATTCAGGATTTCGTTTTCTTGTGTTTCATGAAGTCCATTTAGATTTGTACTTAAAACCCTTCTGCAGACTGAAGTCAAAAAATCTTCTTGATTTACTGTTTGATTAGCGCCACAATCTTTTAATCTTAAGGGTCTATCAGCAGTAAGAAATATAATACCTTTACAAGATCGATCTGCCTCAACTGCTGCTGGCAATAAGTTACTTACGGCAGTCCCAGAAGTCGTAATAACTAAAGAAAGATTACCTGATGCAGCAGAAATCCCAAGAGAGTGGAATCCTGCAGATCTCTCATCTATTGAATTAAAAATATTTACCAGCCCTAATTTATTTAATTCTCCAGCAGCTATAGCTAGGGGTGCTGATCTACTACCTGGACATAGTATTAAATTTTGAACTCCTATTTTTATTAAGAGATTCAAAAGTTGTAAACTTCTAAGAAAATTTTTGCATTCAATAGATGATGTCATAATTTATATAAATGCTTTGGGATTTTACCTATAACTGAATTAAATAAAACATGTCTACAACTCAAGAAAAAAGAAATTCAATATTAAAGGATTTAAAAAATCTTTTAATCTGGATATCTATAGCTTTAATTATACGATGGCAGGTTATAGAGCCAAGATGGATACCATCCGGTTCAATGCTTCCAACTCTTCAAATACAAGATAAAATTCTTGTTGAGAAGGTAACCCCCAAAATCACTTCCAAATCAAATCTTTCAAAATTAAAAAATAAAATAGTTGTTTTTAACGTTCCGGAACAATTAATTAATGCTGGTTACGAATCAGATACTGCACTAATAAAAAGAGTAATTGGAATACCTGGAGACAAAGTAGAGGTAAGAGACGGTAACCTTTACTTAAATGATATCGCTCAAAAAAATTACGTTTTTGACAAAAATATTAATTATTCTATAGGGCCTTTTATTGTCCCAGAAGAGTCATTATGGGTAATGGGAGATAATAGAAATAACAGTATGGACTCACATATTTGGGGATTTTTACCCTATGACAAGGTTATTGGTAAAGCTATTTTTAGATATTGGCCGTTTAATAAAATTGGACCTATTCGGTTCCCTCCCCTTAATAATTTAGATTAATGGGTACGTGATATTGTAGGGTTTTTATATCTTGAAGTTGTAGAAATGTTTAATCCAGAATTTCTTGCTACTGAAAATAATGATCCAAACGATGAGAATGATTTAATCCAATATTTACAAAAACAATCTCCAGAAGTTTTGCAAAGAATAGCAAAATCAGCTAGTGAAGATATTCAAGAAATTATCAGACATAATGTTCAAGGTCTTCTTGGAATGCTTCCTTCAGATCAATTTGATGTAAAAATAACATCTTCAAAAGACAACATTGCTAATTTATTATCTTCTGCAATGATGACAGGATATTTCTTAAGACAAATGGAGCAAAGAAAAGAGCTGGAACAAACTCTTAAAAATGATGAGAACATGTCTATTGAAGAATAATTGTTTTTAAAGATTTACTTCTTCAGGAATTATTCCTAGTTCAAACAACTTTTTATATAAACCCATCAAAAATTTATTATCCTCAGGAAGTTTGTCCCACTTTTGGGAATTAATTTCATTAATTAATTTTTGACAATCTTCTATTGTAAATTTTATAGGGGCCGTAAAATGAGCTGGAATTAAATATTCCATATCTTCAAAACACTTGATATTTTCTAACCATTTGAGTAAAACTTCTTTTGAACGCGGAAAAATTAATTTTTGCAAAACTGGTGCAATTTGAATCTTAGGAGTATCTTCACCCATTATTTCAACAAGAGAAGATTCCCAATCTTCGTCCCATAAAAAGGGATAAATACCGAAATGAGCTCTCCAATTCCTCAGATCTTTTTTGAATGCATACTGAAATATTTTTTTTAAAGATGGAATATTTAATTTACCTGGTTTTAAAAAAGATGAAAACAAGACTAATCTTTTCCATCCTTTTTTTCTTTTTTCGATGGAGTCAATCAAAGGTTCATCTCCTCTCTCTCTAGAATGAAAAAGAAGTGGAGTTGGATCAAAATCAAATATCGAAGGGGGAGTGGAGTCTATTCCAACTATTGCGTCTGTTACATGAAGTGTTTTCGTAGGATAATGGAAACAGCTTATCTCCTGATATCTTCCAAGTCCTAAATTTAGAGGGCCTAATGAAGACCATTTAAAGTAGTTTGTATGTGGAGTACCTTCCTCAAACAGTATTCTTGATCTTTTTGATGGAATTCCTAAGAAATCTAGTGGTAGATTTATGGGGAAACTCCATTGTCCAGGACAAAGCCAAATTTCTGCATCTTTAAAAGTTCTTGAAAGAGCTGGCAGTCCGATTTTATGTTCTAGTCCAGAGGCACTCGGTAGAATTATTGTTTTTACTTTGCCATGAATCGCAATTAATTTTTCTAGCTCATTTATTAATTCTTTTGTCGGAGGCAGTGGATTTATTAGCATCAATCCATTATCAACCTTTATTACCGTCATTCTTATTGGAACCGCAACATAATAAAGTCCCTGTATTTGTTCCAAGGACCATATTTGATCAGGAATTAATTCTTTTAAAATTGTTTTCTTTTTTCCATAAGGATATAAGGGGAATAATGGCCACCAATTCCACTTTTTATTTAAAGTTTCATCCACCACAATCATTTATACCCAGCAAATAATTTCTTTAACTTAAATATTCCATATCTTGGAGCGAATAAAAAAGCAAATAAAAATATAAAAGTTTGTGCCAAGACAATTGATCCACCTGTTTCAAGATCAAACCAAAAACTAACATAGATTCCTATAAGGCTTGAGATGATTGCACTTAATACTGAAATTACTGTCATATTATCAAACTTATCCGTAAGTAAATATGCTGTAGCCCCTGGTGTAATCAACATTGCAACTACCAAAATAATTCCAACAGACTGCAACCCCACAACAGCTGCCAAAGATAAGCATGTGAGAAGTAAATAATGAAGAAAAAATACATTAATCCCTACTGTTTTTGCATGCCTAGGATCAAAACAATAAAGCATTAAATCTTTTCTGAAAATTGATAAAAGGATTACTACCAATAAAGAAATGAATATAGTTTGTTTTACATCTGAAAGTGATATTCCTAATGGACTACCAAAAAGAATAGAGTGCAGATCAATATTACTTTTAATCTTAGAAACCAATACTATTCCAAGAGCGAAAAATCCGGTAAATACCAACCCAATGACAGTATCTTCCTTAACTCTAGATTTCTGCTTAATAAACCCTATCAAGGCTACAGAACCAACTCCGAAAATAAATGCCCCTAAGGAGAAAGGAAGACCTAATGCATAGGCAACCACAACGCCAGGCATTACCGAATGTGACACTGCATCTCCCATTAAAGCCCATCCTTTAAGAGTCAAATAACTTGATAGAAAACCACAAACAGCTGCAACAAATGAACTCATAAGAAGCGCTTTTCTCATAAAGTCGTGAGTTAAAGGATCTGTGATGAATGAATCTAAAGTTAAAAAAGAACAGAGCTCCATATAAATTAAAATTTAGGATTCAGGTCCAAACAAGAAATCAGGGGAGATCCCCCCAAAAGTGGTTGTAATATTTTCAGGGGTAAACACTTCAGAGGTTTCACCATAAGCTACAACAGTTTTATTTATTAAAAGAACTAAATCACAAAATTCACGGACATGAATCATATCGTGCGTTGATAATAATATGGTTTTTCCCTCATTTTTAAATTGAATAAATAATTCCGAGATAAGTTTTTCAGTTCTTATATCAACACCTGAAAAAGGCTCATCAAGAAGAAGTATTGATGCTCTTTGCGCAATTGCTCTGGCTAAAAAAGTTCGTTTTCTTTGACCTCCAGATAAGTTTCCAATAGGTGTAGATAAATGATCAGTAAGATCAACTCTCTCAATAGCATCTTTAACCGCCTGAACATCAGACTCTCTAGGACACCTAAAAATATTCATCGAACCATATCTTCCCATCATCACTACATCCCAAACACTGATTGGGAATTGACTATCAATTCCCTCATTTTGAGGAACATAAGCAATTGTCTGATCTTTTTGAGCAGATCTTACAGACTCTCCATTTATTCTAATTTTTCCCTTTGAAATATTTACAAAGCCAGTTAAAGCATTAAAGAAAGTTGTTTTACCAGCTCCGTTCATCCCTACTAACCCACAAATTTGGCCAGGTTGCAATCTTAAATTGGCATCGTACAAAGCCACCTTACCGTTGTAATCTACGCAAATATTCTCTGCCTCAATCCTAAAGTTTTGATAATTGATTGTTTCCATAATTCAAAAAAGTCCTTTTTTAATCAAATCCAAATTATGCTCAAGCATTGTTATGTATGAACTAGCAGGCCCACTATCATCAGATAATGAATCAACAAAAAGATTTCCTCCAAAATTAGCCCCAGTTTCGTTTGCAACAACCATTTGGGATTCGTTACTTACAGTACTTTCGCAAAATACAGATGGAACATTTTTTTCTTTAACTAGTGAGATTGTTCTTGCCATTCTTTTAGGAGTAATTTGACTCTCAGCATTAACTGGCCACAAATAAACTTCCTCTAATCCATAATCATTTGTTAGATACGAAAAAGCACCTTCACAACTTACTAGATACCTCCTGTCTTTATTTAAGTTATTAATAAAAAGTGAGAATTCTTTATCTATTTTAGATAGTTTATCTTTATAAATTTTTCCATTTTCTTCAAATAATGTCCTTTTGGATGGCCTCAATTCTGATAAAGAATCCACGAGAATATCTACGTATAGCATCCCTCTTTTTGGAGAAATCCAGGCATGAGGATTGGGTTTCCCTTTATAAAAATCTTCACTGATAAAAATAGGATCCAAATCTTCCGCGACAGTAATTCTTTTAACTTTTAAATTAGAAACAAATTTTTCAGCCCATAATTCAAATCCAAATCCATTATCAATAAAAACAAAAGCATTAGAGGCATTTACCAAATCGCTTGGAGTTGGTTGGTAGCCATGAACTTCAACTCCAGGTTTCGTTATTGATCTAACAATAAAATCATCTTTAGCGACATTGCTAATTATATCCGCCAAAACAGTGAAACTTGCCAGTATTACTTCTTTAGTTTCATTTTTATTAGATATTCTCTTACATGAGCCTGAAGCAATAGAAAGCAGAAGTATCAAACTTAAAAAAAAAATATTTTTTTTCATATTTAATATTCAACCCAAGATTATGAATTAAAAGATAGTTTCATAAGTGGTTTTCTTAGATCAGAAATAAATCCTTTCCAATTTATTTTTTCTTTTTCAAAAGCTTCTTCAACAATTTTCTCAGAATTTTTCTTTATAAAATCCAAATCAGGTTCTTCTACCCCTTTTGTTATTGCCATAAAATCAGCCAAAGAACTTGATACTACTCTTGTTAAATAAGCAGCACTTACAGCCTGAAATGTTCCAGAGACAAGCCAATTTGGGCCATGTAGTTTTGTTATGCCAATTAGAGTCTGTCCACTCCATTCAATAACTCCCTGCGCAATTGCAGTCTTTAAAATCTCTTTGGATACTTTATCTAAAATTTCAGGAGACCAATTACATCCCCATATAGACTTAATTTCTTTAATCATTAAAGAATTTAATACTGTCATTGCCATAACATCAATTGATGGGATAGGAGATAAGAAAACAGTTGTTGCGACAAGAATTTGATTTTTTCTTTGTATACCTTTTAACTGCATTCTTCTTATACCTTCAATTTCAGATTGCCAGGTAGCATGAAGTTCTTTCAAGAGCCTTTTTTTTGTATTTTTAATATTTTTAGATGAACTTATGAAAAACTTCCTTAAAGAAAAAGGTATATATGTTATTTCACTCTTATTCACATCAAAAGTAATAATTTTGTTTAAAAAGTCACTAGAAATTTGAGAATTTAGATCTTCTATCTGATTTTTGGCTTCTATTTGGTTGGAAGTTAAAGCCACCAACCAGATTGGCATATTTTTAGGAAACTTTTCCAGCCACAAAAAATCATTTGCAGACAAAGGCAAGTTTATAAAATAAAGGATTGCATCACTCTTCAAAGCTTCTTCTGGAATAACTTGAGAAGAATTGTATTTAGGCAGTTTTTCGTATAAATCAAAGTCAAACTTATCTGCTTTGAAATTACTTTTCAAAACAGATTGAAAACTTTGATAATCTTTTTGTCCAATGCAACTTATTTTTTCTTTTTCACATCTATTAAGAATAGATTCAAGTGTTTTTTGTCTTTTTGAATTCTGTTTTTCTAATTCATTTGTTGCTTCAAGTTCTTCAAAAAAATTTAAATCTTCATAACATAGATTTATCCAACCATCTAAATTATTTGGCTCATTAAATTTAGGCTTATCATTCTTCAAGTAAAAATATCCCCCCAAACACAAAGCAAAAAATCCTATTGAGCCTCCTGCAAAATGAATTAAGTCACTGACAAACCATTCCCCAAAACCTAACAATAATAAAAAAATAAGAAGATTTTTTTTTGGAAACTTTATGAAATCCTTTAAAAGGTTGTCTTTACTAATATCAAACACAATACTTTATTTTTCTAATTTTATTTTAATGCAAGTTGTGAATGAGAAAAGCAAAATTTCATAAGTCGTTAATCAAAAGATAAAAATTTAAGCTTTTTAAAAAGACTTATTGCATAACAAGATGGTAAGTTAATAGACTATTTAAATAACTTAAGAAACATTAAGATGTCTAATTCAAATTTCAGCAATAATCCTGGACAAGAAAATTACAGAGGTCATTCTAATAATGAAAGATCTAATTTCAGAGATAGATCGGGCGGCAGAAGAGATGGAGGGGGATTCCGCATAAGATTAAGTGATAACGAAATGAAAGCTGTTAAATCAATACAAGAGACCTTTCAATTAAGATCTACCGTTGCAGTTCTGGGTTTCTCTGTTAGAACACTTAGCGAAATGATCAAAGACGAAAAATTGATTGACTCAATCAAAGAATATGCAAAAAATAATAAAAACTCTTCTCCGAGTAGACAATCACAAAATTCTTATGAAGAAAAAACAAAAACAGCACCTAATCCTTTTGCAAGACCTGTAAAAAGTACATCAACTGAGGAGATCCAATCTAGCGAAGTAGGAGCGGATGACAAATAAAAAAAGAATTCTTTCGGGAGTTCAACCAACTGGTGATTTACATATTGGGAATTGGCTTGGGGCCATAAATAATTGGGTTACGCTTCAAGAGCAATATGAAACATTTCTATGTGTAGTTGATTTGCACGCAATAACAGCCTCATATAATCCCAAAGAATTATCTCAGAACACTATCTCTACAGCGGCTTTGTATGTCGCTTGTGGGATAGATCCAGATATATGTTCAATTTTTGTCCAAAGTCAGATTTCAGCGCATTCAGAACTTTGTTGGATATTAAATTGCATGACCCCAATAAATTGGATGGAAAGAATGATTCAATTTAAAGAAAAATCCGTACAACAAGGTAATAATGTATCTATTGGATTATTTGACTATCCAATACTTATGGCTGCAGACATCCTTCTTTATGATGCTGACTTCGTACCAGTAGGTGAGGATCAAAAACAACATCTTGAACTTGCGAGAGATATTGCACAACAGAGAATTAATGCCAGATTTAGTAAGGATAAAAATATTTTAAAGATCCCTCAACCAATCATCATGAAGAATGGTTCAAAAATAATGAGTTTAATTGATGGTTCAAAAAAGATGAGCAAAAGTGATCCTAATGAGGGCAGTCGCATTAACTTATTAGATCCTCCTGAAATAATCACAAAAAAAATTAGAAGAGCAAAAAGTGACAGTTCTATTGGAATTGAATTTGAAAACCCTGAGAGACCAGAATCTAAAAATCTTTTAATGATTTATTCAATATTATCTGGTAAAAAAATTTCTCAATGTGAAAAAGAATTCTCAGAGACTGGATGGGGAACATTTAAAAACTTAATTACTGAACAACTTATTGAATCATTAGAACCTATTCAGAAAAAATATAAATTATTAATTAATGATCCCTATCAACTAACTAAAATACTTGATGAAGGGAAGGAAAGAGCTGAAGATGTAGCAAATCAGACTTTAAAAAGAGTTAAATCAAAATTGGGATTCTTTGCAATGGAGAAATAAATTATGCCAATAATTACCTTGCCTGATGGTTCAAAAAAGGGTTTCGAAAAATCTGTAACTATTCTAGAAATTGCAGAGAGTATTGGCGCTGGATTAGCTAAAGCAACAATTGCTGGAAAAGTAAATGATGTTCTTCTTGATGCAACAATTCCTATAAATAAAGATTCAAAAGTTGTAATTATCACATCAAAAGATAAAGAAGGAATTGAAATAATAAGGCATTCCTTCGCTCACCTTATTGGTCATGCAGTTAAACAAATTTACTCTGATATTAAAATGGCGATCGGGCCTGTAATTGAAGATGGTTTTTATTACGATATTTTCTCTGAATACAGATTTACTCCTGAAGATTTAATAAAAATCGAAAATAGAATTAATAAATTAATAAAAACAAACTATGACGTTGAAATTTTACAAGTTTCTAAAGAAGAGGCAATTAAAACTTTTAAAGAAAGAGATGAGACTTTTAAATTAAGAATAATTGAAGAAATTCCTGAAGAAGGTCTCATCAATTTATACAAGCACGAAGAATACATCGACATGTGTAGAGGGCCTCACGTTCCTAACACAAGACATTTGAGACACTTTAAATTACTTAAATTATCAGGTTCATATTGGAGAGGTAATAGTGAGAATGAATCCTTACAAAGGATATATGGAACTGCATGGGCAAAAGAAAAAGAACTCAATGACTACTTAACAAGAATTGAAGAAGCGGAAAAAAGAGATCATAGAAAACTTGGCAAAAAACATTCACTATTTCATATACAAGAAGAATCTCCAGGAATGATTTTTTGGCATCCAAATGGATGGATAATCTACCAAGTACTGGAAAAGTACATAAGAGAAATACTCAAAAAAAATGATTATTTAGAAATTAAAACCCCACAAGCTGTTGATAAGTCTCTTTGGGAAAAATCCGGTCATTGGGAAAAATTTAGAGACGATATGTTCACTACTGCATCAGAAAATCGTACATATGCAATTAAACCAATGAATTGTCCATGCCATATTCAAGTATTTAATCAAGGTTTAAAAAGTTATAAGGATTTACCTATTCGTCTAGCTGAATTTGGTTCTTGTCACAGAAACGAGCCCTCTGGTGCACTACATGGCTTAATGAGAGTAAGAAACTTTACTCAAGATGATGCACACATATTCTGCACAGAAGAGCAAATTCAAAAAGAGGTATCTACTTTTATAGATCTTGTTTTCGAGGTTTATAAAACTTTTGGTTTTAATGAAATCATTATCAAATTATCAACTCGTCCTGAAAAAAGGGTAGGTAGTGAAGATATTTGGGATAAATCAGAAGAGGCTCTTACCAAAGCTCTTGATAATAAGAATCTAAAATGGGAACTACAACCTGGAGAAGGTGCTTTTTATGGTCCAAAAATAGAATTCTCGTTAAAAGATTGTCTTAATAGAGTTTGGCAATGCGGAACTATTCAGGTTGATTTCTCAATGCCTATTAGATTGAATGCAACTTATGTAGATATTGACAACGAAAAAAGAAATCCAGTTATGCTGCATAGAGCAATTTTAGGATCCTTTGAAAGATTTATTGGAATATTAATTGAACAATATGAGGCAAAATTCCCCATTTGGCTTGCGCCTTATCAAATAATTTTGTTGAGCATTACTGATAGAAATATTGAAAAGTGTTTAGAATTTAATGAATTAATAAATAATAGTGGTTACAGATCAAAAGTTGATATTAGGAATGAAAAAATAGGATATAAAATACGAGAGGCAACTCTCGGCAGAGTTCCCTTAATTGCAGTTATTGGAGATAAAGAAGAGGAAATTGATTCAGTCGCCTTAAGAGCTTTGAATGGAAAAAATTTAGGAATTTACAACTTACCTAATCTTTTCAAATTAATGGATGAACAAATAGAAAAAAAAGGGAGAACAGAATAATTTCATATATATGAATTTTCTCGCTTGTGATTTAGGAGGTACAAAGGTTCTATTAGGCATTTTCGAAAAAGAAATAAATAATAATTCGCCCAAGTTAATAACCAAGAAGAAATATTTATCTTCTGATTGGAGTTCTTTTGAACTAATCCTAGAAGATTTTCTGAAAAAAGAATGCAAAAATATTACTCATCCTTCTTCTGCATGTTTTGCCGTAGCTGGTCCTATATCTAACAACAAAGCAAAAATCATTAACTTATCATGGAATATTTCTGGAAATGCTTTACAGAGGAAATTTAATCTTAAAAGCTGCGAGCTAATAAATGATTTCGCTGTACAAATTTATGGAATACCTTTTTTAAAAAAAAATCAATATTCTACTATCCAAAATGGATCCTATTCTGAAGGTGCAAATAATGATTTGCATGCCATTGTTGGAGCGGGGACTGGCTTGGGGATTGCAAGAGGAATAATATCAGGGGAAAAGGTAAAAGTTTTAGCTAGTGAAGGTGGTCATGTTGAGTACTCCCCAAAGTCAAAATTAGAATGGGATTTAAAAATTTGGCTTAAGAATTACCTAAAACTTGAAAGGATATCTTGTGAAAGAATTATTAGCGGCACTGGTTTATCAAGAATTGCAGAATGGAGACTAAGCAAACCTGATGCCCAAAACCATTCTCTACAAAAATATTTAAAAAAAATTAAAAATTTTGATGCTGCGAGAAAAGAATTACCTGAAAAAATTTGCAATCTTTCTAAAGAAGGTGATCAGCTTATGATTGAAGTTGAGAGGATTTGGCTAGGCGCTTATGGCTCTTTATTGGGAGATGTTGCTCTTCAAGAATTATGCTTTGGTGGATTATGGATTTCTGGAGGAACAGCATCAAAACATTTCAAAAACTTTAAATCAGACTTATTTTTAAAACAATTTTTCGACAAGGGAAGATTAAAAGATATTCTTAAAACAATACCTATAAAAGTAATTTTAGATGAAGAGTTTGGACTTTTTAGTGCAGCCTGCAGAGCAAAAATGCTTTTAAAAACTTAAAACCAAAAAATGTCTATTCCTCAAGTAGGTAAAAAAATAAGGGTAACTGTGCCTTCCACAACTGCCAATTTAGGGCCTGGATTCGATTGCCTTGGAGCAGCATTAGATTTATATAATGAATTTATTTTTACAAGAATTGAAGGTGGTGGAGATAGATTTGATTTAATAATGGAAAGTACAGATGGTAATCATTTAAGAGGTGGACCTGAAAACTTAGTTTTTAGAGCAGCTCAAAAAGTATGGGAGAGCGCAAATATGGATCCTTTTGCACTTGAAGCAAGAGTTAAGTTGGCAGTGCCGCCAGCACGCGGGCTTGGAAGTAGCGCTACAGCAATAGTTGCTGGATTAATCGGAGCAAATGCAATAATGAACTCTCCATTGTCCAAAGAAAAACTCCTTGAACTTGCCATTGACATAGAAGGTCATCCTGATAATGTAGTTCCCTCTCTTCTGGGTGGGCTTTGCTTGACGGCAAGGTCTTCTTCTCATAGATGGAGAATCATTAGATGTGATTGGCATGATTCAATTAAAGCTGTTGTAGCAATACCTGCGATTCGTCTAAGCACAAGTGAAGCAAGAAAGGTTATGCCCAAAAATGTACCCATATCTGATGCAGTTACAAATATGGGAGCACTTACTTTGTTACTAAACGGCTTAAAAGTAGGTAATGCGGAACTTATAAAAGAGGGAATGTTTGATAAGTTACATGAACCCTACAGATGGAAACTTATTAAGGGTGGATTAGAAGTTAAAGATGCGGCACTAAATGCAGGCGCTCTAGGATGCGCAATCAGTGGGGCTGGGCCAAGTATCTTGGCTTTGTGTAAAAAAGAAAATGGTAAAAACGTCAGTCAAGCAATGGTTAAAGCATGGGAGAAGTCAGGCGTAGCTAGCAGAGCACCGTTCTTAAACGTCCAAACAAAGGGCAGCCAATTTAGCACTATCTCTCGTAAGTAGTTTTACTTAGGCATTTTTAATGTTATAGTCTCAAGCTAGTACAACTTCAACTAGAATAAAAAAATTATTCATTACATAAATGAATTTAGAAACTTTTCCTTGGCTATCATCTATTGTTTTACTGCCTTTAATCGGGGCATTAATAATGCCTTTCTTGAGTTCAAAAGAAGGAGAAGATAATTCACTCCCCAGAAATATCTCATTAAGTTTTTTATTTTTAGATTTTTTATTAATAATAGGCGTCCTTTTTCAAAAATTCAATACTTCAGATAGCTCTTTACAACTTGTAGAAAGAGCTTCTTGGTTACCATCAATAGGCTTAGAGTGGTCTCTTGGAGTAGATGGGTTATCTGCTCCTTTGATAGCTTTAAGTGGGTTAATTACATTTTTATCAGCTGCGGCTAGTTGGAAAATTAAGAAAAAATCTAATCTATATTTTGCCCTCTTATTAGTCCAAGCCTCAGCACAAGCACTGGTTTTCCTTTCTCAAGATTTCCTATTATTTTTCTTGGCCTGGGAACTTGAATTGGTTCCGGTATATCTTCTTATTGCGATTTGGGGAGGGAAAAAGAAATTATATGCAGCCACTAAATTCATTCTTTACACAGCTTTAGCTTCTTTATTAATACTCATAAGTGGGTTAGCACTTGCCTTGAGTGGTGATACCTTTACTTTAAATATCACTGATTTAACAAATAAACATGTATCGGGCAGCTTAGCTTTATTATCTTATTTAGGATTTTTAATTGGTTTTGGAGTAAAACTTCCTATCTTTCCATTACATACATGGTTACCTGATGCTCATGGAGAGGCAAATGCTCCAGTTTCAATGTTACTAGCTGGAATACTCTTAAAAATGGGAGGTTATGCTCTATTAAGATTCAATGTCCAAATACTACCTGAAGTACATCTTCAAATTGCACCTGCGTTAATTATTCTTGGAATCATTAATATAATTTACGGAGCTCTAAATGCATTTGCACAAGATAATGTCAAAAGGAGAATTGCATGTAGCTCTGTGAGTCATATGGGTTTTGTACTGTTAGGGATTGGAGCAGTAGATGCTCTTGGAATTAGTGGAGCAATGCTGCAAATGATCAGTCACGGACTTATAGCTGCAGCTATGTTCTTTGTTACGGGCGCGTTCTATGAAAGAACAAATACTCTTTCCATACCAAATATGGGTGGCTTAGCAAAGGTCTTGCCAATAACCTTTGCTTTTTTCTTAGCAAGCTCATTGGCCTCTCTAGCACTACCTGGAATGAGCGGTTTTATAAGTGAAATAACTGTATTTTTAGGTATCACTAGTCAAGAAGGCTTTAGCTCTATCTTTAGATCAATCACGATTCTTATTGCAGCCATAGGATTAGTTTTAACACCAATATATTTATTATCAATGTGTAGAAGAGTATTCTTTGGTCCTAGAATTCCAGCACTAGCTACAGTTAAAGAGATGAATGGTAGAGAATTGACTATAGGTTTCAGCTTATTATTGCCTACATTGGTGATAGGTTTTTGGCCCAAAATCGCCATAAATTTGTACGAATCTTCAACCAATGCTCTCAGTCAGCAGCTAACTTTAGCTAAATTAATCGGATTAATCCCAACTCTAGTTAATTAAATTACCTTAATAAATGGAATCCTCAATTTTTAAATATGGAGAGTTACCACAATTTAAAAAATTTACTCCCGAAAGCATAAGTAAACAATTTCCAGTAGTACTAGAAAAGATAACTGAAGAGTTTAAAAACATTGAAAAAAATTTATCAAATTATTTGATTCAAAATGATTTAAATTGGGACAAGGTAATAAATCCTTTAAATGAAGCAAATGAAATTCTTAGATGGAGTTGGGGAGTAATAAGTCATCTGAATGCTGTAAATAATTCTGAAAGTTTAAGAGATATTTATTCAAAATTTCTTCCAGAGATAATTAGCTTGAGTAATAAATTCGGGCAAAGTAAAGTAATTTACGATTCTTTAGTCAAGCTTAAAGAAACAAATAACTTTGATCAGATTAAAAACAGAATTTTAGATAAAGAAATTCTTGAGATGCAACATAGAGGAATTTCACTACAAAAAAATGATCAAGAAGAATTTAACAAAATTTCAGAAAAACTTGGAAAGCTATCAACCGAATTCAGTAACAATGTTCTTGATGCCACTAACCAATGGTTTTTAATATTAAATAAAAAATCTGAAGTCGATGGTCTTCCTGAACGAGTACTTGAATTGATGGCAATTTCTGCACACAATCACTTAAAAAAAGATGAAGAACTTGATATTAAAAATGGTCCTTGGAAATTAAGTCTAGATATTCCAACTTATACTTCGTTCATGACATATGCCACCGATCGTAATCTTAGAGAAAAGCTATATAAGGCATTCGTTAGTAGGGCTTCTCAAGGAGAAAAAAATAATTCTCAAATCATTGAAGATATATTATCTCTAAGAACTAAACAGGCTAATCTTCTCGGTTATAAAAGTTGGGCCGAACTAAGTTTGTCAACGAAAATGGCGAAAGAAATTAAAAATGTGGAAAACCTTTTAGAAGAGTTGAGAGAACCAGCATTCAAAACCGCAAAAATTGAATTAGAAACGCTCGATAAGTTTTCTAAAGCTAATGGGTTTCCAAAATCGCAGAATATTGAGCCATGGGACATTAGTTTTTGGTCTGAACTTCTTAGAAAGGAAAAGCTCAATTTGGATCAAGAGTCTTTGAGACCTTGGTTCCCACTAAATGATGTTTTGAAAGGTTTATTTAAATTAAGTGAGAATCTTTTTGAAATTAAAGTAGTTGAGGCGACTGACGAGGCTCCTCTATGGAATGATGACGTTTTATTTTTTAATATCCTTAATAAAGAAGATAAGAAAATAGCATCTTTTTACCTGGATCCATATTCGAGGCCTGAATCAAAGAGAGGGGGGGCTTGGATGGATGAATGTTTGAACAAAAATAATATTGGGGGAAAGACCCTCCCTGTAGCTTATCTCGTTTGTAATCAGACTCCGCCATCAAAAGATAAACCTAGTTTGATGAGTTTTGAAGAAGTTCAGACACTTTTCCATGAATTTGGTCATGGTCTTCAACACATGCTTACTACTGTAAATCTTCCTCAAGCAGCTGGCATCAACAATGTTGAGTGGGATGCAGTCGAGCTTCCAAGTCAATTTATGGAAAACTGGTGTTTTCATAAAAATACACTTATGAATATTGCTAAGCACTACAAAACAGGAGAAAAATTATCCGATGAGAATTTTGAGAAACTCCTAAAGAATAGAACTTTTAATTGTGGTATGGCTACTCTTAGACAACTACATTTTGCGATTACAGATCTCAGATTGCACAGTGGTATTGATAAAAACGAAGGTAAAACAGCAGATGAAATAAGAAGAGAAATTGCAACACAAACTACTGTTATTGAACCAATTCAAGAAGATCAATTTCTTTGTTGTTTTAGTCATATATTTGCAGGAGGATATTCTGCAGGATATTACTCATATAAATGGGCTGAAGTTCTAAGTGCTGATGCATTTTCAATGTTCGAAGAAGCTGATCTAGAAAACTATGAAGATATAAAGTTAATAGGAAAAAGATTCAAAGATACAATACTTAGCTTGGGTGGGAGCTTACCTCCTTTAGACATATTTAAACTATTCAGGGGAAGAGAGCCACAAACAAATTCATTAATAAGACACTTAGGTTTATCTGGAGCTACATAATTATTTCATTGATTATTTTATCAACCACAGATTTATTTCTTACTAGATTTCTATGTTTATAAACTTTTACTGATATTTTTTTTCCAAAATTTAAATTTGTCCACCATCCAGGGAAAACCATCAAATCCCAATAAGTAAAAAAATTTATACACTCTACATCATCAAGAAAAAAATCATTATTCGCGAGTCCTCTCAAAAACTTACTATTTATTTTCATTTCTGATATTCCTTTAAAAGGGTATTTAGGTATTAATTGAGCCATCAAAGTTCCTTTTTGAGGGGAACCTATAGATATAAATCTTCTTGTTCTTTTATGTCCATTAAATTTTTGAAGCCAGTGCCTACCAATTATTCCTCCCATAGAAAATCCCAAGATATCTATTTCTTTTTCTATACCGTATTTCTCTAAAATTAATTCGTTTAATTTATTAGTCAAATCCAGAATTGAAGTCATTCCATATGAATGAATAAGAGTGGGGGCAAAATATTCAATGCCAATATCATCAAGTTTTGAGGTAATTATAGAAAAAATACTTGAAGTATTCCAAAGTCCATGAATCAATATAATGGGATTTCTTTTTTTCAATACTTTAGTTATTTTCAAGAATTCTTACTATTGAGACCTTCCCATCGAAACCTGTTATTGGAGGATTGCATTTTGTCAAAATAATTTTAACTTTAGAAAGCTTAAATTCCTGATCAATGGTTTCTAAAATTGCGTTGGAATATTTTTCGATTGTATAAAAATAAATTTTCTTTGATTGATCTTTTAAAATTTGAACTAATTTTGAATAGTCAACTGTTTTTTTAATATCATCATTTACTGTACATTTTTCAAAATCAGTCCACAAAAATATATCTAAAATAAATAGTTGTCCTAATTCCCTTTCTTCATCAAGCACGCCAACCCTAGCCCAAAGTTTAATATCCTCAATTTTTAAAAAAGTTTCCATCTTTAAAAGTTTTAAAGATCTTTATGTGTATAGATAGCCTTTCCTGATGAAAAATCATCAACTATATTCCCATCACCTTTTAGGAAGTATTTATAAGTGACCAAACCTTCTAGACCTACAGGTCCCCTTGGTGGGAGAGTTTGGGTAGATATACCAACTTCAGCTCCGAATCCATATCTAAACCCATCAGCAAACCTAGTAGAGCAATTATGAAAAACACCTGCACTATCAACTACATTCATAAATTTATTAGCAGTGTTTGAATTTTCAGTAATTATTCCATCTGTATGTTTTGAACCATAGTCTTGAATATGTGTGATTGCTTCCTCCAGATCATCAACAATTTTTATCGATAAAATTAAATCCAAATATTCAGTTTTCCAATCTTCTAGACTAGCTTCATACTTTACCCCTAAGTCAACAGATCTCTTATCTCCAATTAATTTAACATCTTTAGAATTAAACAAAGGGATGGCCTTTTCTAAAAAAGCTGGTGCAATATCTTTATGGACTAATAAAGTTTCGATAGCATTACATGCTGCAGGATATTGAATTTTACTGTCCAAAGCGGCTGATAAAGCCATCTCAAGATTTGCCTCAATATCTATATACAAATGACAAATTCCATCAGCATGTCCGAGCACAGGAATTCTTGTATTCTCCTGTATAAATTTAACTAATTCATTACTTCCTCTTGGAATTATTAAATTAATGTATTTCTCAAGATTTAACATCGCCATGCTATCTTTTCTGCTTGTAAGTAAACATATTGCATTTTTATCAAGACCTGATTCAGTTAAACCTTCTTGCAATGCTTTCACTATTGAAGTATTTGTTAAATTAGCTTCACTTCCACCTTTTAGCATTACTCCATTACCTGATCTTATTGCTAAAGAACTAATTTGCATCACAGCATCTGGCCTTGATTCAAAAATAACCCCTAAGACTCCAATTGGCACAGTTTTTCTTTCTAAAATCAAATCCTTTGAAAGCTCTCTTTTTATTTGAACTTGATTTACAGGATCAGCCAAGTCTCCAACTTTTCTTACCCCTTGAATTCCTGAATTTAATTTTGCTTTTGATAACTTTAATCTAGAAAGTAAAGCCTTGGAAATACCCTTTTTTTCTGCACTTGAATAATCCGCATTATTAGCTTCTAATATTTCTTTAGAATTTTTTTCTAGATAATCAGCCATGCAATTTAAGGCTTTAATTCGATTTTTATTTTCAGTCTGACTTATTTTTATTGATGCCGAACGAACTTTATCAGCTTTTTCTAAAAGATCATTACCTGGTTGAGGAACTTCAAAGATATTAGCCATAATATTTTTTAGATAATCTAATAATAATTCAAATTAACGATTCTTAAAAGTAAATTTCTTTATGATTTAATATCTAAAAAATAATTGGACTTGACTTTTCCAACCCTCATTAGAATCATAAGAACCTAATAGTTCTAAATTTGGATTTGCCTGAAAAGTCAAAATTCCTAAAGATGAAATATCATCTCTACCTGGAACCGTTTGAAAGGCAAAATTTATCGCATCAGTTATATCAAGTCCTATTTCCGCCACCCAAGCTTGAGAAGAAAATTCCTCATTAGAAGATGATTGACCATCATTTTCTATATCTAAATTTTCATTGGAAAAAATATTATTAAAGGAATCATTATTTTCTATTAATGCTGGATATAGCGAGAACTGAAATCTTTCACTAAATGCATCAGCATTATTAAGTTGAGAAATAAATGCTCTATTTATTAAATTAGCAGAGTTACCTCCAATCAAACCGATTATTTGCGATCTGTTATAACTTGGTGTGCTCCTTAATTGAATTCTTCTATTTTCATCAGCAAAAGATAATTGATCTAAAAATCCTTCATAAGATGCTTCAATTTTGATAAGCCTTGAATTGCCAATCCCAAATGATCCCAAACCAGTAGAGGTGTCATTAACATCAAGATCCCCTGAGATATTTGAATCCTGATTATTTTCACTTATAGGTATTATAGAATCTGGAACTTTACTAACCAGAGAAAAGTTAATAAATGGAACGACGCCACTTCTTGATGCAAATAAAATATAATTATCTTTATTTTTATCAAGTTTAAATGGAGTAGTATATAAATTAGCTCTACCTTTTTTAAGATAAATTAGACCTCTAGCATTTAAATCTTTTCCTACCTCGCCATTTATAGTAAGGTCTAATTTGGTATCTAAATAAGCTTGAACTATCTCAGAATATTGAAGTTTGAAATCTGGTCCAAGTTTTAATTTAAGATTATTAAAACTTAAATTCTCCAAGTAATTTGGTAAATTTTCACCTAAAAGAACAGAATTCAAAATTGTTTCATTTGAAATTATTTCAATATTCTTTTCATTATCCCAATAGAGTTCTGGCCAATCTTTTTCATCCTCTTTTCTAATAAGATTTTTTCCTTTTTTATTATTTTGATTAGTATTATTTAAATTAATAAATCCATTATTAAAAGATAGAGATCCACCCAAGATAGGACTTTGAAATGATCCACTTAAATCTATATCTGAATCTATTAAAAAATTAAAATTATTCTTTTGTAAATTAAATCTATTCGTTATCAAATTAATTTCTGCCTTTTCGGAATCATTCTTACTATAAAAAGGCAACGAACCTTTTATAAAAATTTCTCCAGAATCTTCAGACCGTGCTTTAAGATTATTGATCTCTAAAGAATCAAAATCAAAAATAATTAAGCTATTAATATCCTTTAGAGTATTGTTTAAAAAATCAACTTTAGAATCTTTAATTACGACGAATCCATTAAATAATGGTTTATTTAAGGTTCCTTTTAAAATCATCCTAACATTCACATCACCTTCTTTAAAGGCAAAGTAATCATCAGCAAAAATATCTAATAACGTAATAAATTTTCCATTCCCAATCAATCTAAGATCTAAGTTATCTGATTTACTTATAGGTATTGAGCCTTTTAAACTTATTGGGATTTTAGAGTTGTTTATAAGCAGAGAAAAGTCAATATCAAAAACAGAGTTATTAAATTCAATAATACCTTTTTCAAATAATAATTTGTTATTTTTAATTGATGAGTTGTTAGAAGAAATTTGACTTAAGAAAGATTTATTATCAAGGTTATAAAATAAATCTATATCGAAACCTCCAACAAAATCTCTTGGTTTATTTAAAAAAATATTTGAAGCACTTAATGGTAATTTTTTAATTTTTAAAGAACCTTTCCCTGTTAATAATCCTCCTTCCAAATTAATAGAAAACTCCTCTTTTTTATTTTTATTATTATCTCTAAAGACATCAAGATAGCCATTTAATTTTGCATTCAATTTATAGTTGCTTGGCCTATTCCCCTCAATTGTTACTTTTGCATTATATCTACCAATGAATTTATTAAAATATTTTTGCAAGTTAAAATTGTCGTCTTGCTCATTATTATTTTGAATAAAGTTATTTATAAAATCAATCCTCTCTTTAAAAGAATTATTTTCTTTATTTATTTCTAAATCATCCAAGATATTCGACTTCATTGTTTGAATAACTTTTTTATTATCAAAATTAAAAATATCGAGTGCAGTTAGGACTGTCCAACTAATGCTTATATCGTTCAAGTTTAAATTAATTAAATTATTTTTATATGAGTCATAATCGACTTCAATTATTCCCCCGTCAATTGGAAACAATGATGAATTGACATAAAAAGAATTATCATTAAAACTAAAATTAAATAATGAGTTTGCTAACTTTATATTTCTATATTTAGCTAAACTCCAAGCTAGTCTTCCATCAAAATAAGGCTGGTCTGAATTTATTGATCCAGAACCATTAATAATTCCTTCAATCCTATCGAATTGATTGTTTCCTATTGATAATTCAAGTTCATCAAGAGGAAAATTTTTAGCTTCCCAAATATAACTATTATTCTCTTTAAATACTTCTATGGTTCCTTTATTAGAATTAAATAATCTACTAAAAGATACATTATCTAATTTAAGATTAGAATTAAATTTAATAGAAAGAAATGAAGGAATTGGAGAGTATCTATTTTTCATATTAAGGAGAAATTGATTATTTTTATTCTTAATATCTCCCTCCCATATTTCTCTGATACGTATCCCCTTGAAGTGCGGATAATCAACATTAAACTTTATTGAAATATTGGGATCAGTAATTTTTCCTTTTAATTCTCCTTTAGCAGTAACAAATCCCCTAATGTCATTATTTCGGAAAATATTTAAATTAGATAATTGGGTTCTATTTATTTTTAGACTTGAATAGATCTCACCAAAATTAATTCCTCTACTATCAAACCAATAGGGTAAATGCCCCGATAGTTCAATATCAGGATTCAGACTGTTAACATATCTAACACTTCCTTTAAGGTCAATTTTATTAGAACTTTTATTTAATGGGATATTTAAATTAAAGTTTGAATTCAAAGTTCCGTAATTTAAGTTCTCAGAATTTCCTATTAAATTATTATCTTTACAAAAAAACTAGTTAAATCTGAATTAATATTCTCTGAGAAATCTTGTGGTTTTATTTTTAAATTAGTAAAAGAAAATCTTCCTTCACAAAATGTACGTTTTGATGATTTATTAAATTTAAAGTTAGATTTAAATTTACCCTTATTAAAGATAATTTTTCTCTTCCCAATTCTATATTCAGAGCTCTCAAGATCTAATCCTCTAGAAAATAACTCCAGCTTTAATGAGTCTTTATTTAATTTTGTATTAAATTTAAATTCTAGAAGACCCTTCCCGTCAAAATTTGATTTTATATTTGCAATAATTTCTCTATTACTGGACTTATAAATAACGTTACCTTTTACTTTTGTTTCTAATCCTGATTTTTTAAGTTTTAGAATTGAATATTTATTAAAGTTAAAATTCAAGTCATATTTTAATTTTGATTTATTTGTAATTCTATCTTTTTCATAAGGTTTATCCCTTTTAAAAAAATCTCTATCAATATTAATTGCAGCTTGCTCAGGACTTATTTTTACTATCCATTTTTGTTTTAAAAAAGATCTAAAAGGCATAATGCCCACGTATACATTTTTAGCTTTAATTTCAGAATTTATATTTTTCTTATCATTAATTTTTGAATTAGCCAAAGAAATACCAAGAAATCTAATACCGACATAATCCCCTAACTCAACATTTTTATCGAAAAGATTTTCAATGCCTTCTTCTAATTCTAATTTCCTAGAACTATATGTTTCTTTTAAAAAATTATTTAATAAAAAAGTGCCTAAAAAACCTAATGGGAAAAGCATCCCTACTAAAAGAATCTTAGTATTTAAATTTAGAGATCTAATTTTTTTCAAGTTAGAGCCCAAAAATAGAGTAGGCTTACAAAATATAGGAAATTAATCAGGTCAAAGCCACTAAATGTCTTTTTTTGAACTATTAGAAAACACACCCAAATTTTTTGGATACTTCGGAATATTTCTTTTTATTTGCACCATAACTTCTTTTATATTTAATTTTGGCTTTAAATTTCGAATAATTGGAGCGACTATCTTTTCATTATTGCTTTCTTTGAGTAGTTGGGCATTTATACAAAGTTACAGCGAAAAAGTAATAATAGAAGATGCAAAATATCTTCCAATCGTTTATGACAATGGGTTCGATTTGATTATTGCTAAAGCAGATGATGACTTTCCAGAAGAATCTATCGAACCAACTTTAGAACAATTATCGGAAAACTTATTGAAAGGTAGCCGATCGGGTGCAAACGTAAAAATAAAGATAAGGAAACTTGAAAAAATTTCGGATAATGTAAGTAAGCCAGTCGTAATCGGAGAAGTTCAAAAAAATGTCAAAATGAATTTGTCTTTAAAAAATGAAAATTAAAAAATTTTTAGACTTTTTGCCAACTAACTTTAGACATGAGAAATCTTTTTTAATTCAAAATAATCTAACTGACTTTGAAAAACTAAGTAATCTTTCAGACTTAGATATAAATGAGATTCAGAGAAAATCTTCACTATGTACATTGAATAATCTAAAGAAAATTAGAGCTATAGCTATTTTTAAAAAAGAAATTGGAATTTCTCCACCGCAAGCATATCTTCTTTTACATTGCGGTATATCTTCTCTTAAATCATTATCACTATCTACGCCTTACGAATTAGAACGCAAAATTGGAAGATTAGAAAGAATCCTTAGAGTAAAAACTGAGACAGATACAACTTTGACTCTCTTAAAAGAATGGATTAAAAAAGCTAGTCAAATCGAAAAATATATTTGAAATCTTTGTTAAAAAAATTTTTTAATGTAGAATTTAGAAAAAGTCAGTGATAATGAAGCCTTTTTTATTTTTGTTATTTTTGTTTTCCAACTCTTTATACCCTGTTTTAAGTCAATCTAATTTATTGGAAACTGTAAAAAAGAATCCAAACGAAGCTAGGAATTTATGTAATAAGTTTAGAGAGTTTAATTCAGATGGTATTTCAGCTAGTTCAGATAAAGCTATAGAGTATGTCTCAAACAAAAAAAAGTTAACTCCCGTTAACGCAGAGATCTATTCTATTTACGTCATTGGGCTGCACTGTCCAGACATTATCTAAAGCCTAAATGTCTGGTTCAAGATGGTTTGACAAGTCTCTAGTACTTAGAGATGGAGTAAAACTTATATCAAGGATTTGGTTACCTAATAGTAATGGGCCATGGCCTGCATTATTGATGAGGCAACCTTATGGCAGGGAAATAGCTTCAACTATTACCTATTCTCACCCTGAGTGGTGGGCTTCCAAAGGATATATGGTAATAATTCAAGATGTCAGAGGTATGGGTTCTTCTGAAGGGGTTTTTAATGGTTTTTCTCAAGAAGCTAGTGATACTTCAGAAACACATGAATGGGTAAGGTCTCTTAAAGAATGTAATGGAAAACTTGGCTTATATGGTTTTTCATATCAGGGATTTACTCAATTAACTGGAGAATTAAATTCAAAGCCGCCCGATTGTTTATCTCCAGCAATGACTGGGATGAATATTAAGAATCATTGGTGCTCAGATGGAGGAGCATATTGGTGGCATAACAATATTGCATGGGGACTTCAAATCGCAGCACTAAAAATGAAAAGAGAAAATAAATTTTTTGAATGGGGAAAGATAAGATTAGCCTTAGAAAATAAAAGTTATTTAAGGGAAGGAATTGATACTTTAAAAAAATATGATCCTGATAGCTTTGTCTTGGAATGGCTCAAAAATTTAAATAATGCTAGCCCATTTGAAGAATTTAAACCAATTTCAACATGGATTAAAAAACCTATGTTAATTATTGGTGGACTTTGGGATCCACATTTAAAAGGTGCTTTTGATCTTTATAAAAAGTCTAAAGAAGCTGGTGGTAACCCAGAGATTATTATTGGAAATGCAAACCATTTAAATTGGTGGGAGGGATCACAAGAATCTTTATTAAAATTTTTTGATAAACATTTAAAATCAGATGAAAAATTTAATTCTCAGAATTTTAAAGACGAGAAAAAAATATGGAACATCTCATTAAATAAATGGGAAGAATTAGATAATAAATTTCACCCTGAATTTATTTTTGGGCTCAAAAGCAATGGCACAGCAAATGTAAAGGTTGAGGATGGAAGTCTGACAATAAAATCAAAAGGATCAGGATGGTTCACAATTGTAAATGACCCATGGAGACCTACTCCATCTGACGGTGGTCATTTAGGTCCAAATCCAGGAAAGTTTAATAGAAGTATTATTGATAAACGCCTGGATGTAGGTGTTTTTCAAACCAATTCTTTTAAAGAAGCTCTACATTTAACAGGAGTTCCTACCTTAGAGATCCAAGTAAAAAGTGATCAGCCCGATTTCGATATCTGCCTTGCTTTATCTCTAGTTGAAGAAGGTAATGAAAAGGTAAATCAATTTTCAACTGGATTCTTAAGGGTTAAAAAATCCAAAATAAATGAAGAATGCATTTATCAAATAAAAATGCAGCCAACAAATATTTGTTTGATTAAAGATAGCAAGCTTCGCTTATCCATATCTGCAGCAGCTTATCCCGCTATTGGAATTAATCCTGGATATGGGGAGGGAAATATTGGAGCGCCTTCAGCAAATCATAGAGTTATTACTCTAAGTTTTAGCCTTAATAAAACATTTATGAAAATGACCCCTTTTTTTAATAAATAATTATTTTTTTGGTTAATCATTTGATATTATTAATCCTTAACATCTACCAGTCATGATCGAAACAATTCAAGCAGACTGGATTAAATCAGAAGCTATCAACCTAGAAAATTGTTGCAATGATAATCCATTAAAAATATTAGGTCCTCATTTTTATGAAGAACAATGGATAATTAGGGTATGGATGCCTGAAGCTGACGAAGTTAAAATAAATTTTAAAAACAATACCTATAAGGCTGAAAGCATAAACCATAAATGGCTTTTTGAAGCTATCCTTCCTGAAAATCCAAACCATAATTACGAAATAAATATTTCACGAGGAGGGATCACGCATTCACAACATGACCCTTGGTCATATAGAGAAGAGTGGATGGGGGAAGTTGATAGACATCTTTTTGCAGAAGGTAATCATCATCATATTTGGGAAAAAATGGGAGCGCATCTCATTGAAGAAAAGAATCAAAAAGGTGTCATGTTTTGCATTTGGGCTCCAAATGCAAAATCAATATCGATAATTGGAGATATAAATTCTTGGGATGGAAGACATCATCCAATGCAAAAAAGATTAGGGGGAATTTGGGAACTATTCATGCCAACAATGCAAGAGGGCGACACTTATAAATACGAAATAAGAACTCAACAAGGTCATATTTATGAGAAAGCTGATCCATATGGTTTCTTTCATGAAATAAGACCTCAAAATGGTTCAATAGTTTCAAAATTGAAAAACTTTAATTGGGACGATAGTTCTTGGATTTCAAATAGAGATTCTTCTAGCCAAATTAACAAGCCAATTTCAGTTTATGAAATGCATTTAGGAAGTTGGCTCCATGAATCAACAGATAATAAATATATTGAGCACAATGGTGATTCAAGAGACCCAGTGCCTGCGGCCGATTTAAAACCTGGAACAAGATTATTAACTTATACAGAATTAACCGAGAAACTCATCCCTTACGTAAAAGATAGAGGATTCACTCATATTGAACTAATGCCAATATCTGAACATCCTTTCGATGGTTCATGGGGATACCAAGTTACAGGCTGGTATGCACCAACAAGTAGATTTGGCACTCCAAATGAATTTAAAGAGTTTGTCAATAAATGTCATGAAGAGGGCATAGGCGTAATTCTTGATTGGGTGCCTGGTCATTTCCCAAAAGATAAGCATGGTTTAGCATTTTTTGATGGTTGTCATCTTTATGAACATGGAGATTCACGAATAGGTGAACACAAAGAATGGGGAACCCTAATATTTAATTACAGCAGAAACGAAGTAAGAAATTTCTTAGTAGCCAATCTCGTTTATTGGTTTGAGGAGTTTCATATTGATGGCATAAGAGTAGATGCTGTAGCTTCAATGCTTTACAGAGATTATCTACGTCCAGATGGAGAATGGATACCCAATGAAAATGGTGGGAATGAAAATATTGAAGCCGTTAAATTTCTTCAACAGGCTAATCATGTACTCTTCCAACATTTCCCAGGCGCACTTTCAATAGCTGAAGAATCAACAACTTGGCCAATGGTTACCAAACCAACTGACATTGGAGGATTAGGATTTAATTTGAAATGGAATATGGGATGGATGCACGATATGCTCGATTATTTTGAGATAGATCCTTGGTTTAGGCAATTCCATCAAAATAGTGTAACTTTCTCAATAACATATAACTATACAGAGAACTTTATGCTTGCTCTTAGTCATGATGAGGTTGTCCATGGGAAGAGTCATCTTTTGCATAAAATGCCTGGCGATGACTGGAAGAAATTTGCAAATACTCGAGCTTTACTAACTTATATGTGGACCCACCCTGGAAAAAAAACGATATTTATGGGAATGGAATTTGGGCAAAGACAAGAATGGAATGTATGGGATGATCTGCAATGGGAGTTACTAGAATTTGAGCCTCATAAAGGTATCAGAAATTTGATTGATGACCTAAACGTACTTTATAAAAATGAACCTGCGTTATGGAAAAACGACTTTGATCCTTATGGATTTCAATGGATTGATTGTAATGACAAATCTAATTCGGTTATAAGCTTCATGAGAAGAGAAAACGACACCAATGAGTGGCTTGTTGTAGTTGCCAACTTTACACCTAATACTCATGGTTCATATAAAGTAGGTGTTCCAGTAGAAGGATTTTATAAGGAGATATTTAATTCAGATGGATCTAGATATGGAGGCAGTAATAAAGGAAATATGGGAGGTAAAGAAACTATAAATTACAATATTCATGATTATCAAAATGCTCTAGAACTTGCTTTGCCCCCATTAAGCGTGAGTATCTTCAAACATCAATCAATAAAATAATAAGGCTCATTTAACTTAGTGTTTCATATAAATGTTCATATAACGCTTTTGCTCGGCTTAGCATTGTAAGATTTTTAAGTTGGAATTTTAAAAAATTTTTTTTTAAAAACATATTGAATTGAAAAATGGGTGAAAATTTACCACTACTACTCTCTGCCGCATTAGGTAAAAAAGTAAATAGGCCTCCAGTATGGATGATGAGGCAAGCAGGAAGATATATGAAAATCTATAGAGATTTAAGGGAGCGTTACCCAAGCTTTAGAGAGAGGTCTGAGAATCCAGAATTATCATATGAGATTTCAATGCAGCCTTTTCATGCTTTCAAACCGGATGGTGTGATCCTTTTTTCAGATATTCTCACACCTCTTCCAGGGATGGGCATAAACTTTGAAATAATAGAAAGTAAAGGTCCAATAATTGAGGACCCAATAAGAACTCTTAACCAGGTAGAAAATTTGAAAGAATTAAATCCAAGTGAGAGTTTAAGTTTTGTTGGGCAAGTTCTTTCTTCGCTAAAAAAAGATGTGAATAATGAGGCAACAGTTTTAGGTTTTGTTGGCGCACCTTGGACTCTTGCTGCATATGTAGTTGAAGGTAAAAGCAGTAAAAATTACTCTTTAATAAAATCAATGGCTTTTAAAGAACCAGATTTACTTCATAAACTTCTTGATCATTTTGCAAAATCTATTGGTGAATATCTTAAATATCAAATAAAATCTGGAGCTCAAGTAGTACAAATTTTTGATTCATGGGCAGGCCAACTAAGCCCACAAGATTACGATATCTTTGCTGGGCCTTATCAAAAAAAAGTTGTTGACATTGTAAAAGCAGAATACCCTGAAACACCAGTAATACTTTATATTTCAGGAAGTGCTGGTGTTATAGAAAGAATGGCAAAAACTGGAGTAGATATAATCTCATTAGATTGGACAGTAGATATTGAAGAGGCTTGTAAAAGAATCCCTAGTGGGATAGGAATTCAAGGTAATGTTGACCCAGGCATTTTATTCGGAAACAAAGAATCAATAAAAGAAAGGATAGATAATACTTTCAATAAAATTAAAGACAGGAAATATATTCTTAATTTGGGTCATGGAATTTTACCTGGGACTCCAGAAGAAAATGCTCAAACATTTTTTGAACATGGGAAAAAACTCACTTACTAGTCAAAGTCTTGGCATATAAAAACTTACTAATCACAGGAGCGAATGGATGTGTTGGCCAATATTTAGTTAATTGGTTTTTAAAAAACACAAACTTCAGGCTTTATCTCATGGTAAGAGACAAAAGTAAGTTACCAATTTCTGTTCAAGAAAATAAAAAAGTCAAGTTAATGGTCTGTGATATAAGGGAATCACGTAGATATAAAGAGGAAATTAGTCAAATTAATTACCTAATACATACTGCTACAGCTTGGGGAGATCCAAAAAGAGCCTATGAGGTAAACATTAAAGCTTTTGAAGAATTACTTGAAATGCTTGATATTGAAAAGTTAGAAAGGATTATTTATTTCTCAACAGCTAGCATTCTTGATCCCCAAACAGAATTAATGAGGGAATCATTGATTTATGGAACAGAGTATATTCAAACAAAATACGAATGTTTCCAGAGACTTAGAAAAAGCTCATTTGCAGAGAAAACTTTCGCTGTTTTCCCTACCTTGGTTTTTGGAGGAAATCTTGGAAAAAAAAGTAAATATCCTGTAAGTTATTTAACTAGTGGATTGAAAGAAATCGGGAAATGGCTTTGGTTAGCAAGATTTTTAAAAATCGATTCAAAATTTCACTTTATACACGCAAATGATATCGCTCAAATTTGTGGATTTCTAATTAAAAATCATAAAAAGGAGCAATATAAAGGCTTTAGAAAATTTGTCCTAGGTCAAAAATTTATTTCAATTGATCATGCCATAATTACACTTTTAAAAAGAAACAATATGAGGAGATATTTTGCGATACCCCTTACAAAAAAAATTCTAAAAATATTATTAAGAATTCTTCCCATCCAAACCACCGCTTGGGATAGCTTCAGTATCAAGAAATATGACTTTAATCATGTTCCCATAACTAATCCCGAGACTTTCAAACTTAAAAGTTATGCGAAATCACTAAATGATATTTTGAGGTTATCAAAGTTACCAAGCTGTAATAACAATTAAAAATCTCACAGTTAGGCTCCCAAAGCCTTGTAATATATATAAATAAGCAATTTTTTATTATGTTACGTTCAATCTTTGCAGGGTTATTCGCAATAGTTTTAACTCTAGGTCTAGGAATTTCATCAGTTTCAGCTAAGACTGTTGAAGTAAAACTTGGTACAGATGCTGGAATGCTTGCATTTGAACCAAGTACTGTGACCATTAGCGCTGGTGATACAGTTAAATTCGTCAATAACAAATTAGCTCCTCACAATGCAGTTTTTGATGGACATGAGGAATTAAGTCATGCAGATCTAGCTTTTGCTCCAGGAGAGTCTTGGGAAGAAACATTTGATACTGTAGGGACTTATGATTACTATTGCGAGCCTCATAGAGGTGCTGGAATGGTTGGTAAAGTTGTTGTTGAATAAATCTTTTAATTTTTAAGTACTTTTTTACTTAATACTTCTGCATTCATAATTATTATATGATTGATGAAAATAGTTCCAAGCGAATTTTCAAATTCTGCTTGGAGCTGTTTTATTTTGGCCAAAGAAATTGCTTATAAAAATCATCAACAAAATGTAGATTCTGACAATTTATTTTTAGCTCTTATAAAACAGGATATTCTAACAAATATAATCTTAAAAAAAAATAATGTAAATATCCAAGAGATTGAGAAAGAAATAATGTCTTCGTTAAATTTGAAGGCAAAAATGAAAGATAAACAAGATAATTTATATATTGGTGATACTCTTCACAAAATATTTTTAAAAGCGAATGATATCAAAAATACTTTAAATGATGTAGTGATATCAACAGAACACTTAGTTTACGGTTTCACTTATGATGATAAGTATGGACTCCAAATTTTAAATCAAAAAAGCATTCCAGAATTTCTTGAAACTATAAAGAGAATGAAGTCAGATCCAGCCGTAAAAAACGAATTTGATACTTCTAATAAGTCTTTGGGCAAATATGGTATTGATCTAACTCAATCTGCACGAGATGGTATTTTAGACCCAGTTATTGGTAGGGATGAAGAGATTAGAAGAACAATTCAAATATTGAGTAGAAGAACTAAAAATAATCCTGTCCTTATTGGAGAACCTGGAGTTGGTAAAACGGCCATTGTTGAAGGGTTGGCTCAAAGAATTATTAATGGCGATGTACCTTCTGCCCTACAAGATAGGCAACTAATTTCATTAGATATGGGTTCACTTATAGCTGGGGCAAAATATCGCGGAGAATTTGAAGAAAGAATAAAAAATGTCCTGAAGAAAGTTAAAGAATCTGACGGTAGGATCATTCTTTTTATTGATGAAATTCATACAGTTGTTGGAGCTGGTGCTAGCGGAGGTTCTTTAGATGCGAGCAACCTATTAAAACCAATGCTTGCAAGAGGAGAACTTAGATGTATAGGTGCTACAACTATTATTGAACACAAACAAAATATAGAAAAAGATCCTGCTCTAGAACGAAGATTTCAGAAAATAAAAATTGATGTTCCTTCAATAGATGATACTGTATCAATATTAAGAGGATTGAGAGAAAGATACGAAGTTCATCATAGTGTGAGAATTTCTGACAACGCTTTAGTTGCTGCTGCAACCCTTAGCGAAAGATATATTAACGATAGATTTCTTCCTGACAAAGCAATAGATCTTATCGATGAAGCAGCCTCAAGATTAAATATGGTCATAACTTCCAAACCTGAAGAAATTGATGAAATTGATAGAAAAGTTCTGCAGTTTGAGATGGAAAAATTATCTTTAAAAAGAGAAACAGATGATTCTTCTTTAGAAAGATTAAAAAAAATCAATAATGAACTTATATCCCTTAAAGATAAACAGGCAGAATTAGGCGCTCAATGGAAAAAAGAAAAAGATGAAATTGATGAGATTAGCACCATAAAAGAAGAAATTGAATCCATCCAATTACAAATAGATCAAGCCAAAAGGAGTTTTGACCTCAACAAAGCAGCAGAATTAGAATTTGGAACTTTAAATTCTTTGCAAAAAAAATTGAAAGAAAAAAGTGAGTCCTTGGTAAATTCCCAAAAAAATGGAGATACAAGTCTTTTAAGACAAGAGGTAACTTTTGATGATATTGCAGAAGTTGTCTCAAAGTGGACCTCTATTCCAGTACAGAACTTAAACCAGTCAGAAAAAGATAAACTCTTGAGCCTAGAGTCAATCCTTAAAGAGAAAATTATTGGTCAAGATAGTGCAATTAGGGCTGTTGCAGATTCCATTAAGAGATCAAGGACTGGTCTAAATGATCCAAGCAAGCCATTAGCGAGTTTCCTCTTTTTAGGTCCAACTGGTGTTGGGAAAACAGAGCTAAGTAAAGTAACAGCCAAAATTATATTCGATTCAAATTCCTCAATTACAAGACTGGATATGTCTGAATATATGGAAAAACATTCAGTGAGCAAAATTATAGGAGCGCCTCCTGGATATTTAGGTTTCGAATCAGGCGGTCAACTAACTGAAGCTGTACGCAAAAATCCTTATTCATTGATACTTCTAGATGAAATAGAAAAAGCTCACAAAGATATTTTAGATATTCTTTTACAGGTTCTTGATGATGGCATCATTACTGATGGTCAAGGTCGTACAATTAATTTCAAAAATTCAATCATTGTTCTTACTAGTAATTTAGGAAGTCAATCAATAAATGATTTATCAGTTAGAAAAGAAGATACAAATGAAATTAAAAAAGTTGTAAATAATGAAATTAAAAAATTTTTCAAGCCTGAGTTTTTAAATCGACTTGATGAAATAGTTATTTTTAATAATTTAGAATTAAATGATATAAAAGAAATTGCAAAAATCCAGCTTCAACATTTAGAAAAAAGGATTAACAAAAAAAACTTAAACTTCAAAATTACTGATGAGGTAATTAACCAACTTGTCGAAAATAGCTTCGATCATGCCTATGGTGCAAGGCCTTTAAAAAGAATTATTCAAAAACAAATTGAAACAAAAATTTCAAATAATATATTGAATAATCATTATCTTAATAAAGACGAGATTTATATTTATCTGCTTGATGGAGAGATAATTGTTGATTAGAGATCTAAATTAAAGAATGCTATGTGACTTTAAACTAAACAACTTTAATCTAAGATTTGAACCAATCAGGAATTTCCTCATAACTTGCTTTATTAGATTTATTTTCTTTTGATTCTGTTTTCCAACAACATGTTCTGCCCTTATCCTTATCCTGTAAGTATTCATTAGCCCATCTCCAAATCAATTCAGAAGTGAACTCCATACCTACATTATCCATAATTCTCAGATCTAAAGCATCTAAGTCATTTAATTTTTCCCAGTAATTCAGCAAAGGGTCATCTTTATTTATCAAAAAAGTATGGTCAAATTGCTCCTTTAGTCTATTTTCTAGGGGCTTTAGACTTGAAAAATCGACAACAAAACCATTTAGGTCTAATTTTTTTGCAGTGAACCAAAAGGTGAATGATCTTGAATATCCATGCACAAATCTGCAGTGGCCTTCATGGCGCCATTGCCTATGCGAACAGGGAAAATCCTCGTAACTTTTGCTGCATGAAAATTTCAGAGAATGAATATACATCAATTAACTGTTAGGATATTTTTTAATAAAACACATTGAGTACGATTTAACATAACGAACATAATGACTTATTCAACTAATTTTTCGGTAGAGGATATACGCTTTGATAATTATGGATTAATCCCTGCAATAGCACAAGATTGGCTTGACGGATCAATTTTTATGCTTGCTTGGATGAACAAAGAATCTTTGACAATGACACTAGAAACCAAAAACGTTCATTATTGGAGTAGATCAAGATCCGAAATTTGGAGAAAAGGAGCCACAAGTGGAAGTACCCAAATACTTAAAGGGATAAGATTCGACTGCGATAATGATGCACTGATCCTTTTGATTGAACAAAATGGTTCAGGAGCATGTCACACAGGGGAAAAAAGTTGTTTTTTCAACGAAATACAAATTAATGAAAGTGATAAAAAAGAGAAAAAAACAACTCCCTTCTCAAATATTTGCTCTGAATTATTCAATACAATTAACGAAAGATCAATAAATCCATCAGAAAAAAGTTACACAAATCATTTATTAACAAAAGGCAGTAATACTATTTTGAAAAAGATAGGAGAGGAATCTGCAGAATTTATAATGGCTTGCAAAGATAATGATAAAAATTCAATCTCAAATGAAGCTGCTGATTTAATTTATCATCTGCAAGTAGCCCTTATGCATAAAGGCGTTGAGTGGAGAGATGTACTTGCTGTTCTAGAATCAAGAAGAAAAAATTAAATAATTAAAATTTACAGTTTATATTTTTTCTTAAACTAAAAATTTGAAAAAAAATGTTAATTAACTAATTAATAATTATTAATAAATTATTAATTAATTATTACATGTATGGCTTATTACTGAATTGACTATAAGTTGAATATATTAACAATGAGGTAAATCGTGAGTTCATTAAGCGATTTTCTTGGTGAAATAGGTCGTCATCAACTTTTGACTCCAGAAAAAGAACTCACAATGGGCAGGAAAGTCCAAGAAATGGTTGTGCTTCTTAATAGATGTCAAGAGGCTGGAGGGAAAGGTCCTGCTTGTGAATATTCCGAAGCTGAAAGAAAAAAGATCAAAGTTGGTGAAAAAGCTAAAAACGAGATGATAACAGCCAACCTAAGACTAGTTGTCAACCTTGCCAAGAGATACCAAGGGAAAGGATTAGAATTACTGGACCTAATTCAGGAGGGGACATTAGGTCTTACAAGAGCAGTAGAAAAATATGATCCATCTAGAGGACATAGATTTTCTACCTATGCGTATTGGTGGATTAGACAAGGATTAAATAGAGCATTATCAACCCAAAGTAGAACTATAAGGATCCCTGTTAACATTAATGAAAAACTTACAAAACTAAGATCAGCAAAATCAAAGCTTATGCAACTTAAGGGTATTCCACCCAATAGTGATGAGCTAGCTGAGGAAATGAAAATAACCAAAGAGGAAATTGACGAACTTCTTTCTTGCGAGTTGAGAAGCATAACTGTTAGTCTCCAAGGTACCGTTAAATCAAAATCAGATCCTTCCGAGTTAGTTGATATTCTTCCAAGTGATCAAACTCCCCCAATGGAATTAGCCGAATTAGCCGAAAGGACAGCATCGGCATGGAAGTTATTAGATAAAGCAAATTTAACTGAGAAAGAAAGAAAGATAGTAAGCCTAAGATTTGGTTTAGACGGCTCAAATGAATGGAGAACTTTAGCTGAAGTTGCAAGACATATGAGTTGTAGCAGGGAATATTGCCGACAAGTTGTTCAACGTGCTTTAAGAAAACTTAGAAAAGCAGGAATACAGAATGGATTAGTTGATAGTATTAGCTAAAAATTCCATTAAAAATATTTAAATTTTATTTATTAAGGATGAAAGAGAATTACAAAACCCAAGAGAAAATCTATGATGCTGAAGTTTTAGAGAGTTCAACATTTGATGAAAATATCATTATCAAGATTCTTATTCAAGCAGGAAGAACTATTGCCAAGCCTGCCTTAGAAGTTTTGGAGATGGCTTTAGATCCTTCTACTCCAGCACAAGTAAGAGTTTCATTAATGGCTGCACTAGCATATTTAATTATGCCATTTGATCTTTTCCCTGACTTTATGCCTTTAGTTGGTTTTAGTGATGATTTCGTAGCCCTCACAGCAGTACTGAGTATATGGAGCAAATACATGACTCCTTCAATAAGATCAAGAGCAGAGAATAAGCTTAATAAGTTATTTCCTTTTTATTGAATGAGTAAATTATCTATACAGGAAGAAAAAGAAATCGTCTCCTTCATTAAAGATTGGTTAAAATCGTATGGATTTACCCAAAAAGACTTGGCAAATGAATTAAATATTAAATCGAGCAGAACCTCCGAGATTATTCTCAAAATTAAAGAATTATATAAAAAAGGCGGCATGTACAATATTGCAAAAAATCTTATAAAGATTGAGCAAAAATGGTTAAACAATATCAAGAACGATTATCGAGAAACAAAACAAACAACACCATATAATCAATTAGATATCGACTCATTAGTAAACCAGATAAATCAAGATACTAATAAATAGATATCATTCAAAATATTATATTTTTAGTAAAAAAATGATATAACCTCTTAAAACCAACCCTTAAATAAATATCTTTTTAACTACTAAATATGATAAATAATTGAATTATTGAAGCAAGAATATTATGTACTTTCACTATAATTAACTCTTTTAATTAATAGTTAGTAATTACTAAATTTTTTCATAAGCCATAATTAAAAAGCCTGAATCCAGGGATAAATATCATAATTAATCCATATCCCTTTTTTCCAATAAATATCCTCCTCAATGAGATCTTTCAACTCATTTACATCATTAGAATTAAAAATTCCAAACAAATATTTGGTACATTTTGTTGGCCCTAATGTAACAAGAATATCGCGATCTTTTAAGTTTTTAAGTCTATTAAGATGTTGTTCACGAAATGGTTCTCTCTTAAAAATTGCATCTTCACAGTACCTTCCAAAAACTACAAACTTTTCCATTTTTAAATATAAATTATTGAATAAATATATCCTAAATAATTGCATATTTTACACGCAAATTGCTATGTTATTAAATACAACTTTCTTTCAAATAATTAATTATGCTAACTGGTAGCGATCTCCTTGCAAAAGTTAAAGAACTTGGTGATGCTAGCAAATCAGACCTAGTTCGGGCTTGTGGATATGTTTCAACAAAGAAAAAAGGAGGTGAACGCTTAAACTTTACCGCATTTTATGAAGCACTTTTAGAAGCAAAAGGGGTTAATCTTGGTGATTCTGGAGTTGCAGGTATTGGGAAAGGTGGAAGAAAACTTAGTTATATAGCTACAGTTCAAGGCAATGGAAATCTTCTGATTGGGAAAGCATATACAGCACTTCTTGATTTAAAGGCAGGTGATGAATTCGAAATTAAGCTCGGGAAAAAACAAATCAGATTATTACCTACAGAAGAATCTTAAAGACAACAACAATAATAAATTGGTAATAACATTTTCAATTAATTTTCTATAAATAATTCTTTTAATTAATTATCTTTGTATTTTTTTTGATCAGCAGCTAAACGCATTTCTTTACAAAATTCACCAACATGATCGACAACATCTTTTTCACTTGAACTAGAAATTCGTTTTACAAATGCACTCCCAATAATTACCCCATCCGCTCCCCACTCACGAACTTTATTAACATGTTCTGGAGTGGATATTCCAAAACCAACAGCAATTGGATTGCTATTTACATCTTTTAATTTAGAGATAAGACTTTCTACTCTATTTTCCATTTTGTTTCTCTCACCAGTGACACCTGTAACACTTACTAAATAAGTAAAGCCTTTTGTATGATCTGATATTTTTTTCATTCTTTCAAAAGGAGTAGTTGGAGCTACCAATAAAATTAAGTCCATAGAATGGCTACTTACTATTTTAGAAAATTTATAAGCTTCCTCTAAAGGGAGATCAGGAACTATTATGCCAGAAACTCCAGCATTAGATGCCATCTCACAAAACTCTTCAAAGCCAAAACATAGTAATGGATTTAAGTAAGAAAAAAGGATGATGGGAATATTTAATTTATCTTTTAAAGACTCTAAAAGAGTAATTACTTTTCTCAAGCTAGTGCCTGACTTTAAGGCGCGAGAGGCCGCCACTTGAATAACAGGTCCATCTGCAAGTGGGTCACTGTAAGGGATACCTAATTCAACAAGGTCAGCTCCATTTTCTTGTAACTTTAATAAGATCTCAGACGTTATTTCAATATTGGGATCCCCGGCCATTATAAAAGGCATCAAAGCTAATTTTTTATTATTTTTTAACTCAGAAAACATCTCATCTACCTTAGATAAAGATTCATTTTTGGTAATTTGCATTTTGTTATCTTCCATGGTTTTAGATATTTTTTTATGAAAAATTTATGGATTTTTTTCTAAATCTTCCATTAGTTTTTGTTGCTCTTCCTTTGACAATGAGTTGAATTTGGTTTCTAGTTTATCATTAACAACTTTTTCATACTCTTCTCTATAACGCTTCCTTTGTTCCATAAAAGTCATTTTTCCATTTACAACTCTATAAACATAAGATGTGACCCAAGTAATAACAATCAAAATCAAGATACAACTTGAGAGAGTAGTGGCTGTAAAATTGTCGATCCCAATTTGCGGAGCAAATTTATAACTAATTAATCCTATTAATGAAATAAATAAACCTATTTGGATAACTTTTCCTTTAGTCAATTATTTACCCTTTACCACTTCCCTTTAATCTGAGATTTAAAAATGGAGAAAATAAAATTAAACCTGGAAAGAAAAGAAATACAAGGCCATAAATTCCTAATCTTTCAAATTTGCCCATAATATTCCATCTATTATTCATCCAGTAAAATAGTAACAATGGGATAACCAATAAATAGGTGGAAATAATTCCGATATAAGCAATTAAAGTAGCGAATGAATTATTGAAAAAACTATCCATTTTAATTTATGGTTGCTTAGTTAAAACATAACAACTATTGGAAGTTATCGTCAGAACTAAAAATAAATAATTAAGTAATGGGAGTGGGGGGACTTGAACCCCCACGAGCTAAATCGCTCGACGGATTTTAAGTCCGGCGCGTCTACCAATTCCGCCACACTCCCAAAGGAATTTGTGCTTTCTAATCGTAGCTGAAAGTAACCCATTTAACCAAGAAAAATTGGAATATTTACACTTTTAATTGTCAGATTAAATCTAATTTTATTAATTTACTAATCCTTCTACTTGCCATTGTAAAGTTTCACCTGCATGAAATGGTTTTATTTGTCCGACAATATTTTTTTCTTCAACAACATCAATATATTCTTTAATTTTGTTAGGTCTAGAGACTAATTTTAATTTTTCTTTATTTGGTGGGACATTATAAAAATAAGGGCCATTCAAACTTGCAAACTTTTCAAAATTATCTAGAGCATCCTCCTCTTCGAAAACTGTTAAATAGCTTTCTATTGCTACTGGCGAATTAAAAATGCCTGCACATCCACAAAATGCCTTCCACTTCCTAAGGTGTGGAGCAGAGTCAGTCCCCAAGAAAAAACATTTTTCCCCACTTGTTGCCGCTCTCCTTAAAGCGAGTCTATTATTTTCCCTCTTAGCAACTGGTAAGCAGTAAAAATCACTATTTAAGCCTCCAAAAAACATTGCATTTCTATTTATATGCAAATGATGCGGAGTAATAGTAGCCCCAATATTATTTTCTTGCACAAAATCCACTGCGTAAGAGGTGGTTATATGTTCTAGAACGATTTTTAATTTTGGAAATCTTTTGGTTATTTGAGAAAGTTCTTTATCTATAAAAACTTCTTCTCTATCGAATACATCTACTTTAGAATCAGTCACTTCCCCATGAATTAAAAGAGGCATTCCAGAATCTTGCATTAATTCAAAAATCTTATATAGATTTTCTATTTTCCTAACTCCATGACTGGAATTTGTTGTGGCATTAGCTGGATATAATTTTGCAGCAAAAAAAACATTATTTTTAAAACCATTAATTAGTTCTCCTTTATCAGTGTCATCTGTAAGATAAATTGTCATTAATGGTTCAAACTTAGAACTTTCTGGTAGCGCTTCAACAATAGATTTCCTGTAAGAAATAGCGCTATTGATTGATGTTATGGGACTTTTAGTATTTGGCATAACAATAGCTCTTCCAAAATATTCCGAAGTAAACTGAATGATATTTTTTAATACAAGACCTTCTCTTAAATGTAAATGCCAATCATCAGGTTTTATTATGTTTAAAGTCTTCAAAATTTTTTCTATTTAATCAATTTTAACAGCAAATTAAAATTGACAATAAATTGTAGATATTCGAGGATAGTTATTAACCAATTATAAAAATTTTTATTATCTAAATTAAATCCTAAATATGAGTGAATTTTTATTTCCAATAATAGAAATATTTTTAGGCGTAATTCTACTTTTTGCTGGAGGAGAGTTCTTTATTCAAGGAGCCATATTTTTATCATTAATTTTAGGAATACCTCAAATAGTAATTGGTTTGACAGTTGTTTCTCTTGGAACAAGCTCTCCTGAGTTATTGGTAAGTTTGAGTTCAATTTTAAAAGGCAGTGATTCGCTTGCGGCAAGCAATGTAATTGGAAGCAATATTTTTAATGTTCTCGTTGTTTTGGGCATAAGCTCATTGATAACACCTCTTAAAGTAAAAAGCAGAATAGTTAGAAGAGATGTGCCTCTTTTAATGGCAATTTCTTGTGCAGTTTGGGCTATGTCATCAACAGGCTTATTAACATTGCAAGCAGGGATATTTCTAATATTTTGTTTAATCTTAAATACAATATGGGAAATCAATACCATCAATGAGAAAGGAGAGGAGACAAAAGATGCTGAACCAGAGATAGAGGAATTAAAAGATAACCATAAAGGGAAAGTGAATATTTTACTAAAGTTAATATTGGGGATATTTCTTTTAAGCTTTGGTTCAAATATTTTAGTAAATGGTTCTCAAACGCTCGCTACTCTTTTGGGCGTAAATGAAATTGTTATTGGTTTAACTATCGTCGCAACTGGGACATCTTTACCAGAATTAGTAACTTCAATAATTGCTGCATTTAAAGGCAAAACAGATCTTGCGATTGGGAATGTAATAGGAAGTAATTTACTCAATCAACTTTTAATCCTTGGAAGTTGCAGTATTTTTTCAGGATTTAAAGGTTTAGTAATTGAACAGAGTCTAATAAAAGTTGACTTACCTTTTATGGTTTTAACTACCTTTGCATGCTTACCAATTTTCTGGAGCAAAGGGGAAATCACAAGAATTGAAGGATTTATTTTGCT